>NZ_CP034766.1:997500-1330000 GCF_004006015.1 Rhodococcus sp. X156 | reverse complement strand
AGCTGGCCCAGACCGCCAGCGAGCCCCACGCCGAGTCCGCGCTGGACCCCACCGACCTGGCCACCTGCCTGCGGGTGCTGCAGCAGGTGCGCGCGCTGCCGGTGGACCACCCCGACTCCGTCGCCGTCCGCCGGGCCACCGCCGGGGTGTTCAAGGCGGTCAAGCACCAGCGCCGGGCGGACAAGCGTGCCGCCGTGGCCGCGGCCGACAAGGCCGTCATCGCCGCGACCGCCACCGGGTCCCCCGACCGCATCGACGACGAGACCGAGGGCATCCCCCTGGTGTCCAACGCCGCCGGGGCCACCGCGGGTGAGCTGCTGGTGGCCCGCGCCTGCTACATCTGCAAGGCGAAGTACACCTTGGTGGACGCCTTCTACCACCAGCTGTGCCCGGACTGCGCCGCCGAGAACCGCGCCCGCCGCGACGCCCGCGCCGACCTCACCGGCCGCCGGGCGCTGCTCACCGGGGGCCGGGCCAAGATCGGCATGTACATCGCGCTGCGGCTGCTGCGCGACGGCGCGCACACCACCATCACCACCCGCTTCCCCAACGACGCGATCCGCCGGTTCACCGCCATGGAGGACAGCGCCGACTGGCTTCACCGGCTGCGCATCGTGGGCATCGACCTGCGCGACCCCGCGCAGGTGGTGGCGCTGGCGGACTCGGTGGCCGCCGCGGGGCCGCTGGACATCCTCATCAACAACGCTGCGCAGACGGTGCGCCGCTCGCCGGGCTCGTACGCCCCGCTGGCCGCCGCGGAGTCCGCTCCCCTGCCGGCCGGGCCGCTGCCCGAGCTGATCACCTTCGACCACATCAGCGACGCGCACCCCGCGGCGCTGGCCGGTTCGCTCGCCACCAGCCCCACCCCGCACGCCCTGACCGCGCTGGCCCTGACCGCCGGCTCGGCCTCGCCGGCGCGGGTGGCCGACCGCAGCGCCATCGACGCCGGTGGCCTGGTGCCCGACGAGGCACCGGTGAACAGCTGGACCCAGCGGGTGCACGAGGTGGACGCGCTGGAGCTGCTGGAGGTGCAGCTGTGCAACACCACCGCGCCGTTCATCCTGGTGAGCCGGCTGCGCCCGGCGATGGCCGCGGCCAAGGCCCGCCGCAAGTACGTGGTGAACGTGTCGGCCATGGAGGGACAGTTCAGCCGCGCCTACAAGGGTCCGGGACACCCGCACACCAACATGGCCAAGGCCGCCCTGAACATGCTCACCCGCACCAGTGCCGGGGAGATGCTCGACGACGGCATCCTGATGACCGCGGTGGACACCGGCTGGATCACCGACGAGCGCCCGCACCCGACCAAGATGCGCCTGGCCGAGGAGGGCTTCCACGCCCCGCTGGACCTGGTGGACGGCGCGGCCCGGGTGTACGACCCGATCGTGCGTGGGGAGCAGGGCGAGGACCTCTACGGCTGCTTCCTCAAGGACTACCGCCCGTCAGCCTGGTAGGCCCGCCTAGAGTTGGTCGACCTGCAACCACCCCACCAGCTAGCTGGAACGGAGATTCATGCGCTCCCCCAAGGACTTCTTCCGCCCCCTCGCCGTCGGTGCCCCGGAGCCGCTCCGGGAGATCCCGGTGCGGCCGTCGCGGATGATCCACTTCTTCGACCCCAGCAACGAGAAGATGGCGGCCAAGGTCCCCCAGCTCGCCGCCAAGGTGGACATCCTGCTGGGCAACCTCGAGGACGCCATCAAGGCGGACAACAAGGAGGCCGCCCGCCACGGCCTGGTGAAGATCGCCAAGGCCAACGACTTCGGCGAGACCCAGCTGTGGACCCGGGTGAACAGCCTGGAGTCGCCGTGGTTCCTGGACGACGTGACCACGCTGGTCACCGAGATCGGCGACAAGCTCGACGTCATCATGGTGCCCAAGGTGGAGGGCGCCGAGGACATCCACTACGTGGACCGCCTGCTGGCCCAGCTCGAGGCCAAGGCCGGCATCCAGAAGCCGATCATGATCAACGCCCTGCTGGAGACCGCGCGCGGCGTGGTCAACGTGGAGGAGATCTGCTCGGCCAGCCCGCGCATGCAGGGCCTGTCCCTGGGCCCGGCCGACCTGGCCGCCAACCGCCGGATGAAGACCACCCGGGTGGGCGGTGGGCACCCCGGCTACCTGGTGCGCCAGGACCCGACCGACGGCAACATCGAGGGCGAGCGCCCCGTCTACCAGCAGGACCTGTGGCACTACACCCTGGCGCGCATGGTCGACGCCTGCGCGGCCAACGGCATCCTCCCGTTCTACGGCCCCTTCGGGGACATCAAGGACGTCGTGGCCTGCGAGGACCAGTTCCGCAACGCCTTCCTGCTCGGCTGCGTCGGCGCGTGGAGCCTGCACCCGGTGCAGATCGACATCGCCAAAAAGGTCTTCTCCCCCGACCCCGAGGACGTCCGGCACGCCCTGGAGGTCATCGAGGCCATGGGCGACGGCACCGGTGCGGTGATGCTCAACGGCAAGATGGAGGACGACGCGTCGGTCAAGCAGTGCCAGGTGATGGTGCAGCTGGCCCGCGAGCTCGCCGAGAAGGACGCCGACCTCGCCGAGGCCTACGGCTTCGCCGGCAAGGAGGCCTGAGCCATGGCTGAGCACCTGCGTCCCCGCCGGTCGGTCCTCTACATGCCCGGCGCCAACGAGCGCGCGCTGGAGAAGGCCAAGACCCTGCCCACCGACTCCCTCATCCTCGACCTCGAGGACGCCGTCGCCCCCGACGCCAAGGTCGACGCCCGCGCCCGCGTGTGCGCCGCCGCGCAGTCCGGGGAGTACGGCGACCGCGAGGTGACCATCCGGATCAACGGCATCGGCACCCAGTGGCACGAGGACGACCTGGCCGCGGTGGCCAAGGCCGGCCCGGCCGCCGTGGTGGTGCCCAAGATCAACTCCGTGGCCGACGTCGAGGCCATCGAGCGCGGCCTGGAGGCTGGTGGCGCCCCGGCGCACACGAAGATCTGGGCGATGCTGGAGACCCCGATCGCGATGCTGCACGCCGAGCAGATCTGCGCGGCCTCGGAGCGGCTGACCGTGCTGGTGATGGGCACCAACGACCTGGCCAAGGAGCTGCACGCCGAGCACGTGCCCGGGCGCCTGCCGCTGATGGGCGGGCTGCAGCTGGCGCTGCTGGCCGCCCGCGCTGCAGACAAGGAGATCCTGGACGGCGTCTACAACGACGTGAGCAACCTGGACGGGTTCACCGCGGAGTGCCTGCAGGCCCGGCAGATGGGCTTCGACGGCAAGACGCTGATCCACCCGAAGCAGATCGAGCCGTGCAACACCGCCTTCGCCCCCACCGAGGAGGAGATCGCCTCCGCGCAGGAGATCATCGCCGCGTTCGAGGAGGCCCAGCGCGAGGGCCGCGGCGTGGTCACCGTGAACGGACGGATGATCGAGAACCTGCACGTGGACAACGCCAAGCGGATCCTGGCCGTCGCCGATGCGATCGGCGCGCTCCAGGGCTGACCAGGCACCGCACCCGCTGGAGAGGCGGCGTCAGGGACGAGCTTCCTGGCGCCGCTTCTTGGGTGGTGGGGCCGCCTTGTACAGCGACACCGTGGGGTCGCCGGCGATCCAGTACCGCCACGGGAAGCGCTCGGCGTCGCCGCCCTCCCCGCCGACGCCCACGCGCGGGCCCTGCACGATCGACGCCGCCGGCACCGGCTCGGCCGCAGCGGTGACGCAGAGGTCGCCGCCGGGGTCGACCACCGAGGCGTGGTTGTCGGCCAGGGTGAGGCCCAGCGCCACGGTGAGCCGGGCCGGTCCGCGCGCCAGGTCGATCTCGGTGCGGCACACCCCCTTGCCCACGTTGCGCCGGGCCATCGCCACCTCGGCACCGGCGATCACCTCACCGGCCCGCAGCAGCACCCCGTGCGCGGTGCCCGCCGGGCTGCAGACCAGGTTCGCGCAGTGGTGCAGCCCCATGTGCGCGTAGACGTAGAGGTGCCCCGGCGGGCCGAACATGGCGCTGTTGCGCCGGCTCTCCCCGCGGTAGGCGTGCGAGCCAGGGTCGACCTCGCCCATGTAGGCCTCGACCTCGGTGATGCGCAGCGCCACCTCGCCGTGGTGCAGCACGCAGCCGAGCAGCTGCGGTGCCACCTCCACGGCGGGGCGGGCGAAGAACTGCGCGTCCAGCCGCGCGCTCATCGGAGAGCTGGGTTCATCGAAGAGCGGGGTTCATCGAAGAGCGGTGGCCCACTTGCGGTGCTGCTGCGAGTCGGCCTGCACCCCGCTGAGCTGCTCGGCCACCCGCACCCCGGCGGTGCCGCCGTGGGCGTCGCGGGAGGCGATGGAGCCAGTGACCGTGAGCACCTCGCGCACGGCCGGTGTCAGGTGCGGGTCGATCTCCGCCAGCTCGGCGTCGGTCAGGTCCTCCAGGCCCACGCCACGGCCCTCGGCGACGCGGACGCAGGCCCCCGCCGCCTCGTGGGCGACCCGGAAGGCCACGCCCTGGCGCACCAGCCACTCGGCCACGTCGGTGGCCAGGGTGAACCCGGCCGGGGCCAGCTCGGCCATCCGGTCGGTGTGGAACTGCAGGGTGGACACCAGCCCGGTGATGGCCGGCAGCAGCAGCTGCAGCTGGGTGACGGAGTCGAACAGCGGCTCCTTGTCCTCCTGCAGGTCCCGGTTGTAGGCCAGCGGCTGGGCCTTGAGCGTGGCCAGCAGCCCGGTGAGGTTGCCGATCAGCCGGCCCGACTTGCCGCGGGTGAGCTCGGCGACGTCGGGGTTCTTCTTCTGCGGCATGATCGAGGACCCGGTGGACCAGGCGTCGGCCAGCGTGACGTAGCTGAACTCCGCGGTGCTCCAGAGGATGACTTCCTCGGCCAGCCGGGACAGGTCCACCCCGATCATCGCCAGCACGAACGCCGCCTCGGCCGCGAAGTCCCGCGAGGAGGTGGCGTCGATGGAGTTCTCCGCCGCGGCGGTGAAGCCCAGCTCGGCGGCCACCGCGTCCGGGTCCAGGCCCAGCGAGGAACCGGCCAGCGCACCCGAGCCGTAGGGCGACACCGCCGTGCGTCGGTCGAAGTCGCGCAGCCGGGACACGTCGCGCAGCAGCGGGTGGGTGTGCGCCAGCAGGTGGTGGGCCAGCAGCACCGGCTGTGCGTGCTGCAGGTGCGTGCGTCCGGGCATCACGGCGTCGGGGTGCCGCGCTGCCTGGGTGGCCAGCGCGTCCACCACGTCGAGCACGCCCTCGGCCACCACCCGCACCGCGTCGCGCAGCCACATGCGGAACAGGGTGGCGACCTGGTCGTTGCGCGAGCGACCGGCCCGCAGCCGTCCACCCACCTCCGGCCCCACCCGCTCGATGAGCCCGCGCTCCAGGGCGCTGTGCACGTCCTCGTCGTCGTGGGCGGCGGTGAACGCCCCGCTCTCGACGTCGGCCGCCAGCCGGGTGAGCCCGTCCAGCATGGTCGCCAGGTCAGCGTCGGAGAGCAGGCCCGCCTTGTGCAGCACCCGTGCGTGGGCCTGGGAGGCCCGCACGTCGTAGGGCGCCAGCACCCAGTCGAAGTGGGTGGACTTGCTCAGCGCGGCCATGGCCTCCGCGGGACCGGACGCGAAGCGCCCGCCCCACAGACCGGAGTGCGTGCCCTCGCTCACAAGCCCAGGTCCCGCTTGCCGGCGATCTTGGAGGACAGCCCGTGCAGCTGCACGAAGCCCTTGGCCGAGGACTGGTCGAAGGTGTCGCCCTCGTCGTAGGTGGCCAGGTTGAAGTCGTAGAGCGACTCGGCGCTGCGCCGACCGTTGACGGCGATGGCGCCGCCGTGCAGCACCAGGCGAATGTCGCCGGTGACGTGCTCCTGGGTCTTGGTCACGAAGGTGTCCAGCGCCTCCTTGAGCGGGGAGAACCACAGGCCGTCGTAGACCAGCTCGCTCCAGCGCTGCTCCATCTGGCGCTTGTAGCGGCCCAGCTCGCGCTCCAGGGTGACGTGCTCGAGCTCCTGGTGGGCGGTGATGAGCACCATCGCACCGGGGGCCTCGTAGATCTCGCGGCTCTTGATGCCGACGAGGCGGTCCTCCACCACGTCCAGCCGGCCCACGCCCTGCGCACCGGCGCGGCGGTTGAGCTCCTCGATGGCCTGCAGCACGGTGACCGGGCGGCCGTCGATGGCGACCGGGCGACCCTTCTCGAAGCTGATGATCAGCTCGTCGGGCGCCTGCCAGTTGACGGTGGGGTCCTCGGTGTAGGAGTAGACGTCCTTGGTGGGCGCGTTCCACAGGTCCTCGAGGAACCCGGTCTCCACCGCGCGACCCCACACGTTCTGGTCGATGGAGAACGGCGAGCGCTTGGAGACCTGGATCGGGATGCCGTTGTCCTCGGCGAAGGCGATGGCCTTCTCCCGGGTCCAGGCGTAGTCGCGGACGGGCGCGAGCACCTTCAGGTCGGGCGCGAGGGTGTTGAAGCCGACCTCGAAGCGGACCTGGTCGTTGCCCTTGCCGGTGCAGCCGTGGGCGACGATGGTGCCGCCGTGGGCGCGGGCCGCGGTGACCAGGTGCTTGACGATCAGCGGCCGGCTGATGGCCGAGACCAGCGGGTAGCGGTCCATGTAGAGGGCGTTGGCCTCGATGGTGGGCAGGCAGTACTCGTCGGCGAACTCGTTGCGGGCGTCGATGACCACGGACTCCACCGCGCCGCAGTCCAGGGCGCGCTGGCGGATGTCGGCCATGTCCTCCCCGCCCTGGCCCAGGTCGATGGCGACGGCGACGACGTCAGCGCCGGTCTCCTTGCCGATCCAGCTGATGGCGACAGAGGTGTCCAGCCCGCCCGAGTAGGCGAGTACGACGCGATCAGCCATGAGTTGTGGTCTCCTTCAGATCTGTTGCTTGTGCGATATCGGTGGTGGTTGGTGCAAGTACCCGGTCGGCCCGGGCAAGGGTGAGCAGCCTGTCGGCCAGCGCGGCACCGCTGAGCGGCTCCCGGGCCAGCACCATGATGGTGTCATCCCCGGCGATGGTTCCGACAACCTCGTGCAGGGCGGCCCGGTCCAGCGCGCTGGCCAGGAACTGCGCGGCCCCAGGGGGAGTGCGCAGCACCGCCAGGTTGGCACTGTGGTCGGCGGAGACGAGCAGCTCGGCGAGCATGCGGCCGAGGCGGTCGGTGCCGCCCTGCACGCTCCGCACGGGGCTGCCCTCCTCGGGGATGACGTAGACCCCCACGCCGCCGTCCGCCCCGCGCAGCTTCACCGCGCCGAGCTCGTCGAGGTCGCGGGACAGGGTGGCCTGGGTGGCCTCGACGCCTTCAGCGAGCAGGAGGGCGGCCAGCTCCCGGTGGCTGCGCACCTCCGCGGTGCGCAGCAGCTCGGTGATGCGGGCCTGCCGCGCCACCCGGCTGAGCCCTGCGGTCCTGCCCGCTCCGGTCACTGGTGCTCCAGCAACCAGGTCAGCAGCGCCTTCTGTGCGTGCAGCCGGTTCTCCGCCTCGTCCCACACGCCGCTGTGCACCCCGTCGAGGACCTCGTCGGTGATCTCGTCCCCGCGGTGGGCGGGCAGGCAGTGCAGCACCACCGGGTTGGCCGCGGCCAGCCCGAGCATGCGGGCGTTGACCTGGAAGGGACGGAAGGGCCGCACCCGGTCCAGCCCGTCGTCCTCCTGGCCCATGGAGGTCCAGGTGTCGGTGACCAGCACGTCGGCACCGTCGGCACCGGCGTCGGCGCTGGTGGTGGTGTGCACGCTGCCGCCGGTCTCGGCGGCTCGCTTGGCGGCGGCCTCCAGGATGCCCGGCTCCGGGGTGAAGCCCTCCGGGGCGGCCACGGTGACGTGCATCCCGGCGGTGGCCCCGCCCAGCAGCAGCGAGTGCGCCATGTTGTTGGCGCCGTCGCCGAAGTAGGTCATCCGCAGCCCGGCCAGCTCGCCCCGGCGCTGCTTGATGGTCTGCAGGTCGGCGAGCACCTGGCAGGGGTGGAACTCGTCGGAGAGCGCGTTGACCACCGGCACGGTGGCCCCGGCGACCATCTGCTCCAGGCGGCGCTGGGCGAAGGTGCGCCAGACGATGGCGCTGACGTAGCGGGACAGCACCCGTCCGGTGTCGTCGATGGTCTCCTCGCGGCCCAGCTGCATGGTGCGCCCGTCCACCACGACGGCGTGCCCGCCCAGCTGGGCGATGCCCACCTCGAAGGAGAAGCGGGTGCGGGTGGAGTTCTTCTCGAAGATCACCCCGACGCCCTGCGGCCCCTCCAGGGGACGCTTGGAGTACGGCGCGGCCCTCAGCTGCGCGGCGAGCTCCAGCACCTCGGCCTGCTCGGCCGGGGAGAGGTCGTCGTCACGCAGGAAGTGGCGGGTCATGAGGTGGGCTCCTGTGCGGTGTCGAGGATGGCGGGAAGAGCGGTGAGGAAGCTGGTGGCCTGCTCGTCGGTGAGCACCAGCGGCGGCGCGAGCCGGACGACCTCGGGCCGTGCGGCGTTGACCAGGAACCCGGCGCGCCGGGCGGCCAGCTCCACCTGGGGGGCGAGGTCGGCGCGCAGCACCACGCCGAGCAGCATCCCAGCGCCCCGGACGTGGTCCACCAGCGGGTGGGCGAGCTCCTCGATGCCGGTGGCGAGGGTCTTGCCCAGTGCGGCGGCCCGCTCCACCAGGCGCTCGGAGTCCATCGTGGACAGCACCGCCAGCGCGGCAGCGCAGGACACCGGGTTCCCACCGAAGGTGGTGCCGTGCTGGCCGGGCTCGAGCAGCGTGGCCGCCCGGCCGATGCCGATGCAGGCACCGATGGGCAGCCCACCACCGAGCCCCTTGGCCAGGGTGATCACGTCGGGGGTGATGCCGGCGGACTGGTGGGCGAAGAAGTGGCCGGTGCGGCCCACGCCGGTCTGCACCTCGTCCAGCATGAGCAGCGCGCCGTGGCGGCTGGTGATCTCCCGCGCCGCGGCCAGGTAGCCCTCCGGCGGGACCACCACGCCGAACTCGCCCATCATCGGCTCGAGCATCACCGCGGCGGTGTCACCGTCCACGGCGCGCTCCAGCGCCACGACGTCGCCGTAGGGCACGTGCCGCACCCCCGGCGGCATCGGCTCGAAGGGCGCCCGCTTGGCCTCCTGGCCGGTCAGGGCCAGCGAGCCCATGGTGCGGCCGTGGAAGGAGTTCTCCGCGGCGATGATGGTGGGCCGACCGGTGCGCCGGGCGATCTTGAAGGCGGCCTCGTTGGCCTCCGCCCCGGAGTTGCCGAACACCACCCGGGCGTCCTCGCGACCCACCTTGGCCACCAGCCGCTCGGCCAGCTCCAGGGCGCGCTCGTTGAGGTACAGGTTGGAGACGTGGCCCAGGGTGGACACCTGGTTGGTGACGGCCTCGACGATCGCGGGGTGGGCGTGGCCCAGCAGGTTGACCGCGATGCCGCCCAGCAGGTCGAGGTAGTCCTTGCCGTCGGCGTCGGTGACCACCGCCCCGGAGCCGCGGACCAGCGCCACCGGCGGGGTGCCGTAGTTGTTCATCAGGGCGTGGTTCCAGCGCTGCTGCAGGGGCGCGGTCATGACAGGGCTCCCGGCCTCGTGGGGTTCTGCACGGTGGGGGTGCGCAGAGTGGGGGTCTGGCCAGTGGGGGTCTGGGCAGGGGGCGGGACCACCATCGTCCCGATGCCCTGCGAGGTGAACACCTCGAGCAGGACGGAGTGGGCGGTGCGGCCGTCGATGACGTGGGCGGTGGGCACTCCCCCGCGCACGGCCCGCAGGCAGGCTTCCATCTTGGGCACCATGCCCGCGCTGAGGCTGGGCACCAGGGTGGCCAGCTCGTCGGCGTCGATCACCGAGCGCAGCGAGGTGCGGTCGGGCCAGTCGGTGTAGAGCCCCTCGACGTCGGTGAGCACCACCAGCTTCTCCGCGCCCAGGGCCTCCGCCAGCGCGGCGGCGGCGGTGTCGGCGTTGACGTTGTGCACCACGCCGTCGAGGTCGGGGGCGATGGAGGAGACCACCGGGATGCGACCGGCCCCGACGAGGTCGAGCACCGCGGCGGGGTTGACGCCCACGACGTCGCCGACCAGCCCGATGTCCACCGGCTCACCGTCCACGGTGGCGGTGCGCCGGGCGGCGGTGAACAGGTGCGCGTCCTCGCCGGACAGCCCCACCGCGAGCGGGCCATGGGCGTTGATCAGCCCGACGAGCTCCCGGCCGACCTGGCCGAAGAGCACCATCCGCACCACGTCCATCACCTCGGGGGTGGTGACCCGCAGGCCGCCCTTGAACTCCCCCTCCATGCCCAGCCGGGCCAGCATCGCGCTGATCTGCGGACCGCCGCCGTGCACCACCACGGGGTGAATTCCCGCGGTGCGCAGGAACACCATGTCCTGGGCGAAGGCGTGCTTGAGCCGGTCGTCGATCATGGCGTTGCCGCCGTACTTGACCACCACGATCTTGCCGTGGAAGCGCTGCAGCCAGGGCAGGGCCTCGATCAGCACGCTGGCCTTGTGCTGCGCCTGGTCCAGCGGGTCGGCCGCCAGCTGCGCCGTGTCCAGTGGTGCGGTGGTGCTCACAGGTCCCCCTCGGTGACCTGCGCCTGCAGGTCGTCGTAGATCGCGCCCACCACGGCGCTGAGCGCCTGCGGCGACGCCGTCACCTCGCTGGCACCGGACGCCTGCAGCACCACGGTGGTGCAGGCGGGCAGCGGCAGCCGGTCGGCGGTGGCCGCGGCGAGGGCGTCGCGCAGGGTGGTGGGGTCGGCGACGGCGTCGCAGGTGAGCAGGCAGGTGGTGCCCGCCGCAGCGGTACCGGCTCCCCCGACCATGCCGCCGACGATCCAGCCGGCCTCGTGCGCCAGCGCAGCCTGCGCCACCCGGGCCGGGCCGGCGATGGCCCACGCAGCGTCGGTGCCGCCGACCAGCCCGCCGGCCAGCTCGCGCACGGCCTCCTCGGCCCCGGCCACCAGCACCTGCCCCGCGGCGCGGTGGCCGGAGCCGCCGGTGGCGCACACGGCGACCTCCACGGCGCCGGTGCTGCTGCCCCAGCTGCTCAGGGTGCTCGCCACCGTCTCGGCCAGCTGGTGGGTGTCGCCGAAGTCGGCACTGGCGGCCTCGCTGGCGCCGCTCAGGTCAGCGGTGGCGCCGGGGCTGCAGACACCGGTGTGCACCAGCACGGCACGCAGCCGACCGGTGGTGACTACCTGCTGGGTCCACAGCTGGGGCGCGGTGCGCTGCTCGCCGGAGCTGAGCAGCCCGGCCGCGGCGAGGTCGGGACCCTCGTTGACCAGCAGGGCCAGCGCCACGTCGGTGTCGGCGGCTGCCTCCATCGCCGAGGCCCGGAAGCCGGCGGGGGCGGTGACCCCACGGTTGCGCACCACGCTCAGCGGTGTGGGGCCGGTGGGGTCTGGGTTGGGACTCACGGGGCCACTCCCGTCCGCGGCAGGCCTGCCGTCTCCGGCAGGCCCAGCGAGAGGTTCATGCACTGCACGGCAGCGCCGGCGGTGCCCTTGGTCAGGTTGTCCACCGCGGCGACCACCACGAGCAGCCCCGCGGCCTCGTCCACGGTGACGCCCAGCTGCACCACGTTGGAGCCGAGCACCGCACCGGTGCTGGGAAACTTCCCGTCCCCCAGCACGTGCACGAAGGGCTCGTCGGCGTAGGCCTGCTCGTAGACCGCGCGGGCCTGCGCGGCGCTGGCGGTGGTGGGGGCGGTGCAGGTGGCCAGGATGCCGCGCGGCATCGGGGCGAGCACCGGGGTGAAGGAGACGGTGACCGGCTGCCCGGCGACCGCGGAGAGGTTCTGCCGGATCTCCGGGTTGTGCCGGTGCGCGCCGCCCACGCCGTAGGCGCTGACCGAGCCCATCACCTCCGCGCCCAGCAGGTGCGGCTTGAGGGACTTGCCCGCCCCGGAGGTACCGGTGACGGCGACGATGTTCACCCGGGGCTCGGCGATGCCCGCCGCCATGGCCGGCGCGAGCGCCAGGCTGCACGCCGTGGGGTAGCAGCCAGGCACGGCGACGCGCCTGCTGCCGCGCAGCTTGTCCCGGGCGCCGGGCAGCTCGGGCATGCCGTAGGGCCAGCTGCCGGCGTGCTCGGTGCCGTAGTACTGCTTCCACGCGTCGGCGTCGGTGAGCCGGAAGTCGGCGCCGCAGTCGATGATCACCACGTCGTCGTCCAGCTGGTTGGCCAGCTCCGCGGAGTAGCCGTGCGGCAGGGCCAGGAACACCACGTCGTGCCCGCGGAGCACCTCCGGGGTGGACGGGGCCAGCACCCGGTCGGCCAGCGGCAGCAGCTGCGGCTGGTGCTCGAACAGGGTGCTGCCCGCGTTGGAGCCGGCCGTCAGCGCGCCGATCTCCAGCTCGCCGGAGAGCACCGCCGGGTGCCCGAGCAGCAGGCGCAGGAGCTCACCCCCCGCGTACCCGCTGGCCCCGGCCACCGCCACCTTTGTCGTCATACGACGATTATGCACCGCGATGGAAAACTATCCACCGGCGGGGGTCAGCCGCGCAGCAGTGCTCCGGTGGCCGCGGTGGCGGCGTCCACGGCCGCGTCCCTGGCCAGGCTGGCCTCGTCCTCGGTGAGGGTGCGGTCGGTGGCGCGGAAGCGCAGCGCGAAGGCCAGCGAGCGCTTGCCCTCCCCCACCTGCTTGCCGGTGTAGACGTCGAACAGGCGGACGTCCTCCAGCAGCTCACCGCCGCCGGCGCGCAGCGCCAGCTCCACCTCGCCCGCGGGCACGGCGGCGTCCACCACCAGCGCCACGTCCTGCAGCACCGGCGGGAACGGGGACACCACCGGCGCCACCAGCACCTCGCGCACCGGCACGGCGTCCAGGTTCAGCTCCATGGCGCAGGTGCGCGGCGGCAGGCCGGCCCGCTCGCACACCGCGGGGTGCAGCTCGCCGGCGTGGCCGACCACCTCTCCGTCCACCACCAGCGCGGCGCAGCGACCGGGGTGCCACGGCGCCTGCTGCGCCTGGCGCACGGTGAGCTCCACGCCGCTGGCGCGGGCCACGGACTGGGCGGCGGCGATGGCGTCGGCGGTCTCAGCCGCCCGGCCCGGGCCCCACCAGCCGGCGCGCTCGCGCTGGCCGCACAGCACCACCCCGACGTGCACGGGCTGGCGCGGCAGCGCCACCAGCAGGGCGTCGATCTCCTCCTGGCTGGGCCGGCGGTCCACCGGCAGCGCCGCCAGGGAGGTGGGCTCGGTAGTTCCCTCCGCGGGCTGGACCACCTGGGCCACGCCGAACAGCGACACGTCCCGCTGTCCACGGGAGACGTTGCGCTGCATGGCCTCCAGCAGCGCCGGCAGCACCGTGGTGGCCAGCTGGCCGCGGTCGGCCTCCAGCGGGTTGAGCACCGCGGCGGTGTTGCGCAGCGGGTCCTCGGCCGCCAGGCCCCAGGCGTCGAACACCCCGGCGGGCAGGAACGGCGTGGGCAGCACCTCCACGTAGCCCGCCGACGCCAGCGCCTTGGACACCGCGCGACGCCGGCGCTGGGACGGGGTGAGGCCGCGCCCGGCGGGGGCGGCGGGCAGCACCGACGGGATGGTGTCCAGCCCCTCCAGGCGCAGCACCTCCTCCACCAGGTCGGCCGGCTGGGTGATGTCCGGGCGCCAGGTCGGCGGGGTGACGGTCAGCGTGCCGGTGCCCGCCACGGTGCAGCCGACCTGGCGCAGCCGCCGAGCGGTGGTGCCCTCGGGGTAGCTGGTGCCGGCGACCTGGTCGGGCCGGTCGGCGGCCATGGTGACCGATGCCGGGGTGGACACGCCGCCCTCGTCGGTGCGGCCGTCCTGCACGGTGCCGCCGGCGATCTCGGCCAGCAGCTGTGCGGCCCGCTCCAGGGCCACCGCGGCCACGGCCGGGTCCACGGCCCGCTCGAAGCGCTTGCTGGCCTCGCTGGGCAGCTTGTGGCGCCGCGCCGTGCGGGCGATGCTCAGCGGGTCCCAGGTGGCGGCCTCCAGCAGCACGTCGGTGGTCTGCGGCCCCACCTCGGTGCTCGCTCCGCCCATCACGCCGGCCAGCGACACCGGGCCGGAGTCGTCGCAGATCACCACGTCGTCGGGGTCGAGCGTGCGCACGACGCCGTCCAGGGTGGACAGCTTCTCGCCGCGGCGGGCCTTGCGCACCACCAGGGGGCCCTGCACGGTGGCGGCGTCGAAGGCGTGCAGCGGCTGGCCGAGCTCCAGCATCACGTAGTTGGTGACGTCCACGGCGGCGGAGATCGGGCGCATGCCCGCCAGGATCAGCCGGCGCTGCAGCCACCACGGGGTGGTCGCGGCGGGGTCGATCCCGGTGACCCGGCGCACCACGAAGCGGGCGCACAGCGCCTCCGGCTCCAGCGTCGCCGGCCAGGCGTCGCCGGCGCTCGCGGGGACCTCGGCCAGGCCACGGTCGGTGAACTCCACGTCGTAGGCGCTGGCCAGCTCGCGGCCCAGTCCGCGCACGGAGAAGCAGTAGCCCCGGTCCGGGGTGATGTTGAGCTCGATGACGGTGTCGTCCAGGCCGAGCGCGGCCACGGCGTCCTCGCCAGGGGTGCCGGTGCCCGCGGGCAACACCAGGATGCCGGAGTGCTCACCGCCCACCCCGAGCTCGCGGGCGGAGCAGATCATGCCGTCGGAGACGTGGCCGTAGGTCTTGCGCGAGGCGATGGCGAAGCCGCCGGGCAGCTCGCTGCCGGGCAGGGCGACCACCACCAGGTCACCGACGGCGAAGTTGGTGGCCCCGCAGACGATGTTCTGCGGCTCGTCGTTGCCCACGTCCACCTGGCAGTAGCGGATGGGCTTCTTGAAGTCGGTGAGCTCGGTGATCTCCGCGACGCGCCCCAGGACCACCGGACCGCTGAGGTCGGCGGGCGGGAACAGCTCCTCCAGCTCCAGGCCCACCCGGACGAAGGCGTCGGAGACCGCGACCGCGTCGTCGGGCAGCGCGCCGGTGGGCAGGCCGGCGTCGGTGGTCAGCCAGGACAGGGGTACGCGCACGTTCAGTCAGCTCTCTCTCGGCTGGATCTTGTCAGGCACGGTGCTGGTTACAGGCACAGCGGGGGTGGCCGTCAGGCCTGGACGCCGAAGGGCAGGGTGAAGCGCACGTCGCCCTCGACCATGTCCCGCATGTCGGGGATGCCGTTGCGGAACATCAGGGTCCGCTCGATGCCCATGCCGAAGGCGAAGCCGGAGTAGCGGTCGGCGTCGATGCCGGCGGCGCGGAGCACGTTGGGGTGCACCATGCCGCAGCCGCCCCACTCCACCCAGCCCGCGCCGCCCTTCTTCTCCGGGAACCACACGTCCGGCTCGGCCGAGGGCTCGGTGAAGGGGAAGTAGCTGGGGCGCAGCCGGATGCGCGACTCCGGGCCGAACATGGCCTTGGCGAAGGCGTCCAGGGTGCCCTTGAGGTGGGCCATGGTGAGGCCCTCGGCGATGGCCAGGCCCTCCACCTGGTGGAACACCGGGGTGTGCGTGGCGTCCAGCTCGTCGGTGCGGAAAGTGCGGCCCGGGCACACCACGAACAGCGGGAGGTCGCGCTCGAGCATGGAGCGCACCTGCACCGGTGAGGTGTGCGTGCGGAGCACCTGCTTGGAGCCCTCGGGGGCCACGTAGAAGGTGTCCTGCATGGTGCGGGCGGGGTGGTCGGGCAGGAAGTTCAGCGCGTCGAAGTTGAAGTGCTCCACCTCCAGCTCCGGGCCCTCGGCCACCTCCCAGCCCATGGCCACGAAGATGTCCGCGATGCGCTCGGAGATGGCGGTGATGGGGTGGCGTGCCCCCAGCGGCTGACGCTCGGCGGGCAGCGTGACGTCCAGCGCCTCGGCCACCAGCACGGCGGCGTCGCGCTCGGCGAGCAGCTCGGCGTGCCGGTCGTCGTAGGCCTGCTGGGCGGCGGCACGCACGCGGTTGACCCGCTTGCCGGCATCGGCCCGGGCCGCGGGCGGCAGGGCGCCGAGCTCGCGGCGGGCCAGCATCACCGGGGCCCGGTCGCCCAGGTGGGCGGTGCGGGCGGCGGCCAGCGCGTCCAGGTCCGCCGCGGTGGCGAAGGCCTGCTCGGCCTCCTCCTGCGCCCGGTCGAGCGCGTCCGCGGACAACGCGGCGACCTGCTTGGGGTCGTAGGGGTCGTTGGTGGCGGACACGGAGCGGTGCACCTCGTTGTCTGTGTGGGGTTCCGGCCGCTGGTTCTCGGCCGGGCTGGACGCGCCCTCGATCCTAGGCGATGGTGCTCAGCGCCCCGCCGGGGTTTCGCCCGGGTGGGCCCGGCCGCTGCGCCGCTGGGCGCGGGCGCTGGCGTAGAGGCACAGCGCCGCCGCGGTGGCCAGGTTCAGGCTCTCCGCGCGGCCGTGGATGGGGATGCGCACCCGGTGGTCGGCCGCGGCGGCCAGCTCGGGGCTCAACCCGTGCGCCTCGTTGCCGAACAGCCACGCGGTGGGTGCGCGCAGCAGCTCGTCGGCGTCGTCGAGGTCCACCTCGCCGTCCGCGGCGGTGGCCAGCACCTGCAGGCCGGCGGCGCGGGCCTGCTCGAGCAGACCCAGCGGGTGGCGGTGCCGGGCCAGCGGCAGGTGGAAGACGCTGCCGGTGGAGGCCCGCACGCACTTGCCGTTGTGCACGTCCACGCTGTCGCCGGCCAGCAGCACGGCGTCGGCCCCGGCGGCGTCGGCCACCCGGATGACGGTGCCTGCGTTGCCCGGCTCGGCGGCGTCCACGAGCACCGCAACCAGCTGCGGGGAGCCGTGCAGGGCCTGCTCGGGGCTGACGTCCACCAGGTCGCACACGGCGACCAGGCCCTGTGGGGTGACGGTGTCCGACAGCGCGGCCGCGGCACGGTCGGTGACCGGGCTGACCCGCACGCCCCGCTCGGTGGCCGCGGCGGACAGCTCCGGGTGCGCGGCCAGCGCGGTGGCGGTGACGAACAGCTCGCGGACCTGCCCGTCGGCCAGGGCCTCGCGGACGGCCTGGGCGCCCTCGGCCAGGAAGTGGCCGGTGCTGCGGCGGGTGGCGCCGCGATGAAGCTTGACAGCGGAAACGACCCGCGGAGTCCGTTCGGTGAACGGGTCCGCGGGTCGGTCTCCTGCTGAGGGCGAGGCGCTCAGGCCGCGCTCTCCTTGGGTGCGTTCACGTCGGCGGGGACGTGCGCCTTGGCCAGCTCCACCAGGGTGGCGAAGGCGGCCGGGTCAGCGACGGCCATGTCGGCCAGCACCTTGCGGTCGACCTCCAGGCCCGAGGCCTTGAGACCCTGGATGAAGCGGTTGTAGGTCATCCCGTTCGCGCGGGCCGCAGCGTTGATGCGCTGGATCCACAGCTTGCGGAACTCGCCCTTGCGCGCACGGCGGTCGCGGTAGGCGTAGGTCATCGAGTGGAGCATCTGCTCCTTGGCCTTGCGGTACAGGCGCGAGCGCTGTCCGCGGTAGCCGGAGGCCGACTCGAGCGTCGTACGACGCTTCTTCTGGGCGTTGACTGCCCTCTTCACGCGTGCCACTGGGTAAGTCCTGTCGATCTCGGGGGCGAGGATCCGCCCGGGTGTGCGGGAGAGGCCTCAGCGCCGCGGGGTGCGGGCCGGGGCCGTCACTGGGAAGGGCAGGTCACATGCCCAGGAGGCGCTTGATGCGGCCCTGGTCGCTCTTGGCGACAGCGGTGTCCCCGTCGAGGCGACGCGTGCGCTTGGTGGGCTTGTGCTCCAGCAGGTGGCGGCGGTTGGCCTGCTCACGCATGAGCTTGCCGGCGCCGGTCACCTTGATGCGCTTGGCGGTGCCTTTGTGGGTCTTCATCTTGGGCATGTGTCGTCCTCAACTATTGGTTGTGAGCGTAGTGGCGGGCGTCGTCGTCAGCGTGGGCTGACTAGGACGTGGATCCCTGCTCGGTCGGTGCGGGCTGGGGGGTGCTCGCAGGCGCCCGCTCGGCCGGGGCCGGCGCGGCAGGGGTGGCCGCGGCGGCCTGGGCCGCCGCGGACTGGGCCGGCGGTGCCTCCGCGCTCTGCTGCGCCTTGACCCTGGTCTTGGCGCCCTTGTGCGGGGCCAGCACCATGGTCATGTTGCGGCCGTCCTGCTTGGCCGAGGTCTCCACGAAGCCGAGGTCGGCGACGTCGGCACCGAGGCGCTGCAGCAGCCGGAAGCCCAGCTCGGGGCGGGACTGCTCGCGGCCACGGAACATGATGGTGACCTTGACCTTGTGGCCGGCCTCGAGGAAGCGCACCACGTTGCGCTTCTTGGTCTCGTAGTCGTGCGAGTCGATCTTGGGCCGGAGCTTCTGCTCCTTGACCACGGTCATCTGCTGGTTCTTGCGCGACTCGCGCTGCTTCTGCGCGTTCTCGTACTTGAACTTGCCGTAGTCCATGAGCTTGCAGACCGGCGGGCGGGCCTCGGGGGCGACCTCGACCAGGTCGAGGTCGGACTCCACGGCCAGGCGGAGTGCATCTTCCACGCGCACGATCCCCACCTGTTCCCCGTTGGGCCCTACGAGCCGCACTTCGGGAACACGGATGCGATCGTTGATGCGGGTCTCAGCGCTGATGGGGCCTCCTAGGTTCGGCATTCTGTCCATGACCGCAGAACCGGGCTCTCCACGACGAAGGCCCCAGGACGCCCTCGGAGGAGGACGTGCAGGGGCCCGTTGCCGACCGATCCTGACACCCCTGGCGGGGCGCCAAAGCTCGTCGCGAGGACGAGCCGGACCGGACCTGCACACCCGAGGGATGTGGAGGTGGGAGCGGGGCTCCACTTGCTGCCCCCGGCGAACCGGGGGCGGTCGTAGGTGCAAGGCTACCAGTCATGACCGATGACCCGCACATCCCTGCCGAACCAGACACCCGAGAGCTGGCCGAGGTCCCCGCGGTGGAGGTGATCAGCCGCGCTGCGGTGATGCTGATGAGCTCGGCCGCGGAGAAGCTCGGCCTGTCCCACGAGACCCCCTCGTCCAGCCCGCACCGCGACCTGGACGAGGCCCGCCGCCTGATCACCGCACTGGCCGGGCTGATCACCTCGTCGGTGGAGTACCTGGGCCCGCACGCCGGACCGCTGCGCGACGGCCTGCAGGCGCTGCAGCGGGCCTTCCGCGAGGAGTCCGTCCACCCGGACGAGCCGGGCATGGGCCCCGGCGAGAAGTACACCGGCCCCGTCTACTGACGGGCTGGCACCGCTCGACCCGCACTGCCGAACGACACGCACGACTGAGCCGGGCTCCCCACGGGGGCCCGGCTCAGTCGGTCTGGCTCAGCTGCGGTGGTGGTCCTTGCGGGCCCCGCCGCGGCGGGGGCTCTCGCCCTCCTCGCGGGTGAGGCCGATGAGCTGGCCGGAGATGCGGGTGCGCCGCAGCCGCTCGAAGAAGTCGTCGGCCAGGTTGGCCGGCAGCTCCACCAGGCTGTGGTCGCCCTGGATGTCGATGTGGCCGAAGTCGGCCCGGGTGAGCCCGCCCTCGTTGGCGATGGCTCCGACGATCGACCCGGGCGAGATCTTGTGCCGGCGCCCCACCCGGATGCGGTAGGTGGCCATCGGCCCGCCCGCCTGCGAGCGCGCGGGCCCCCGGGAGCCGCGCTCCTTGTGCTCACCGCGCTCCCGGAAGCCACCGGCCTCCTTGCCCCCGGTGCGGGCGGCACGCTCCTTGTCGTGGCGCTCGCGCTCCTTGCGGGGCGGTTCCGGCTTGAGCAGGAAGCTCTCCCCGTCCTGGGTCATCACGGCCAGCGCGGCCGCGACGTCCAGCAGGGTGACGTCCTCGTGCTCGCGCTCGTAGTCCTCCACCAGGCGGCGGAACAGGGTCATCTCCGCGGAGTCGAGGCTGGCGGTGATGGCGTCGGCGAACTTGCTCACCCGGGTGGAGTTGACGTCGTCCACCGTCGGCAGCGCCATCTCGGTGATGGGCTGGCGGGTGGCCTTCTCGATGGCCCGCAGCAGGTGGCGCTCTCGCGAGGTGACGAACAGCAGCGCGTCACCGGAGCGGCCCGCGCGGCCAGTGCGGCCGATGCGGTGCACGTAGGACTCGGTGTCGTGCGGGATGTCGTAGTTCACCACGTGGCTGATGCGCTCCACGTCGAGCCCGCGGGCGGCGACGTCGGTGGCCACCAGGATGTCCAGGTCCCCGCTCTTGAGCTGGCTCACCGTGCGCTCGCGCTGCGCCTGGGCGATGTCGCCGTTGATGGCGGCGGCGGAGAACCCGCGCGCCCGCAGCCGCTCGGCCAGCTCCTCGGTGGCCTGCTTGGTGCGGACGAACACGATCATCGCCTCGAACGTCTCCACCTCGAGCACCCGGGTGAGGGCGTCGAGCTTGCGGTTCCCGGCGACCTGGATGTAGCGCTGGCGGGTGTTGGCCGCGGTCACCGTGCGGTTGGTGACGGTGATCTCCTGCGCGTTGGTGAGGTAGCGCTTGGAGATCCGCCGGATCTGGCTGGGCATGGTCGCGGAGAACAGCGCGACCTGCTTGTCGTCCGGGGTGTCGGCGAGGATGGTCTCGACGTCCTCCTGGAAGCCCATCGCCAGCATCTCGTCGGCCTCGTCGAGCACCAGGAAGCGCAGCTCGCGCAGGTCCAGGGTGCCCTTGTTGAGGTGGTCGATGACGCGACCGGGCGTGCCCACCACCACGTGCGCGCCGCGGCGCAGCCCGGCCAGCTGCACGCCGTAGCTCTGGCCACCGTAGATGGGCAGCACGTGCAGACCCGGCAGGTGGCGGGAGTAGGAGCTCACGGCCTCGGCCACCTGCAGCGCGAGCTCGCGGGTGGGCGCCAGGATCAGCGCCTGCGGCGTCTTCTGGCTCAGGTCGATGCGGGACAGGATGGGCACCGCGAAGGCCGCGGTCTTGCCCGTTCCGGTCTGCGCCAGGCCCACCACGTGCCGGCCCTGCAGCAGGGCGGGGATGGTGGCGGCCTGGATCGGCGACGGGCTCTCGTACCCGACGTCGGTGAGGGCGCGCAGCACCCGCTCGTCGATGCCGAGGTCGGCGAAGGAGACAGGCGGGGTCCCCTCGGGCTCGGCGGTCTCCGTGGTGGGGGCGGGCCGGTCCGTGGTGGACGGCGCCGCACTCTGGGGACCCGCTGTGTCGGGCCCTGCAGCCTGGGTGGCTGCAGCCTCGGGGCCCGCTGTGTCGGGCCCTGCAGTCTCGGGGCCTGCGGTCTGGCGGTCGGTCATGTCGCGGTCAGTCGTGTCGTCGTGAGTCATCAGTCGTCAAATCTAGTCGTCCTGGTCTGAGGGAGGTTCCACCCGTCGGTGGGCTACCCCGCTGGGACGGCTACCTTCTCCTTGCGCTTGATCGGGGGGATCACTGTGGGTGCTTCTGTGGGGGCGGCCTCGAGGGCGTCCTTGAGGTAGCGGCCGGTGTAGCTCTCCGGCACCGCGGCAACGTCTTCCGGCGTGCCCTGGGCGATGAGCCGGCCACCGCCGGCACCGCCCTCCGGGCCCATGTCCAGGACCCAGTCGGCCGTCTTGATCACATCGAGGTTGTGCTCGATGACGATGACGGTGTTTCCCTTGTCGACCAGGCCGTTGATCACGCCGAGGAGCTTGCGGATGTCCTCGAAGTGCAGCCCGGTGGTGGGCTCGTCCAGCACGTAGACGGTGCGGCCGGTGGAGCGCTTCTGCAGCTCCGCCGCCAGCTTGACCCGCTGCGCCTCACCACCGGAGAGGGTGGGAGCTGGCTGGCCGAGCCGGACGTAGCCCAGCCCCACGTCCACCAGCGTCTGCAGGTAGCGGTGGATGGAGGTGATGGACTGGAAGAACTCCGCCGCCTGCTCGATGGGCATGTCCAGCACCTCGGCGATGGTCTTGCCCTTGTAGTGCACCTCCAGGGTCTCCCGGTTGTAGCGCGCACCGTGGCAGACCTCGCAGGGCACGTACACGTCCGGCAGGAAGTTCATCTCGATCTTCAGCGTGCCGTCGCCGGAGCAGGCCTCGCACCGGCCGCCCTTGATGTTGAACGAGAACCGGCCGGGCTGGTAGCCGCGCACCTTGGCCTCCACGGTGGAGGCGAACAGCGTGCGGATCTTGTCGAACACCCCGGTGTAGGTGGCCGCGTTGGAGCGTGGGGTGCGCCCGATGGGCGACTGGTCCACCTGCACCAGCTTGTCCAGCTGGTCCAGCCCGTTCACCCGGGTGTGCCGCCCGGGCACCTGGCGGGCCCGGTTGAGCTTGTTGGCCATCACCGTGGCCAGGATGTCGTTGACCAGGGTGGACTTGCCGGAGCCGGAGACCCCCGTGACCGCGGTGAGCACCCCGAGCGGGAAGCTCACGTCGATGTCGTGCAGGTTGTGCTCGCGCGCGCCCACCACGGTGACCTGCCGCTTGCGGTCGATCTTGCGGCGCTGGGCGGGCAGCGGGATGGCCATCCGGCCGGACAGGTACGCCCCGGTGAGGGACTCGGTGTTCTCCAGCAGCCCTGCGTAGGTGCCGCTGTGCACCACGTGGCCGCCGTGCTCGCCGGCGCGCGGGCCGATGTCCACCACCCAGTCGGACTGGCGGATGGTGTCCTCGTCGTGCTCCACCACGATCAGCGTGTTGCCCAGGTCGCGCAGCCGGGTGAGGGTCTCGATGAGCCGGCGGTTGTCGCGCTGGTGCAGCCCGATGGAGGGCTCGTCCAGCACGTACAGCACGCCCACCAGGCCGGAGCCGATCTGGGTGGCCAGCCGGATGCGCTGGGCCTCGCCACCAGAGAGCGTGCCGGCGGCGCGGTCCAGGGACAGGTACTCCAGGCCGACGTCGAGCAGGAAGCCCAGCCGGGCCTGGATCTCTTTGAGCACCTGGCCGGCGATCATCTGCTCGCGCGGGCCGAGCTGCATGGCGTTGAGGAAGGCGGAGCAGTCGGCCACCGACAGCGCACAGACCTCGGCGATGGACAGCGGCTGCTCGTCGCCCAGGGTGACCGCGAGGATCTCCGGCTTCAGCCGGGTGCCGTGGCAGGCCGGACAGGGCACCTCCCGCATGTAGCCGTCGTACTTCTCCTTCATGTACTCCGACTCGGTCTGCTCCAGGCGCCGCTCCAGGAACGGCATGACGCCCTCGAAGGCGGCGTAGTAGGAGCGGGTGCGCCCGTAGCGGTTGGTGTACTTGACGTGCACCTGGTCGTCGGAGCCGCCCAGCACGGCCTTGCGCACCTTGGCGGGCAGCTTCTTCCACGGGGTGTCCATGGAGAAGCCCATGGCCTGTGACAGCCCGGACAGCAGGCGGTTGAAGTACTCCGCGGTCTGCCCGCTGGACCAGGGTGCGATGGCGCCGTCGGCCAGGCTGAGCTCGTCGTCGGGGACCACCAGCTCGGGGTCGACCTCCTTGCGCACGCCGATGCCGGTGCACTCCGGGCAGGCGCCGTAGGGCGAGTTGAAGGAGAACGAGCGCGGCTCGAGGTCGTCGATGGCCAGCGGGTGGTTGTTGGGGCAGGCCATCTTCTCGGAGAAGCGGCGCTCGCGGTCGGGGGCGTCCTCGTCGCGGTCGACGAACTCCAGCACGATCACGCCCTCGGCCAGGCGCAGCGCGGTCTCCACCGAGTCGGTGAGCCGCTGCTTGGCGCTGTCCTTGACGCTGAGGCGGTCGACCACCACCTCGATGTCGTGCTTCTCCTGCTTCTTCAGCTTGGGTGGGTTGGTCAGCTGGTGCACGGTGCCATCCACCCGGACCCGGGAGTAGCCCTGGCTGCGCAGCTGCTCGAAGAGGTCGACGAACTCCCCCTTGCGGGTGCGCACCACGGGGGCGAGCACCTGGAAGCGCGCACCCTCCTCCATGGCCAGCACCTGGTCGACGATCTGCTGCGGGGTCTGGCGGGAGATCAGCTCGCCGCAGACCGGGCAGTGCGGGGTGCCGGCGCGGGCGTAGAGCAGGCGCAGGTAGTCGTAGACCTCGGTGATGGTGCCCACCGTGGACCGCGGGTTGCGGTTGGTGGACTTCTGGTCGATGGAGACCGCCGGCGAGAGGCCCTCGATGAAGTCCACGTCAGGCTTGTCCATCTGGCCCAGGAACTGGCGGGCGTAGGCCGAGAGCGACTCGACGTAGCGGCGCTGACCCTCGGCGAAGATGGTGTCGAAGGCGAGGCTGGACTTGCCCGAGCCGGACAGCCCGGTGAAGACGATGAGGCTGTCCCGGGGCAGGTCGATGTCGATCCCCTGCAGGTTGTGCTCGCGAGCGCCACGGACGACCAGACGGTCAGCCACTCCAGATCCCTTCATCACGCACTAGTTCCCCTGCGCACCACCGCACACCCGGCAGCACACCGCGGTGCACCGAGTGTGGCCAACATCCGCCACGAGGTGACCACATCCGATATGCGACCGGTGTGGCCGGATGTCGCGCTCTCCTCCATGGTAGGTCGGCGCCCCGACAAGAACCGGGCGGCCAGTCGCTCTCCCAGTCTGGACGTGACGCCGGTAACGTTGTGCACCATGCAGGTTGACGCGCACTACACAGGCTCGGTGACCCCGGGTGGGGCCGCGCAGCGCAAGGACTTTCCCGGCGGGACCCTCACCAAGGTGTCGGTGGGCCCGATGGACAACAACGCCTACCTGGTGGTGTGCCATTCCACCGGCAAGTCCTTGCTCATCGACGCCGCGAACGACGCCGACCGCCTCACCGAGCTGCTCGACGAGCAGGCCCCCGAGCTGTCGCTGGTGGTGACCACCCACCAGCACCCTGACCACTGGCAGGCCCTGGCCGACGTGGTCGGCGGCACCGGCTCCCCCACCGCCGCGCACGCGCTGGACGCCGCCCCGCTGCCGGTGGTCCCGGACCGCGAGCTCGCCCAAGGCGACACCGTCGAGGTGGGTGAGCTGCGGCTGGAGGTAATCCACCTGCGCGGCCACACGCCTGGCTCGGTGGCCCTGCTGCTGCGCGCCGGCGAGCAGAAGCACCTCTTCACCGGCGACAGCCTGTTCCCGGGCGGGCCGGGAAAGACGCAGAACCCGGAGGACTTCGGCCAGCTGATGGACGACCTGGAGGAGCGCGTCTTCGGGACGCTGCCCGACGACACCGTCGTCTACCCCGGCCACGGGCGCGACACCAACCTGGGCATCGAGCGTCCGCAGCTGGGCGAGTGGCGCGCTCGCGGCTGGTGACCGCCGGCTAGGGCAGCTGCTCGTACAGCCGGGGCAGCGCTGACTCCACCTCGGGGGTGAAGGCGGTGAACGGGGTGGCGCTGATGGTCTGCTGCGCGCCGCGCCCCGCACGCCGCCAGGTGCCCACGATGCGCCCGGCGCTCACCACGGTGGACAGGAACATCCCGTTGCCGCCGGGCACCACCCGGCCGGCGTGCTCGGTGTCCAGCTGCGCTCGGCGATCGCCGTAGCCCAGCACCAGCTCGTCGAAGCCGGGCAGCAGCAGCACCCCCTCGGCCTCCTCGCGCGCGGCAGCGAGCCGCTCGGGAGTCTGCGGGTCCATCAGGTGCTCGGTGCCGTCGCCGTCGGCGCCCGCCACCTCGACGCTGAGCAGGTGCGGCCGGGCCAGCTCCACCCCGGTGCGGCGGTCGCCCACCCGCAGGTGGGCCCACCGGCCCAGGTCGGCCGGGGTGGCGGGGCCGTGGCTGCGGAAGTAGCGCAGCGCCAGCTCACCCAGGGCCTCCTCGCGCTCGAGCCGGCGGGGCCGGCGCACCCAGTCGCGGGCGAGCACCAGCAGGTGCTGCCCGTTCCGGGTGGGCCCGAAGACCAGGGTGCCGGTCATGGCTAGGTAGCCGAGCAGGTGCGCACCGCGCTGCTCGCGGGTGGCCAGACCGGCGTCGTCCCACACCGCGAACAGCTCGCTCCGGGCGAGGCCAGCTCCCCCGGCCAGCGCCTGCTCGGCCAGCTGCCCGGCACGGTCGAGGTCGTCCTCGGTGAGCCCGAGGCTGCGGCGCCGGCCCGCGCTGGCGGCCACCACCCGCGGGGTGAGCAGCGGCAGCATCCAGGCCACGTCCTCGGCGGGCAGCAGGTGCAGCGTGCCGCGCATGGGCCAGGTCCGCACCACCTCGCCGGCGTCCAGCGCGGCCACCACGTCGGCGCGGGTGCCGGCGGCGGTGCGCAGCGCCACCGAGGTGAGCGAGCCGGGGTGGTCCTGGGCCTGCACCGCGCCCATCCACCGCACCGCCTCGGCCGCGGTGGCAGCACGTGGCCCCACCAGCCGCTGCGCCGCCAGCCGCAGCAGCGCCACCTCCGGCAGCGTCACGTTATGCACCGTGGCCATGGGTCCACGGTCGCACGCCACGCCGACAGGATGGTGCGTCTGCAAGTACCACCAACCGCCCCGCCCCGCGCCGCGTCCGCAACCGCTACCAAGCAGGCGGGAGCGTCAGCTCGCGGTGAGGCCCGTGATCACCAGGTCGAGCAGCCGTCCGTAGGTCGCCTCCGGGTCGACCGCCACGGTGCACCCGGCCAGCTCCAGCGACACCGCCCCGTGCACCGCCGCCCAGATCTGGCTGGCAAGGTCCTCGGCGTCACCGGTGGCGATCGCCCGCTGCGCCATGGCGTGCTGCACGTGCCCCACCAGCTCGCCGAACGCCGCCATGGCCGCCTCCTGCACCTGCTCGGAGGCGAACCCCGCGCCGGTGGTGGCGTCGAACATGACGCGGTAGTGCTGCGGGTGCGACAGTGCGAACTCGCGGTAGCGCACGCCGCAGCACCGCAACCGCTGCAGCGGGTCGGCCTCGCCGCGGGGGGCCACCGCGTCACGCAGCCCGTGGAAGCCGCGCACCAACAGCTCGCGCTCCAGGCCCTCCTTGTCGCCGAAGCGGTTGTAGACACCCATCGGCGCCACCCCGGCCTCGGTCGCCACCGCGCGCACGGTCACGCCGGAGGGACCCTCTCGCACCAGCACCGCCTCGGCGGCGTCCACCAGCGCAGCCCGCACGTCACCGCTGGGGGTGCGCACCCGACGCGTGGATCCCGCCACCGGTACCTCCTTGGCCTTGCTGATCGCCGTGCCACGCCCTGCTGGCCGAGCGCGCTGTCCTGACTGCCAGCACTGACCGCAAGTTACCCCTTGCCAGCACCACCATCGTAGATAACACTGTTCCACATCAGTAGTACATCGTTCTACAGGAGAACCTGATGGCTGCACCACGACTCGACCCGTCCCACGCCGCTGCCCCGCACCCACGCCGCTGGTGGGCGCTGGCCGTGCTGTGCCTAAGCGTGCTCATCGTGTTGGTGGACAACACCATCGTGAACGTCGCGCTCCCCACGCTGAGCCGCGAGCTGCGGGCCTCCACCAGCGACCTGCAGTGGCTGGTGGACGCCTACACCCTGCTGTTCGCCGGGCTGATGCTCACCGGTGGCGGGCTCGGAGACCGCTTCGGGCGCAAGCCAGTGCTGCAGGTGGGCCTGGTGCTGTTCGCCGCCACCTCGGTGTGGGCGGCCTACGCCTCCACCACCGGCGAGCTGATCGCCGCACGGGCGGCGATGGGGGTGTCGGCAGCCCTGATCTACCCGGCCACGCTGGCCATCCTGTCCACGATCTTCACCGACCGCCGGGAGAAGGCCACCGCGATCGGCATCTGGACGGCGGTGTCCGGGCTCGCGGTGGCCGTGGGGCCGGTCAGCGGCGGGGTGCTCCTGAAGCACTTCTCCTGGAGCTCGATCTTCCTGGTGAACATTCCGCTGGTGGTGCTGGCGCTGGTGGCCGGCAAGCTGCTGCTGCCCAGCTCGCGCGACCCCCACCCGGGCCGGTTCGACGCCGTCGGCGCGGTGCTGTCAGTGGCCTCCGTCGGGCTGCTGGTGTGGACGGTGATCGAGGCACCGGACCACGGGTGGCTCTCGCCGGCCACCCTCGGCGGCTTCGTGGGGGCGGCACTGCTCTCTGTGGTCTTCACCTGGTGGGAGCTGCGCCGGTCGCAGCCGCTGCTGGACGTCCGGGTGTTCGCCAACCGCCGGGTGTCGGCGGCCAGCGCGGCTGTGGCGATGGCCTACTTCGGCCTGTTCGGCTTCATCTTCATGATCACCCAGTACTTCCAGGCGGTACGCGGCTACGACACCCTGCGGGCCGGGGTGGCGACGCTGCCCTTCGCGGTGGTGGTGGGCCTGCTGTCGCCGGTGGCGATCGTGCTGATGAAGCGGTGGGGCACCACCGTGGTGGTCGCCGCCGGTCTGCTGCTGATGAGCTCCGGGTTCCTGCTGGTCACGGTGACCACGGTGGACGCGCCCTACTGGGGGCCGATCGTCGTCGCGATGGTGCTGATGGCAGCAGGGCTTGGACTGACCACCGGCCCGGCCACCGACGCGATCATGGGCGCCCTGCCCGCGGTGCGGGTCGGCGCCGGCTCGGCGATCAACGACACCACTCGCGAGGTGGGCGGGGCCCTGGGGGTCGCGGTCATCGGCTCGGTGCTCAGCTCGGTCTACGGCGGCAAGCTCGCCACCGAGCTCGGCGGGCTCGGGCTGCCGGCCGACGCGGTGTCCGCCGCGCGGCACTCGGTGATAGCCGCCTTCGAGGTGGTCGGGCAGCTGCCCGGCGAGCTCCAGGGCCCAGCGGTCGCCACCGTCCGCACGACCTTCATGGACGGGTTGCACGCGGGTTCGCTCGCCTCCGCCATCGCCACAGCCCTGGCCGCGGTCGGTGTGCTGGTGGCGCTGCCCAAGCACGACCGCCACCCCGACGGGCACGCCAAGGACGCCGAGGAAGGGCCCACGGAGCAGACGGCTACCGACGCTGCGGCGCAGGGCACGCGCCAGCCAGCCACCCCACCGAGTTGATCTCCTCGGCGGAGCGAGGGTCCCCGGCGTAGCTGAACAGGTCGGTGCACGGGCGGGCGCTGGCCGTGGGGGTGGTGGTGACCGGCGGCGACGCGGTGGCGCTGGGCACCGGCGTGCGGGCGGTGCTCGGCGCCGGGCTGGTGCGCGGCGGCACCGGCGCAGCCCGCTCGCGCAGCGTGACCGTCGGCGTGTGCGGTGACGAGGTGGGCGGGGTGGCCAGCGGAACGCTGGCCGTGGGCGCCTCCTCCAGCGTGGCGGACGGCTGCTCCCGGACGCCGGACGGAGCGGGGCGCGCGCACGCGCTGACGACCGTGGTGGCGGCGAGTGCCCCGAGCAGCAACCGCTTCATGGAACGGCCCTCCTGGCTGACTCGCCCATTGCGGACGAACGACAAGAAACGGCAGGTACCAGCCGCCATTACAGACCACGAACGGCTCCGCAGCCATTCCGGGAGCGACGGAGCAGTCGCCGGCTCGGGGCGTCTGCAAGTACCACCACGTGACGGCGGCCCCTCGCCGGGCGACGGATCTACCAGCGCCGATGCCGGCAGTCGATCAGTTTCCTGCGGCTGCGGCGTCCCTTCTCCCAGGACGGCGCACGGTGCGCGCACGGCAGAGAAGGGCGAAACAGCATGGGCGACTTGGTGGTCACCACATTTCTGACGATGGACGGCGTGATGCAGGCCCCGGGGGGTCCGCCCGAGGACGTCTCCGGCAGCTTCGAGCACGGTGGGTGGCTGGTGCCCTTCGCCGATGAGGACATGGGCGCCCAGGTGGACGAGTGGTTCTCCCACGCCGGGGCGTTCCTGCTCGGTCGCGGCACCTACGAGATCTTCGCCGCGCACTGGCCGAAGGTTCCGGTGGAGGGCGACCGGGTGGCGTGGTCGTTGAACACCCTGCCCAAGCACGTGGCCTCTACCACGCTCGGCGCGGTGGACTGGGAGGCCTCGCAGCTGATCACCGGTGACGTGCCCACGGCGGTGCAGGCACTGAAGGAGACCGTGGACGGTGAGCTGCAGGTGCACGGCAGCGCCGGGCTGGTGCAGACCCTGCTGCGCCACGAGCTGGTGGACGAGCTGCGGCTGATCGTCTTCCCCGTGGTGGTGGGCACGGGCAAGCGGTTGTTCGGCGAGGGCGCGGTGCCCACCACCTTCTCGCTGGTCTCCTCGGCCAGCACCAGCACCGGCGCCCTCACCGCCGCCTACCGGCACGTGGGCGGGGTGCAGACCGGCTCCTTCCTGCTCGAGGAGTGAGCAGGAAGGACCCTCAGCCCGGACAGCCGGCTGCGCGCCGTCAGTCCTGGCGCAGCGCCTGGTCCAGGTCGGCCCGCAGGTCCGCGACGTCCTCCAGGCCCACCGACAGCCGCACCACGCCGTCGGTGATGCCCACGGCCGCGCGGCCCTCGGCGCCCAGGCGGCGGTGGGTGGTGGTGGCCGGGTGGGTCATCATCGACTTGGCGTCGCCCAGGTTGTTGGAGATGTCGATGATCCGCAGGCGGTTGAGCAGCTCGAAGGCCCGCTCCTTGCCGCCGTCGAGCTCGAAGGTGATGACGGTGCCGCCCCCGGACATCTGCCGCTTCGCCAGCTCCACCTGGGGGTGCGAGGCCAGGAACGGGTAGCGCACCCAGCTGATGCCGGGCTGCTGCTCGAGCCACTCGGCCAGCTGCTGGGTGGTGCCCACCGCGTGGCGCACCCGCAGGCCCATGGTCTCCAGGCCCTTGGTGAGCACCCAGGCGTTGAACGGCGACATGGAGGGCCCGGTGTGGCGCATCAGCGTCTTCACCGGGCCGTCGATGAACTCCTTGCGGCCCAGGATGGCGCCGCCGAGCACGCGCCCCTGGCCGTCCATGTGCTTGGTGGCGGAGTAGACCACCACGTCGGCACCCACCTCGGTGGGCCGCTGCAGCACAGGGGTGGCGAAGACGTTGTCCACCACGACCGTCGCACCCGCGCCGTGGGCGAGCTCCACCACGGCGGCGACGTCCACGATCTCCTGCATCGGGTTGGACGGGCTCTCGAAGAACACTGCGGCGGCCGGGGTGGCCAGCGCCCGCTTCCACTCGTCCAGGTCGCCGCCGTCGATGAACTCGGTGACGATGCCCCAGCGGGGCAGGATCTCGTCGAGGATGACGAAGCACGAGCCGAACAGGCTCTTGGCCGCGACCACCCGGTCGCCGGCCTTGAGCAGGGCCGCGAGCGCGGTGAACACTGCGGACATGCCGCTGGCGGTGGCGAAGCAGGCCTCCGCACCCTCCAGCCGCGCCAGGCGCTCCTCGAACATGGCGACCGTGGGGTTGCCGTAGCGGGAGTAGACGAAGCGGTCGACCTCGCCGGCGAACGCCGCCTCAGCGTCCTCGGCAGTGTCGTAGACGAAGCCCGAGGTGAGGAACAGCCCCTCCGACGTCTCCTGGAACTCCGAGCGCGTCACGCCAGAACGCACAGCCAGGGTGTCGGGACGCCAGCTCGGCGTCCCGTCGGTGCTGCTCACGACTGCCTCCACGGGAGCCCCTCGGCTCGCCATCCGGTACTGCCACGGTGGCCGGAGGAGTCCAGCCCACCCTCAAATCCGTCGAGCACGTTGTAGGCCGGGCCGCGGCCGGCCGCCGTCACCGCCCGAGCAGCCGACACCGACCGCTGCCCGGACCGACACAGGAACATCACCGGACGTCCCTGCGCGAGCCGGTCCACCTCGTCGGTGAACTCCGGGTTGACCTCGCCCTGGGCGCTGACCCACTCCACCAGGCCGAGCTCGGCCTGCAGGTCGGAGAGGTCGGGCACGCCGACGTAGCGCCACTCCGCGTCGGTGCGGACGTCGACGAGCACAGCGGCGCCGCCGGCCACCGCCTCCCACGCCTCCTGCACGGTCAGGTCACCGGTGTAGCCCTCGGCCGGGCGGCCCTGGGGGGCGCTCACCGCGCGGCCTCGCTGTCGTCCAGCACCACGGCCTGGGCCACGATGACCTGCCCGTCGGGCCGGCAGGTGGCGGAGGGCGAGCCGTGCAGGCGGTAGCCCTCGGCCAGTGCCGTGCTCACCCGCTTGCAGAACGTCTGGTCGTCGGGGCCGGTCAGCAACCGGTACCGGAGCCTTCCCTCACCTGGCTGGGGATCACTCACGTGCTTCGTCCCATCGTCTCCGTGCGCGCCGACGTGCTCACCGGCGCGGAGGCGATGTTACGACCCCGGCTCCGCGGCGCTGCGGCCTCGTCCGGCACCCGGGGCGAAAACGCCCTCCGGGACCGCACCCGCGTCGAGGATCACGCGGGACAGCCGGGTTCCGATCTCGGTGAGCCGAAGGGTGCCCGGCACGCCCAGCGCCGCCCAGGGGGCCACGGCCATCCGGTCGGTGGCAGCCTCGACGTCGGCGCGCAGCTGCACGCCGGCCTCGGTGAGCGAGCCGTCCCCGGCCAACAGGCCCCGCTGCCGCAGCGCCTGCTCGGCGTCCGCCCACTGCTGCTCCGACCAGCCGCGGGTGGCCTGCGCGGCCCCCACGGTGAACCCGGTGCCGGTGGCGGTGTGGGTGATCAGCGCCTCGATGCCCGACAGCCCCGCACCCAGCAGTGCCGCCACGTGGCCGTCGCCGCGGTGCTCGCGCAGCAGCGTGATGGCGTGCCAGAGCACCAGCAGCGGGGTCTCCGGCCACTCCAGGTCGGCGTGCCCGGCGTGCAGTGCCCGGCCCGCGCTGGTGCAGGCCAGCGCCGCGGTGCGGGCGAGCTCGGCCGCCTCGGCGATCTCGGGCGAGTCGGCGAGCTCCGGGCCCAGCAGCCGGCGCAGCGCCTGCTCGGCCGCCGTTCGGCGGGCGGCCAGCACGGCCGGTGGCTCGGCCAGGGTCCAGGCCCGCGGGAGGTGGCGCGCGATCACGTCGGGGTTGAAGTTGTAGAAGGTGGCCGCCACCGGACCCGGGCCCACCGCCCCCATGGCCGCGGCGCGACCCGCGAAGTAGCACATCCGGCCCGGCCGCAGGCCCGCCTCGGTGAGCCGCTGGTCAGTCTCCGGCACGAAGTAGGTCATCGAGTGGATCATGTCGGTGGCGCGGGCACAGCGAGTGGCCGTGGCGGTGTCCATCGCAGCGGTGTCCAACGTGGAGCTGTCCGGCGTGGTGGTGTGCACCGTGGAGCTGTCCATCTCGGGGGTCGTCATCTGCGTGACCCTAGCCACGCCCGGAGCCCCGGCCCAGCGGCACGGCTGCGACAGCGCGCCGCGGGGCTACTTGGCGGTCTGCCGTCGCAGCAGGTACGGGTGCAGCCGGCTGAGCCCGCGCACCCGCACCGGACGCATCGACCGCAGCCGGAACTGCTCGGCGTGCTCCTCCAGCGCCTCGGCCAGCTCGGAGTCGAGCAGCACCGAGTCGGGCTTGGCCACCGAGGTCAGCCTGGCGGCGATGTTGACCACCGAGCCGAAGGCGTCGCCGAAGCGGACGAGGACGGGGCCGTAGGCCATCCCCACCCGGATCCCGGGCAGCACGTCGTCGGCGATCACCCGCTCCTGCAGCTCCAGGGCGATGCGGGCGGCGTGCGCGGGCTCCTGCACGGCGAACATCACCTCGTCGCCCACGGTCTTGACCACCCAGCCGTGTCCCTCGGCGATCACGTCCATGGCGCAGGACTCGAAGCGCTCGATCAGCCGGTCGAGCTCCTCGATGTCGAGCTGGCGGGTGAGCCGGGTGTAGCCCACGATGTCGGCGAAGCCGACGACCAGGCACTGCCGGGAGATCTGCTCGGTGGGACCGACCAGCGCACGGCCGGCGTTCGCAGCGAGGTGGCGGCGCCACACGTAGGACTGCAGCGCCTCGATGGTCGGGAGCAGCCCCTTGGCCACCGAGCCCACCTCGGCGCGCACCACGTCCACGTCCAGCTCGGAACCCTCGGGGGTCTTGTCCACCGCCTCGGCCAGCCGGGTGCCGATGTAGCTGGTCATCAGCCCCACCTGCCACTCGGCGAGCCGGGACAACGACTGGCCCAGGGCGCGGGTCACCGAGATCTCCATCTCGGCCGAGATCACGCCCTCCTCGACCAGCCGGCTGATGGTGCGCAGCGCCTGGACGTCGCCGCGGGTGTACATCACCGCGTCGGGGTCGTCGCCCTGCGCGAAGCCCATGGCCACCCACAGGCGGGTGGCCTGCTCCAGCGGGACACCGGCCTCCTCGGCCGCCTGGTAGCGGTCGTAGCGACGGCGCCCGCCCAGCAGGGTGCGCTCGAGCTCCTCCTGGATGCCCTCGCGCAGCGCCTTGTCGTCGTCGGCCCGGTCGCTCTCGGGGCTCGGGGCTGTGCCCTCGCCCACCGTGTCGGCTCCAGCCGTCGCGGCTGCACCCTCCTCGACGACTGGCGCGGTGTCCTCGGAGTCTGCCGTCACTGCACCGTGTGCACGATCAGGACGTCGCAGTGGGCCTTGCGGGCGGTGTCGGACGGGACGGAGCCGAGCAGCCGACCGGTGAGGCTGTTGAGGCCGCGGTTGCCCACCACGAGCAGGTCGGCCTTCACCTCGTCGATGAGGGCGAGCAGGGTGTCCACCGGCGCGCCGCTGACCGCGCGGGTCTCGATCTCGCCCGCGCCGGCGAGCTTGGCCCGGTCGTGGGCGGTCTGCAGGGTGTCCTGGGCCGGCGCCGAGCCCATCACCTGGTAGGACTCCTCGCGCAGCGCCTCCGAGGCCCGCTTCACCTCGCGCGGGCTGGCCGGGAAGTAGGCGCACGCGATCACCAGGCGTGCACCAGCGTCACCGGCGAGGCTGGCAGCGCGCTCCACCGCGAGGAGTGACGAGTCCGAACCATCAGTACCGACGAGCACGGTGCGATAGGCGGTCAACTGAACCTCCGACGTGGGGCGGGCCGGGCGCCTCTGCCCGGTCTCTGTCAGAGACCGTAACGGTTTTGCCCTGTTTTCGGGGTTGAGGTCATCGCGGCAGGACCGGCTCCGAGCCCTCCTGGACACCGGAGCGCTCCGGGACGTCGAGCTCGGTGCGGCGGGTCGGCCAGCTGCGCTGCCGCTCGCGCGCCACCACCACGGCTCCGACCAGCAGCGCGATGCCGACGAAGCACTCACCGTTGCCGACGAACTGCTGGATCAGGTCCCAGTTGTGCAGCTCGCGGTCGCCGCCACCGGGCAGGTCCCACTGCGCCCCGAGCAGGAACACCACCGTGGCCAGGGCGAGCAGGTAGCGCCACGACCGGTACTGCGGAGCCACCAGCAGCGGCAGCAGCAGGATGACGTAGGCCCAGTGGTGGGAGGCGGCGAACGGGGCGGCGAGCAGGGCCGCCAGCGCCACCACGCACATCGCCAGGACGTGCTCACCGGTGCGGGTGAACTGCCAGGCGGCGTAGGCCGCGGCGGCCACCACCAGCAGCACCGCCAGCGCCCAGAGCCCGGTCTGCACCGCGTCGGGCAGGCCGAGGCGGGCCAGCGGACCCGTGATCGCCTGGTTGGGGCCGTACCAGGGCTTTCCGCCGCGGTCGGTGTCGTAGGCGACGTCGGTCCAGAAGCTCTTGGTGTCCTCCCACGCGAACACCGCACCGATGCCCGCGGCCACCACGAAGGCGACCCCCGCGCGGACGATAGACGCGAAGTCGCGGCGCACCAGCAGGAGCAGGCCGAAGGCCAGCGGGGTGATCTTGATGGCCGCGGCCAGCCCGATGCCCACCCCGCGGAAGCGCTTGGGGATGACGCCGGTGCAGTCGGCCACCACCAGGGCCACGATCACCATGTTCACCTGGCCGAAGCCGATGGTGCCGCGGATCGGCTCCAGCAGCAGCGCCGGGGCGAGCAGGGCCAGCGCGGTGAGCTCGGGCGCGCTGGTGCCGAGGCGACGCATGACCGCTCGCAGCACGAAGTACACCAGGGCGACCGTGCCCAGCGTCCACGCCACGTGCAGCACGTCGAGGGGCAGGAAGGTGACCGGTACCAGGACCACCGCCGCGAACGGCGGGTAGATGTACTTCAGGTCGTAGGGCGAGCCCGGCAGCGAGCCGTACAGCCCCTGACCGTCCAGCAGCGACTTGGCCGCCGCCCGGTACACGTCGAGGTCGATGAAGTCATGGTCGGAGATGACCACCGCGAACAGCACGGCCGCAGCAGCGACGAGCCCCTGCACGACAGCCATGGCCGTGGACGTCGTCCGCGGCGTCGCACGCTCCTGTTCGATGACAGCCATCTAGGTCGAACCTCCAGGCGGGTGGGTGGCAGAAACCGCGTCAGCGTAGCCGCTGAGCGGCGCAAACCGGGCACCCAGCGGCGGTGGCGTGCCCGCCCGGAGCCTGCTGGCCGTGCCCGTCGGACACCGGGTCCTGTTGTGGCCCAGCGCTGGCCAGCAGGGTGATTGCGACGTGCACCACACCGGCGTACACCGGAGGGAGAGACCAGTGCAGGGGGTCGGTGCTCGATCTCGTGGTCACGCACGCTAGCTAGGGGGGAATGGTGCCTGTGCCCGTCGATGCTGCCACCAAGTCCGAACACGCTGTGCACGAGCGCAACCCGGTGAGGCGAGCCCGTCCGTGAGCAGCGCAGCCCCCATGACGCAGCTGTCCTTCGCCGTGCTGGACGTGCAGGCCGAGCCCGCGGCGGCGGTGCCCCAGCTGGTGGCCCGACTGCAGATCGAGGAGTCCAGCGGAGCGCTGGTGCACGCCATGGTCGTGCGGGCGCAGGTGTGCATCGAGCCCCTGCGCCGCGCCGCCGGTGAGGAGCAGGGGCTGCTGAGCCGGTACGGGCCGCGCGAGCCCTGGCGGGAGACCGAGCGCCCGCTGCGGTGGCTGCAGGCCACCACGATGGTGCGAGGCTTCACCGGGGTGACCGAGACCGACCTGCCGCTGCCGTGCACCTACGACTTCAACGTCACCGCGTCGCAGTACCTGCACGCGCTGGGTGAGGGCGCGGTGGGCCTGCGGATGATGTTCTCCGGCACCGTGCTGACCCGCGGCAGCCACGGATTCGGCGTGCAACCGGTGTCGTGGGACTGCGAGGCCAGGCACGAGATGCCGGTGGCCGTGTGGCAGGACCTGATGGCCGAGCACTACCCCGGCACCGGGTGGCTGCGGGTGGGCCACGACGTGATCGCCCGGCTGGCCCGGCACAAGGCCGACCACGGGCTGATCAGCTGGGACGAGACGCTGCGCTCGCTGCTGCCCGCTGGTGAGGCGCCGCGCACCCAGGCCCGGCTGCGGGTGGGCGGAGCGGCCAGCGGGAGCGGCTAGGGTCCGGTTCATGGTCATCGAGGTCGCACAGCTCACCATCAACGCCGACGCCGCGGAAGGGTTCGCGGAGGTCTTCGCCGCGGCGGTGCCGCACGTCGCGGGCGCCCACGGCTTTCGCAGCGCACAGCTCACCCGCAGCATCGAGTCACCCCTGCGGTTCGTGCTGCTGGTGGAGTGGGAGACCCTGGCCGACCACACCGAGGGCTTCCGCGGCTCCCCCGCCTTCGCCGAGTGGCGTGCACTGGTGGGGCCGCACTTCGCCGAGCCACCGCACGTGGAGCACGTCGAGGTGGTCGGGTCCGCCTAGCTCCTCGGAGCCGACGAGTGTCACCGGGTCCGCCTAGCTCCTCGGAGCCGACGGGTGTCACCGGGTCCGCCTAGCTCGTGATCGACTGGCGCGGATAGCCGGGATGTCGGGCACCTCACATACCGTGGGCGCATGTCCCGTAGCCGTCTGACGCGCCCGCTGGTCCTGCTCGGCGTGGTGGTGCTCCTCGCTGGCGTCCTCCTCGCGGTCACCGTGAGCCGGGCCAGCGGTGCGTCCGGGGTCGCCGAGCGCGCGGTGAGCATCGACGTCACCGACGGGCCGGCCCGCGACCAGCCGGTCACCGTGGACGCCACGCTGTTCACCCCCGACGCCACGCCCGCGCCGGCGGTGCTGCTGGCCCACGGCTTCGGCGGCACCAAGGACTCCGTGGCCGCGCAGGCCCGCCAGCTCGCTCGGGACGGCTTCGTCGTGCTCACCTACAGCGCCCGCGGCTTCGGCCGCACCACCGGGCAGATCGCGGTGAACTCTCCCGACTACGAGGTGGTGGACGCCCAGGCCCTGCTGGACTACCTGGCCCAGCAGCCGCAGGTGCAGCTGGACTCCCCCGGCGATCCCCGGGTGGGCGTGGCCGGCGGCTCCTACGGCGGTGCGCTGTCGCTGTCACTGGCCGGCCGGGACCCTCGGGTGGACGCGGTGGCCGCGTCGATCACCTGGAACGACCTGGGCCAGTCCCTGTTCCCGGAGCTCGCCACCACCTCCGGCGCGCTGCCGGACACTCCCGCGGCCGGCGCCACCGGCACCGACGGCGTGCTCAAGCGCAGCTGGGCGGGGATCTTCTTCGCCGCCGGCGCCACCAACCCGCTCGCCGGGCCGTGCGGCACCTTCGTCCCGGAGATCTGTGCCGCCTACAACACCGCCGCCGAGACCGGCCGACCCTCGCCCGAGCTGGTGGAGCTGCTGCGACGCAGCTCGCCGGTGGCCACCAACGCGGCGGTGCGCGCGCCCACGCTGCTGGTGCAGGGCCAGCAGGACACCCTCTTCGGCCTGGACCAGTCCGACGCCAACGCCCGCCAGATCGCCGCCACCGGCACCCCGGTGACCACCACCTGGTTCGCCGGCGGGCACGACGGGGCCACCAGCAACGCCACCACCGAGGCCGAGGTCACCGACTTCCTGGCCTTCCACCTGGCCGGGCGCGGTGACGACCCCGGCACCTCCTTCAGCTACCAGCTCGCCGGTCCGCTGAGCAGCAGCGGCAACCAGCGCACCCGCACCATCCGGGTGCCCGCCTACCCGGGCCTGCAGGCCGACGACCCCACCCCCACCCGTCGCCTGGACCTGACCGGCCCCACCCAGCCGATCAGCCGGCCCGCCGGGGCGTCGCCGTCGTCGCTGAGCACGGTGCCCGGCCTGTCCTCCGCCTTCGCCGGCCTGGCCTCCGGGGAGGCGTCCGCGGCCGCGCTCAACGGGTCCACCGCGCTGGACGTGCCCGGGCAGGCCGCGGTGTTCCGCACCGAGCCGGTGTCCTCCACGGTCACCATCACCGGCTCCAGCCGGGTGACACTCGAGGTGACCGGCCTCGGCCAGACCCGCGACGCGGTCCTCTACGCCAAGCTCTACGACGTCGGCGCGGACGGCCGCCGCACGCTGCCCGGCGGTGGCGTGGCGGCCTTCCGGGTGCCGGCGCTGAGCCCGGGTGGGCCGGCCACCCCGGTCACGGTGACCCTGCCCGGCATCGTCACCTCGGTGCCCACCGGGCACCACCTGGAGCTGGTGGTCAGCACCACCGACCAGGCCTACGCCACGCCCCTCACCCCCGCCCAGTACGCGGTGGCGCTGGCACCGGGGGGCGCGCTCACGCTGCCCTCGGTCTCCGGCACCAGCGAGAGCTCGGGCACCGTCCCCGTCGGGGCCGCCGCGGGCATCGCCGCCATCCTGGCCGGCCTGGTGGTCGTCGCCGTGGTGGGTCGGCTGCGCCGCCGGCGCCGGGCGGTGAGCGACCACGACGGCTCGGACGTGCCGCTGGTGGTCTCCGGGCTGGCCAAGTCCTACGCCGACGGCTACCGGGCGGTGGACGGGGTGGACTTCGCGGTGCAGCACGGCCAGGTGCTCGGGCTGCTCGGCCCCAACGGCGCCGGCAAGACCACCATCCTGCGCATGCTGATGGGCCTGATCGCGCCCAGCAGCGGGGAGATCCGGGTGTTCGGCCACCGGGTGAGCGCCGGCTCCCCGGTGCTGTCGCGGATCGGCTCCTTCGTGGAGGGCTCGGGCTTCCTGCCCCACCTGTCCGGGGCGGAGAACCTGCGGATGTACTGGGCAGCCACCGGCCGGCCCGCGGCGGACGCTCACCTGGAGGAGGCGCTGGCCATCGCGGGGCTGGGCTCCGCCGTGGAGCGCACCGTCAAGTCCTACAGCCAGGGCATGCGCCAGCGCCTGGCCATCGCCCAGGCCATGCTCGGCCTGCCCGACCTGCTGGTGCTCGACGAGCCGACCAACGGCCTCGACCCACCGCAGATCATGGCCATGCGCGCCGTGCTGCGCGACTACGCCCGCACCGGGCGCACCGTGCTGGTCTCCAGCCACCTCCTCTCGGAGGTGGAGCAGACCTGCAGCCACGTCGTGGTGGTGCACAAGGGCAAGGTGGTCGCTGCCGGCACGGTGCAGGAGATCGTGGCCGCCGACGGCCGCGTGGTGCTGCGGGTGGACGACGCCGACCGCACCGCGGCCGTGCTGCACCAGCTGCCCGGGGTGGGCGCCGTGACCGTGACCGAGGTGGACGCCGGCACCTCCGCCGGGCTGGTGCAGGCAGACCTGGAGCAGGTCCCCGCCGCCGAGGCGGTGCGCTCGCTGGTGCAGGCCGGGGTGGGCGTGAGCTCGGTGGCGCCCCGCAACCGGCTGGAGGACGTCTTCCTGGCCCTGGTGGAGACCCCCGGCGGCAGCACCACCCCTGGTGACGGCAAGCAACCCGCCGAGGCGAGCGCCCCGGCGGCAGAACGGGTGGACCGATGAGCGAGCAGATGACGGCCACCGACGGCCGGGCCCCGGGCTACCGGATCGAGCGCACCCTGCGGGTCGGGGTGGAGCTGCGTCGGCAGGTCACCCGCCGGCGCACCCAGATCACCATGGGCTTCCTGGCGCTGCTGCCGTTCCTGCTGGTGCTGGCCTTCACCCTGGGCGACAGCTCGTCCACCGAGGGCGGCAGCTTCGTGGACCGGGCCACCACTGGTGGGCTCGGGTTCACCGTGTTCACCCTGTTCGCGTCCATCGGGTTCCTGCTGGTGGTGGTGGTGGCGCTGTTCTTCGGCGACTCGGTCTCCAGCGAGGCGTCGTGGTCCAGCCTGCGCTACCTGCTGGCCATCCCGGTGCCGCGCGGGCGGCTGCTGCGGCAGAAGTCCGTGGTGGCGGGGCTGCTCTCGCTGTTCGCGCTGGTGCTGCTGCCCGCGGTGGCCCTGGCAGTGGGCACTGCGCTCTACGGCACCGGCGACATCGTCAGCCCGCTCGGCGACACGCTGTCCTACGGCCCCGGCCTGGTGCGCCTGCTCGGGGCGATCGTCTACATCGCCATCAGCCTGCTCTGGGTGGCCGGGCTCGCCAGCCTGTTGTCGGTGGCCACCGACGCCCCGCTGGGCGCAGTGGGTGGGGCGGTGATGGTGACGATCGTGTCGGAGATCCTGGACGGCATCCCCGCGCTGGAGGGCCTGCGCGACTACCTGCCCACCCACCACGCCTATGCGTGGACGGCGCTGCTGTCCACCGACGTCGACTGGTCGCGGATGGCCTGGGGCACCTTGTCGTCGTTGATCTACGCCACGGTGTTCGGCGCAGCCGCCTGGTACCGGTTCAGCCGCAAGGACATCACCAGCTGACGAGCTCAGCTCTTGCTGATCTTCTCCTGCAGCCAGCCGGCGGTCCACGCGGTGGCGGTCTTGCCGTCCTCCACCTGGTAGCTGGCGTAGGAGGAGTGCACCTGCGAGGCCATGTAGGAGCCCACCTGGGCCAGGGCGGCGGGGATGTTGGACAAGGTCCGGGCCGCCTCGGGGGTGGCGCAGATCAGGTCGCCGGGTGCGCAGAAGGTGACCACGCGGTCGGCGACCTCGCCGAAGTCCTTGGCCCGCGGGCCGGCCAGGCCGGCACCCTCGACCGGGGGGCCGACGAGCTTCTCGGTGCTGGGGCTGCGGTTGGGGTCTGAGAGCAGCGCGACGGCCACGAGCTTGTCCGCCTCCACCGGTCCCTCGCCGTTGCCGATCTGGGTGGCCACGTCACCGGTGACCGCAGCCCCCTGGGAGTAGCCGGTGAGCGCGAACTTGGTGCTCGGGCACTTGGTGGCCACGGACTGGATGAGGTCACGGGTGGCCTTGACCCCGGCCGCCTGGCTCTCCGGGTACGGGGTGGGGTTGCCGAACTGGGCGATGTAGGGCACGAAGCTGATGCCCATCGCGTCGGGGCCGACCGCACCCCGCAGCGGGTCGGCCACGGCCTTGAGCAGCCCCTGCGGGACGTTGGGGTCGGCGGTCGGCGAGGTCTCGTTGGTGCCGGGCACGAACACCGCCTGCACGTCTGCGCAGCCGGCGGGCTTGGCCTCGTCGGAGTCGGAGGAGCAGGCCGCGCTGAGCAGACCCACCACCGCCAGCGCGGAGAGCAGTCCAGCTCCGGTGCCACCGGTGATCCTCGAGCGCGTTCCCGCCATCGTCTGTCCCCTTCTCGGCCGTGTCCGTGGGCGGACGGCGCCCCGCACAGCGGGTCTCGCCATCCCGGCCAGGACACTACGGGACCGGTGGGGGCTAGCTGATGCCTGCCGCGTCCATGCCGCGCAGCTCCTTCTTCAGGTCGGCGATCTCGTCGCGCAGCCGGCCGGCCAGCTCGAACTGCAGGTCGCGGGCGGCCTCCATCATCTGGGCGGTGAGCTGCTGGATGAGGTCGGCCAGCTCGGCACGCGGCATCGACCCCGGTGCGCGGCCCTCCAGCACCCCGGCGCTGGCGGCCCGACCGGCCTCGCCGGTGGCCCGCTTGCCGCGGCTGGCGTTGCGCCCGGAGCCGCCCACCGAGACCAGCCCCTCGCTGTCCTCGGCCTCGGCGTAGACCACGTCGAGGATGTCGTTGATCTTCTTCCGCAGCGGCTGCGGGTCCAGGCCCCGCTCGGTGTTGTAGGCGATCTGCTTCTCGCGGCGCCGGTCGGTCTCGTCGATGGCCTGCTTCATCGAGTCGGTGATCTTGTCGGCGTACATGTGCACCTCGCCGGAGACGTTGCGCGCCGCGCGGCCGATGGTCTGGATCAACGAGGTGGCACTGCGCAGGAAGCCTTCCTTGTCGGCGTCGAGGATGGCCACCAGCGACACCTCCGGCAGGTCCAGGCCCTCACGGAGGAGGTTGATGCCCACCAGCACGTCGTAGTCGCCCAGGCGCAGCTGGCGCAGCAGCTCCACCCGGCGCAGGGTGTCGACCTCGGAGTGCAGGTAGCGGACCCGGATGCCCAGCTCGAGCAGGTAGTCGGTGAGGTCCTCCGACATCTTCTTGGTCAGCGTGGTCACCAGCACCCGCTCGTCGCGCTCGCTGCGCACCCGGATCTCGTGCACCAGGTCGTCGATCTGGCCCTTGGTGGGCTTGACCACCACCTTGGGGTCGACCAGCCCGGTGGGCCGGATGACCTGCTCCACGAACTCACCGCCGGCCTTGGCGATCTCGTACTTGCCCGGCGTGGCCGAGAGGTACACCGTCTGGCCGATGCGGTCGACGAACTCCTCCCAGCGCAACGGCCGGTTGTCCATCGCGCTGGGCAGCCGGAAGCCGTGCTCCACCAGGGTTCGCTTGCGGCTCATGTCGCCCTCGTACATGCCGCCGATCTGCGGCACGGTGACGTGCGACTCGTCGATGACCAGGAGGAAGTCGTCCGGGAAGTAGTCCAGCAGGGTGGCACCGGCGGAGCCGGGCGGGCGCCCGTCCACGTGGCGCGAGTAGTTCTCGATGCCGGAGCAGAAGCCCACCTGGCGCATCATCTCCAGGTCGTAGGCGGTGCGCATGCGCAGCCGCTGCGCCTCCAGCAGCTTGCCCTGCCCCTCCAGCTTGGCCAGCTGCTCCTCCAGCTCGGCCTCGATGTCGCGGGTGGCGCGCTCCATCCGCTGCGGCCCGGCCACGTAGTGGGTGGCGGGGAAGACCCGCGTCTCGTCCACCTCGCGCACCACGTCCCCGGTGAGCGGGTGCAGGTAGTACAGCGCCTCGATCTCGTCGCCGAAGAACTCGATGCGCACCGCCAGCTCCTCGTAGGCGGGGATGACCTCGACGGTGTCTCCCCGCACCCGGAAGGTGCCGCGGGCGAAGGCCAGGTCGTTGCGGGCGTACTGCACGTCCACCAGCGCCCGCAGCAGCGTCTCCCGGTCCATCGTCGCGCCCACCTCGAGCCCGATGGAGCGGTCCAGGTACTCCTGCGGCGTGCCCAGGCCGTAGATGCAGCTGACCGAGGCCACCACGATCACGTCCCGCCGGGTGAGCAGGCTCATGGTCGCCGAGTGCCGCAGCCGCTCGACGTCGTCGTTGACCGAGGAGTCCTTCTCGATGTAGGTGTCGGTCTGCGGGACGTACGCCTCGGGCTGGTAGTAGTCGTAGTAGGAGACGAAGTACTCCACCGCGTTGTGCGGGAAGTAGCCGCGCAGCTCGTTGGCCAGCTGGGCGGCGAGGGTCTTGTTGGGCGCCAGCACCAGGGTGGGCCGCTGCACCTGCTCGACCAGCCACGCCGTGGTGGCCGACTTGCCCGTGCCGGTGGCGCCGAGCAGCACCACGTCCGGCTCGCCGGCCTTGATCCGCTTGGTGAGCTCGGCGATGGCGGCGGGCTGGTCACCGGCGGGCTGGTAGTCGCTGACCACCTGGAACTGCCCCTTGACGCGCGGGATCGCGCTGACCGGCCGGAACTCCGAGTGCGCGCGGAGCCCGTGCTCGGGCTCCGAGGTCTGCTTCGTCTGCTGTGCCACGGGTCCAGGGTAGGCGTCGCCCCCGACAGCTCTCGCTGGGCGAACGCCCGGGTCGGGCACCGGCGGGGCGCGCGGCGTCGACTAGGTTTGGCCGGTATGGCGCTGCACCGTCCCAAGCGGGAGACCTTCGACGTCCCAGCGCGAACCAACACCGATCCCAAGGGGATCCTGCGGGCCGTGGACACCTACCGGGTGCAGCCGTGGGGCCTGTACATGGCCCGCCCTGCCGACCACGTGCAGTTCCACTACCTCGAGTCGTGGCTGCTGCCCAGCGCGGGGCTGCGGGTGACGGTGTTCCACTTCAACCCCGGTCACGAGCGCGACCAGGACTTCTACGTGGACATCGGTGAGTACCACCGCGACGGCGAGGTCTGGCACGGGGTGGACCACTACCTCGACCTGGTGGTGCGCACCGGGCGCTCCACCACGCTGCTGGACACCGACGAGCTGCTGGCGGCCCACGCGCACGGCCTGTTGGACCTCGAGTCCAGCGAGCTGGCCGTGCAGCGGGCGGTCGGCGCGGTGGACGGCATCGCCAGCCACGGCCACGACGTCACCGCGTGGCTGGGCGAGCGGGGCATGCCCCTCACCTGGCGGTGACGGTGCCCGGCTGAGCTAGTCGGTGGTGGGCTCCCAGGCGGTGCGCTCGGCCCACTCCCGCGCCCGGCCCGCGGTCTGCTCGATCCAGTCCTGCACGAGCCGGCGGTGCTCCGCCGCGGTGCCCGCGCGCGCCGCGGCAGCGCGCTGCGCCGCCACCAGCTCCTCGGCCACCGCAGGCTCGGTGCGCAGCCAGTCCACCAGCAGCAGCGTGTGCCGCTGCGCCGGCGCACCCGCCACCCGCACGGCCACGTGCACCGGCCGGTCCGGGTCGGCGCCCGCATGGTGGGCCTCCGCCCAGGCGCGGTCGCCGCCGACGACCGGCTGCTCCTCCAGCGGGGCGAAGCCGGCGTCGACCAGCGGCTGCACCAGCGCGGCCACGTCGTCGGGCTGCGCCACGGTCACCTGCACGTCCAGCACGTCCGGCGCCGCCAGGCCGGGCACCGCGGTGGGCCCCACGTGGTCGATCCGCTGCGCGTGCAGCCCGGCCGCCACCCGCAGCCGGGCCACCAGCCGCGCACCCTGCGCGGCCCACTCCGGGTCGGCGTCCACCACCGTCAGGTCGGTCGGCTCGACGGGCCGGTGCAGCCGCACGTTCGCCTCGTAGGGCACCAGCCGCCGCTCCCACAGCTGGTCCACCTCCGCCAGCAGCGAGTCGGGCGCGCCCCCGTTGTCCAGCCACACGTCCGCCGCCGCGCGCCGCTGCTCGTCGCTGGCCTGCGCGCCGATGCGGGCTCGGGCGTCCTCCGCGGTCATCCCCCGCTGTCCCACCAGCCGCTGCACCCGCTCGTCGGCGTCGGTGTGCACCACCACCACCAGGTGGAACAGCGGCGCCATCCTGCCCTCGACCAGCAGCGGGATGTCCTGCACCACCACGGCGTCGGCAGGGGCGGCGGCCACCAGCTCGGCGGTGCGGGCGCCGATCAGCGGGTGCAGCACCGCGTTCAGCGCCGCCCGCTCGGCGGGGTCGGCGAAGGCCACGGCGGCCAGGGCGGGGCGGTCGAGGGCCCCGTCGGCGTCCAGGATGCCGTCCCCGAAGCGCTCCACCAGCTGGGCCAGGCCCGGAGTGCCGGGGGCCACCACCTCCCGGGCGATGAGGTCGGCGTCGACCACCACCGCCCCCCGCTCGGCCCAGCGGCGCGAGACCGTGGACTTGCCGGCGCCGATACCGCCCGTGAGGCCAACCCGAAGCATGGATCGAGTGTGGCACAACGGCGAGACTCGCCGCGGCACACCGGCGCGCCTCCGCGTCCCGACAGACCCTCATGCGTAGGTTGAGAGTTCACGGTTAGTGACCGCAGGTGTAGCACTCGTTCCCAGGAGGCCCCGATGTCGAGCTCTCACCGCAGGGGCACCGTCGGGCGCCACCGCGCCGGCCGCCCCGGACTCGTGCACTGCACCGAGCACCCCGCCGTGGCCGTCGTGCTCAGCACGCGTCGCCGCAGCTGGTTGAGCGTGCTGCTCACCCCGGCTCGCCACAGCCTGGCCGGGCTGCGCCGGCGCTCCCCCGCCACCCCGGAGGTGCGCTGGGCTCCGAGCCTGGCCACCACCGGGCAGCTGGCGCACTAGCCCGACCTCGCCCCGAGGAGGCACCCCCACCCGCACGTCCCCAGCAACGAGTCAGGCCCCGCCCCGGATGTCCGGGAACGGGGCCTGCTTCGTCGGCTACTGACTAGGCGCCGGACAGCTTCTCGCGCAGGGCGGCAAGCTGGGCGTCGCTGGCGAGCGAACCACCGGCGGCGGCGGGGGCACCCTCACCGGCGTCGACCTCTTCGGTGTCGTCAGCGGAGTCGGAGGAGTAGTTGGTCTCCGACGCGGCCTCAGCCTCGTCCTTGGCCGACTTCTCCATCTGAGCCTTGTGAGCCTCGTGGCGCTTCTCCGCCTCGGCGTAGCGACGCTCCCAGTCCTCACGCTGCTTCTCGAAGCCCTCGAGCCACTCGTTGGTCTCGGCGTCGAAGCCCTCCGGGAAGATGTAGTTGCCGGCCTCGTCGTACTGGTCGGCCATCCCGTACTTGGAGGGGTCGAACTCCGCGGAGAAGTCCTCGTTGGCCTGCTTGAGGCTCAGCGAGATGCGACGACGCTCCAGGTCGATGTCGATGACCTTGACCATGACGTCGTCGCCGACGCCGACAACCTGGTCCGGGATCTCCACGTGGCGCTCGGCCAGCTCGGAGATGTGCACCAGGCCCTCGATGCCCTCGTCCACCCGGACGAACGCGCCGAAGGGCACCAGCTTGGTGACCTTGCCGGGCACGATCTGGCCGATGGCGTGGGTGCGGGCGAACTGGCGCCACGGGTCTTCCTGCGTGGCCTTGAGGCTCAGGGAGACGCGCTCGCGGTCCAGGTCGACGTCGAGCACCTCGACGGTGACCTCGGTGCCGACCTCGACGACCTCGCTCGGGTGGTCGATGTGCTTCCAGGACAGCTCGGAGACGTGCACCAGGCCGTCGACGCCACCCAGGTCCACGAAGGCACCGAAGTTGACGATGGAGGACACGACGCCCTTGCGGACCTGGCCCTTCTGCAGCTGGTTGAGGAACTCGCTGCGGACCTCGGACTGGGTCTGCTCGAGCCACGCACGGCGGGACAGGACCACGTTGTTGCGGTTCTTGTCCAGCTCGATGATCTTGGCCTCGATCTCCTTGCCCACGTAGGGCTGGAGGTCGCGGACGCGACGCATCTCCACCAGCGAGGCGGGCAGGAAGCCGCGCAGGCCGATGTCCAGGATGAGGCCACCCTTGACGACCTCGATGACCGTGCCGCTGACCGGCTCGTCGGCCTCCTTGAGCGCCTCGATCGTGCCCCAGGCGCGCTCGTACTGCGCGCGCTTCTTGGACAGGATCAGCCGACCTTCCTTGTCCTCCTTCGTGAGCACGAGGGCCTCGACGATGTCGCCGACGGCGACAACCTCGTTGGGGTCCACGTCGTGCTTGATGGAGAGCTCGCGGGAGGGGATGACGCCTTCGGTCTTGTAACCGATGTCGAGCAGAACCTCGTCGCGGTCGACCTTCACGATCGTGCCCTCAACGAGATCACCGTCGTTGAAGTACTTGATCGTGGCGTCGATCGCAGCCATGAAGTCCTCGGCGGAGCCAATGTCGTTGATGGCTACCTGGGGGCTGCGTGACGAGGGGAGGGTGGTTGTCGGCATGGGGTGGAGTGCTCCGGAGGGATAGGAAGTCGGTTGACGGTGTTCGGCCATACTGTGTGTGTTCAGCGCACAGTGGTCGTGCTGGTCTTCTTCAGTTCTGCAGTGAGCCGTCGTGCGGGAAGATCGCACGGTCAGCTGCAAGCGTCGAGACGCATGCCACGTGCGGGCGTAAGCCTACGGGGTGTCGAGTACCCCAGCAAACCCGTGAGGTAGGACGAGTGAGCAACCAGTCGCCCGGAGCGCCCCAGGCAGGCACCGGATCCCACGAGACCCCCGTGAGCGGGGCGGATGCCTCCCGACACAGCGAGGCTATCGCCGCCCTGGGCACCGTCGGGCCGAGCCGGGTGGGGCTCAGCGCCGAGGACAGCGTGCGCGCCAACCTGGCGTGGTGGGACGCCGACGCCGAGGACTACCACCGCACCCACGGCGACTTCCTGGGGTCGGACTCCGAGACCGGTGAGTTCGTCTGGTGCCCAGAGGGACTGCACGAGGGAGACGTGCACCTGCTGGGTGAGCTGGCCGACCGCGACGTGCTCGAGGTGGGGTGCGGGTCGGCGCCGTGCAGCCGCTGGCTCGCCAGCCAGGGTGCCCGCCCGGTGGGCCTGGACCTGTCCTCGGGGATGCTGGCCCGCGGACGGGCCCGGATGGCGCAGGGTGGGCCGCAGGTGCCGCTGGTGCAGGCCAGCGCCGACGCCCTGCCCTTCGCCGACGCCAGCTTCGACCTGGCCTGCTCGGCCTTCGGCGCGGTGCCCTTCGTGGCCGACTCCGGGCTGGTGATGGCCGAGGTGGCGCGGGTGCTGCGGCCCGGCGGGCGGTGGGTGTTCTCGGTCAACCACCCGATGCGCTGGGTCTTCCCCGACGACCCGGGCCCGCGCGGGCTCACCGCGACCATCTCCTACTTCGACCGCTCCCCGTACGTCGAGGTGGACACCGACGGCCGGCCCACCTACGCCGAGCACCACCGCACCCTCGGCGACCGGGTCCGCGAGATCGTCGCGGCCGGGCTGGAGCTGGTGGACCTGGTGGAGCCGGACTGGCCGGAGTGGCTGGACCGCGAGTGGGGCCAGTGGAGCCCGCTGCGCGGCGAGCTGTTCCCGGGCACCGCCATCTTCTGCTGCCGCAAGCCCGCCTAGCTGCCCGTCCTGCCCGGTCCGCCAGTGCGCGGCGGGCTAGTGGGCTAGTGGGCGGCGGCGTCCCAGGACGAGCCGGTGCCCACCGAGACCTCCAGCGGCACGTCCAGCGGGTAGGCGTTGCCCATGTAGGTGCGCACCAGCTGCTCCACCTGCTCGCGCTCGCCCTGGGCGACCTCCAGCACCAGCTCGTCGTGCACCTGCAGCAGCATCCGGGAGCGCAGCCCCTGCTCGTGCAGCGCGGTGTGCACGCCGAGCATGGCCATCTTGATGATGTCCGCGGCGCTGCCCTGGATAGGAGCGTTGAGCGCGGCGCGCTCGGCCACCTCGCGGCGCTGGCGGTTGGAGCTGGTGAGGTCGGGCAGGTAGCGCCGGCGCCCGAAGATGGTGGAGGTGTAGCCGACCTTGCGGGCCTGCTCCACCACCTCGTGCAGGTAGTCGCGCACCCCGCCGAAGCGGCGGAAGTAGGCCTCCATCTGCTCACGGGCCTCCTCCGTGGAGATCCGCAGCTGGCTGGCCAGCCCGAACGCGCTGAGGCCGTACGCCAACCCGTAGGACATTGCCTTCACCCGGCGGCGCAGCTCCGGGGTGACCTCCTCCAGCGGCACCCCGAAGGCCCGCGAGCCCACGAAGGTGTGCAGGTCCTCCCCGGTGCGGAAGGCCTCGAGCAGGCCCTCGTCGCCGGACAGGTGCGCCATGATCCGCATCTCGATCTGGCTGTAGTCCGCGGTCATCAGCGTCTCGAAGGGGGTGCCGTCGGAGTCGCGGCCCACCACGAAGGTCTGCCGGATGCGGCGGCCGGCGTCGTTGCGCACCGGGATGTTCTGCAGGTTGGGGTCGGTGGAGGACAGTCGGCCGGTGGCGGCGATCGTCTGGTTGAACGTGGTGTGGATGCGCCCGTCCTCGGCGATGCACTTGAGCAACCCGTCCACGGTGACCTTCAGCCGGGTGGCGTCGCGGTGGGCCAGCAGGTGCTCCAGGAACGGGTGCCCGGTGCTGGTGAACAGCGTCTGCAGCGCATCGGCGTCGGTGGTGTAGCCGGTCTTGGTGCGCTTGGTCTTGGGCATGTCCAGCTCGTCGAAGAGCACCACCTGCAGCTGCTTGGGCGAGCCCAGGTTGATCTCCTTGCCGATCACCGCGTAGGCAGCGTCGGCGGCCTCCTTGACCTGCGCGGCGAAGGACGACTGCAGGTCGCTGAGGCTGTCGGCGTCCACCGCGATGCCGGTGGCCTCCAGCTCGGCCAGCACCTCCAGCAGCGGCAGCTCCATCTCGGTGAGCAGCGAGGTGCTCTCGATCTCCGCCAGCTCCTGGTCCAGCGCCGCGGCCAGGTCGAGCACGGCACGGGCCCGGACGATCTCGCCGGTGGCCTCGGCGGCCTCCGCGGCGTCGGGGGCGTCCAGCAGCGACAGCTGCCCGTCGTCGGAGGTCTCCGCGCGCAGCTCGCGGTGCAGGTAGCGCAGCGCCAGGTCGGCGAGGTTGAAGCTGCGCTGGCCCGGGCGCACCAGGTACGCCGCGAGTGCGGTGTCGCTGGTGGACCCGACCAGCGTCCAGCCGCGGCCGCGCAGCGCGTGCAGGGCCCGCTTGAGCTCGTGGGCGGCCTTGGGGATGGTGGCGTCGGCCAGCCACTGGCCCAGCGCCGCCTCGTCGTCGGGGTCCATGGCGGAGGTGCGGACGAACGCGCCCTCGCCGTCGGCTGCAGCCAGCGCCACCCCCAGGGTGTCGCCGCCGAAGGGGGTGCCGGTGCCGCTGACCGACAGCCCGACCCGGGAGCCGTCGCGGGCGTGGGTGTCCAGCCACTCACGCACGGTGCCCGGCTCCAGGGTGGTGCCGCGGGCGTCGAAGCCCTCTTCCGCCTCGGGCTCCGAGGACGCCAGCGTCTCGAACAGCCGGTCCCGCAGCACCCGGAACTCCAGGTCGTCGAACAGGCCGTGGATCTTCTCCCGGTCCCACGGCGCCAGCACCAGCTGCTCGGGGGTGTAGGGCAGGCTGACGTCGCGGATCAGCTCGGTGAGCTGGCGGTTGCGCAGCACCGAGGACAGGTTCTCCCGCAGCGAGGCACCGACCTTGCCCTTGACCTCGTCCACCCGCTGCACCAGCTCCTCCAGGGAGCCGTACTCGCGGATCCACTTGGCGGCGGTCTTCTCCCCCACCCCGGGGATGCCGGGCAGGTTGTCGGAGGGGTCGCCGCGCAGGGCGGCGAAGTCCGGGTACTGCACCGGGCTGAGGTTGTACTTGGTCTGCACCTCCTCCGGCGTGAAGCGGGTGAGCTCGGAGACGCCCTTGCGCGGGTAGAGCACGGTGACGTTGTCGTCCACCAGCTGCAGCGCGTCGCGGTCGCCGGTGCAGACGAGCACCCGGAAGCCCTGCGCCGTGGCCTGGGTGGTGAGGGTGGCGATGATGTCGTCGGCCTCGTAGCCGGCCAGCGCCATCACCGGGATGCCCATGGCGCCCAGCACGTCCTTGGTGATGTCCACCTGGCCGCGGAACTCGTCCGGGGTGGCGCTGCGGTTGGCCTTGTACTCGGGGAACGTCTCGGCGCGGAAGGTCTGGCGGGAGACGTCGAACGCGGCGGCGACGTGGGTGGGCTTCTCGTCGCGCAGCAGGTTGATCAGCATGGAGGTGAAGCCGTAGACCGCGTTGGTGGTCTGGCCGCTGGTGGTGCGGAAGTTCTCCGCGGGCAGGGCGAAGAACGCGCGGTAGGCCAGCGAGTGCCCGTCCAGCAGCAGCAGCGTCGGCTGGGTGGTCCCGGCGTCGGCGGGCGGCACGGCAGCGGCCGGCTCGTCGGCGGCCGGAACGTCGGCGGCCGGGGGCTCGACGGCGGGGGTGTGCGCGGTGTTCTCAGCGGTGGGGCTCACGAGGCCGAAGTCTAGAGACCAGCACCGACAGCCGGGGCGTCGCCGGGGGCGGGGCGGCAGAGCGGGGCTTGGTAGCGGTTGCTGACCTTGGGGCGCCTGGTTGGTGGTACTTGCAGACGCCCCAAGGGCTAGGCGACGCCCAGGTAGGCGGCCTTGACGCTGTCGTCGGCCAGCAGCTCCCGGCCCGGCCCCGTGCGGGTGACCTCGCCGGTCTCCAGGATGTAGGCGCGGTCGGAGCGGGTCAGCGCCTGCTGGGCGTTCTGCTCCACCAGCAGCACCGTGGTGCCCTGGGAGTTGATCTCGCTGATGATCCGGAAGATCTGCTGGATGATCATCGGCGCCAGCCCCATCGACGGCTCGTCCAGCAGCAGCACCCGCGGGCGCGCCATCAGCGCCCGGCCGATGGCCACCATCTGCTGCTCGCCGCCGGACATGGTGCCGCCCACCTGGGTGCGCCGCTCCAGCAGCCGCGGGAACAGCTCGAACACCCAGTCCAGGCGCTGGTTGTACTCCGCCTTGGTGGCGAACTTGCGCGCGTAGCAGCCCATGTCCAGGTTCTCCTGCACCGTCATGCCCGGGAACACCCCGCGGCCCTCCGGCGCCTGCACGATGCCGCGCAGCACCCGCTCGTGCGCCTTCACCCGGGTGATGTCCTGGCCGTCGAAGACCACCGTGCCGCGGGTGAGCGGCAGCAGCCCGGAGATGGCCCGCATGGTGGTGGACTTGCCGGCGCCGTTGGCCCCCAGCAGGGTGACCAGCTCGCCCTCCTCCACGGACAGGGAGATGCCGTGCAGCGCCTCGATGCGGCCGTAGCTGACCGTCATGTCGGAGATCTCAAGCAAGGGCATCGTCGGGCACTCCTAGGTAGGCGGCGATGACGGCCGGGTCTTCCCGAACATCCTTGGGCAGGCCCTCGGCGATCTTGCGACCGAACTCCAGCACCACGATGCGGTCGGTCACCTCCATCACCAGGCGCATGTCGTGCTCGATGAGCAGCACGGTGAACCCGTCGTCGCGGGTCTTGCGGATGAGGTCCATCAGCGCCGACTTCTCGCTGGGGTTGAACCCCGCGGCCGGCTCGTCCAGGCACAGCAGCTTGGGCTCGGTGGCCAGCGCCCGGGCGATCTCCAGGCGGCGCTGGTCGCCGTAGGAGAGGTTGCGGGCCTTCTCCACCGCGCGCGGGGCGATGCCGACGAACTCCAGCAGCGCCATCCCGCGCTCCACCGCGTCGCGCTCCTCGGCGGCGTGACGGCGGCTGCGGAACAGCGCGCCGGGCACGGAGGTCCGGTGCCGGGCGTCGGTGCCCACCACCACGTTCTCCAGCGCCGTCATCTCCCCGAACAGGCGGATGTTCTGGAAGGTTCGGGCGATGCCGCGCTGGGTGATCTGGTGGCGCTTGAGCTTGCCCAACGGGGCACCGTCGAAGAGCACCTCTCCGGAGGTGGGCCGGTAGACCCCGGTGATCGCGTTGAAGCAGGTCGTCTTGCCCGCGCCGTTGGGACCGATCATGCCCAGGATCTCGCCACGCTTGATGTCGAAGGTGACGTCGTCCAGGGCGGTCAGCCCGCCGAAGCGCATGGTCAGGTTGCGCGCCTGCAGCAGTGCCCCGCCCTCGGCGGTGAGCACCTCCCGCTGCGGGGCCACCGCAGCGGCCACCGCGGCGTCGTCGGTCAGCGCCGGGTTCACCGCCGCGGGATCCACCACCAGCTCGCTGTCCTGCGGGACGTCGACGGTCTCCTCGCTCATGGGCGTGCCTCCACTGGTGCCTCGGACGGTGTCGGGCGTCGGTGCACCGCCAGGAACACCTGGCGGCCCATCGCGAGCAGCTTCTGGCGCACCGGGAAGAGCCCCTGCGGCCGGAAGATCATCAGCACGATCAGCGCCACGCCGAAGAACAGGTACTTGTAGTCGCCCAGCGACTGGCCGCCGATGTCGATCGACATCACCCGGTTGGGCAGGTAGACGACGATGAACGCCCCGACGATGACCCCGAGCTTGTTGCCCTGCCCGCCGAGGACCACCGCGCAGAGGAACAGCATGGAGTTGATGACGTTGAACCCGGTCGGCACCACGAACTGCACCTGCCCGGCGAGCAGCGCACCGGAGAGGCCACCGATGGCGGCACCGATCACGAAGGCCCACAGCTTGAAGCGGAAGGTGGGCACGCCCATGATCTCCGCGGCGTCCTCGTCCTCGCGGATCGCCACCCAGGCCCGGCCCACCCGGCTGCGCTCCAGGTTCCCCACCAGCACGAGGACCAGGATGATCAGCGCGATGCCGAGCCAGAACCACCAGACGCCGGAGTTGACCGCGCCGCTGTTGTTGCCGGCGGAGAAGATGCCGTTGGGGTTGGCCTCGGTCTCCCCCACCCGCGGGTAGGCCACCGCGGACAGGCCCTGCCCGCCGCCGGTGATCTCCTTGAGGTTGTCGCTGAGCAGCCGCACGATCTCACCGAAGCCGAGGGTGACGATGGCCAGGTAGTCACCGCGCAGCCGCAGGGTTGGCGTGCCCAGGATGACCCCCGACATCGCGGTGATGATCACCGCCAGCGGCAGCACTGCCAACCAGGCCCACTTGTCGCTGAGCCAGCCGTCCGGACCGGTCTGGTTCCACGGCGAGTTGGGGCTGGTCAAGATGGCCACGGTGTAGGCGCCCATGGCGTAGAACCCGACGTAGCCGAGGTCGAGCAACCCGGTCTGGCCGACCACCACGTTGAGCCCGATGGCCAGCAGCGCGTAGACAGAGAACTGGGCCATCACCCCGCCGAAGTCGGTGCCGGGGGTGGTGATCAGCGGCGGCTTGAGCACTGGCAGCAGCGCGATGACGAGGATGGCCGGCACCGCGAAGCCCCACTGTGCCGGCCGAGCCAGGCCGTTCCACCACACGCGCAGCGCGTCGCCCACCCCGCGCGGGGGTGGTTCGCCGGCGGACTTGGCGCCGACCGGCGGCGGGGTGAGGTCCTTGGCCGAGGTGCTCATGCGCGTGACCTTCCGAGTGACTCGCCGAGGATTCCGGTCGGGCGGATCAGCAGCACGCCCACCAGCAGCGCGAAGGCCACCACGTCGCGCCACTCGGAGCCGAACAGCGCCTGGCCGTAGAGCTCCATCACCCCGAGCAGCAGCCCGCCGAGCAGGGCGCCGCGCAGGTTGCCGATGCCGCCGAGCACGGCGGCGGCGAAGGCCTTGATGCCGAGGATGAAGCCACCGTTGAAGATGATCCCGGAGGGGATCTTGAGGGTGTAGAAGAGCGCGGCAGCGCCGGCGAGCAGACCGCCGAGCAGGAACGTCAGCATGATCACCCGCTCGCGGGAGACCCCCATCAGCGTCGCGGTGTCCGGGTCCTGTGCCACCGCGCGGATGCCTCGGCCGAAGCGGGTGCGGTTGATGACGATGTCGGCCATCGCGGCCAGCACCAGCGCGGCCACGATGATCACCAGCGTCACGTTGGTGACCGAGGCGCCGAAGACGGTGAACTGCTCCTTGGGGTCGACCAGCTTGATCGGCTGCTGCGCGGTGGAGCCACCGAGGTCGGAGTCGATGCGCGGCAGGATGAAGTGCACGAACTCCTGCAGCACGAAGGAGGCGCCGATGGCGGTGATGAGGAAGGTCAGCGAGGAGGCACGGCGCTTGCGCAGCGGCCGGTAGGCGACTCGTTCCAGGGCCACCGCGGCCCCGCCAGAGACCAGCATGCCGGCCACCAGCGCGATGGCCAGGTAGCCGACGGTGAAGACGATGCCCTCGGTGTAGGTGTTGCCGCTGGGGGCGAAGCCGAGGGCCATCAGTGCCAGGTACTGCCCGAACATGCCGAGCATGAAGATCTCGGAGTGGGCGAAGTTGATCAGCTTGAGCACCCCGTACACCAGGGTGTAGCCCACCGCGATCAGGGCGTAGATGGCGCCGTAGGACAGTCCGTCCACGGTCAGCTGCCAGAAGTTGTCCACCAGGGACTCGACGTCGAACCCGATGGGGCTCACCGCCAGCGTCGTGGCGCCGTCGGCCGTCGCGCCGGTCGTCGTGCTCACAGACCACGCCGTTTCATGTGTGCTCCCAGCAGCTCGTAGCAGGGTGGGCAGGAAGGGGTGCAGCCCGTGACCGCGCTGAGGGCAGTGCCGGACGACCGGTCAGGCACTGCCCTCAGCTCGGGTCAGGGGTGGATCACTTGACCTGGTACATCCAGATCAGGGCGTTGTCGAGCTCGCCCTTGTCGTTCCACTTGTAGTTGCGGGCCAGGCCGGCGCCGTCGTAGCTCTTGACGAAGGCCGCCAGGTCCGCGCGGGTGGTCTTCCCGGCGTCGATGCCCTTGAGCATGATCGTGGTCAGGTCGTAGCCCTCGGTGGAGTAGACACCCGGCTCGGCGTTGTTCGCGGCCTTGTAGGCGGCCTTGTAGCTGTCCGGCGCCGGGCCGCACGGGCAGGAGAGCAGCGCGTCCTGGGCGGAGGACCCGGCCTGCTTGACGAACTCCGGGTCGTTGGTGCCGTCGGCGGAGACGAACTTGGCGGTCACGCCGGCGCTGCGCAGCTGGGTGACCAGCGGCGCCGCCTCGGCGAAGTAGCCGGCGTAGAAGATCGCGTCGGCGTTGGCGCTCTTGATGGAGGTGGAGGTGGCGGAGAAGTCCTTGTCACCGGTCTTGACGCTGGCGGAGCAGCTCTTGTCGGCGGCGCTGCCCAGTGCGTCCTCGACGGCCTTGGCCAGGCCCACGCCGTAGTCGGAGTCGTCCTGGACCACGCAGATCTTCTTGAAGCCCTGCGAGTCGGTGAGGTACTTGGCCACGGAGGGACCCTGGACGCCGTCGTTGGCCAGACCGCGGTAGAAGGTCTTCCAGCCGTTGGTGGTGAGCGCGACGTTGGTGGCCGAGGCGCTCAGCGAGGGCAGCCCGGCCTGGGCGAAGATGCCGCCGGTGGCCTTGGTCTCGCCGGAGAACGCCGGGCCGAGCAGGCCGATGACGGAGGGGTCGCTGACGATCTGCGGCGCCACCTGGGTGGCCTTCTGCGGGTCACCCTCGGTGTCGAAGTCCACCATTTCCACCTGGCAGCCCGGGTTGGCCTTGTTGTGCGCATCCAGCGCCACCTTGGCGCCGTTGCGGATGTTGATGCCCAGGGCGGCGTTGGGGCCGGTCTTGGCGCCGGCAAAGGCCAGCTTGACGTTGGTGCAGGTGGCCTTTCCGTCCCCGGCCGGGTCGGCTGCGGCGGTGGTGCTGGAAGCCGCAACCTCCTTGCCGGACTGGTCGATCTGCACCAGCGGCGCAATGGCGAGCGGTGCGGACGAGCCCGATCCGCCGGAGCTGTCGCTCGACTTCGAGCCACAGGCGCTGAGGGTCAAGGTGGCGGCTCCCACCAGCACCAAAACCGTTGTGAGCTTGCGACGACGCACGTAAACCTCCGGGTGGTCGAGTCCCCCAGTAACGCCGGGAGGCGTCGGCGCGCGCCGACACGGGGGTGAACCTAACGCAGAGGTAACGCCACAACGGTGAAGCGGCAGCGCGTGTGACGAAGTGGCGACACAAAAATAACTCGCCGTAACAATGGCCGACCCGTTTCCGACGAAGACGGTGTCCGTTTAGTCGGATTTCCCCGTCCGGGCGGGGAATGGCCCCGGTCAGTCGGAGGTGGCTTGGTCCAGCAGCGCCTGGGCGACCGCCTGCATGGTGGTGCGCTGGTCCATGGCGTTGCGCTGGATCCAGCGGAACGCCTGCGGCTCGGTGAGCGAGAGCGTCTGCATGAGCACGCCCTTGGCCCGCTCGATGACCTTGCGCGCGGCGAGGCGACCGTTGAGGTCGGCGACCTCGGCCTCCAGCGCGGACAGCTCGGCGAAGCGGGAGGCGGCCAGCTCCACCGCGGGCACGATGTCGGCCACCGAGAACGGCTTGACCAGGTAGGCCATCGCGCCGGCGTCGCGCGCACGCTCGACCAGCTCCCGCTGGCTGAAGGCGGTGAGGATGACCACGGGCGCAAGACGTTCCGCGGCGATCTCGCCAGCGGCGTCGATGCCGTCGCGGCGGGGCATCTTGACGTCCATGATGACGACGTCGGGCTTGAGGGAGCGGGTGAGGTCGACCGCCTCCTGGCCGTCGGCCGCCTCGCCGGCGATCTCGTAGCCGACCTCGCGGAGCATCTCCACCAGGTCGAGCCGGATCAGCGCCTCGTCCTCGGCCACGAGCACGCGCCGGGGCTTGCGGTTACCGTCGGAGCTGGGAGCACCGTCGACCATCGAACGCCTGCTGAGTGGGTCGCTCACGGGCTGCCTCCTGCCGTCCTGCTGGGAGGCTGAGCCTACCGGCACGACCGCGGCTGTCCGCGTCTTCTAGAGTGGGGCCCGGCGAGCCCTCGTAGCCCAACGGCAGAGGCAACGGATTCAAAACCCGTCCAGTGTGAGTTCGAATCTCACCGAGGGCACCACAGCACCCGGTCGGCGTGATGCCGCAGGCGAGCGTCCAGACGCATTCGCCTGCTTGCCCGAAGCGAGGCCGAGCTGGATTGCTCGCCACAAAATTCTCATCGCACTCGCCGCGTTCATCGTCTTCATGGGCGCTATCGCTGTTGCCTCGAGTGAAGAGTTTTCGGACGGATATTCCGCGGGCAAGTCAGCAGGCTCTAAGCAATCGGCCAGCGCGCCGCCCAGCCCTCAGCCATCGGTGGATCCACCGCCCAGCCCTCAGCCATCGGTGAATGCACCTCCCAGCCCTCAGCCATCGGCGAGTGCACCTCCGCTGGCCACGATCGGCAGTCCCGTGCGCGACGGAAAGTTCGAGTTCGTGGTGACTACCGTCCAGCCCGGAAAGGCTTCGGTCGGCAGCGGTTACTTGAAGGCCACAGCTCAGGGCCAGTTCGTCGTTGTGAAGCTCACTGTGCGAAACATTGGGGACCGCCAACAAATGTTCGCCGGGAGCGCCCAGAAGATGACTGACCAGCAGGGACGAGAGCTGTCCACGGACACTATGGCAGGCATCTACCTCGACTCGGACAACTTCCTGGCTGAGATAAACCCGGGCAACAGCGTGCAAGGCACACTCGTCTTCGACATCCCGAAGGACGCGGTGCCCACAACGCTGGAGCTGCACGACTCGGTGTTCTCCGGAGGAGTGACCGTCCGGCTCAGCTAGATCCGTGCGAAAGTAGGCCGCGCCGCCGGGACACCACCCGGCTGCTCCGCCTACCCCGTTGCGCCGCTCCGCTTTTCGCGGAGCCGAAGGACTGTGATGTCTGACGACCACCTCACCCACCCCGAAGATCCCGACCAGCCGGCTCCCCCGGGCGAGAGTGGTCCCCCGCAGGACTCGGTCGTGGTGCACCGCTGGCTGCTGGCGGGGCTGATCGCGGTGGCAGCCGTCGCCACGATCGTCGTCGTGGTCCTCGTGGTCGGGCTGATGGGCGATGACTCCGACCCGCGACCACAGTCGGACGACCGCCCGACCGCCACCGCGCTCCCCAGCACGCGCTCACCGACCACCACCACGGAGCCCGCCGAGGCCTCGACCGGCGTCGAGGAGCCCACGCCGTCGGCCAGTGCTGCTGCCCCCTCCGCGACCGCCGTGCGCACCAGCACCACCCGGACCGCCGTGCCGTCCGCGGCGCCGAGCACCCAAGCGCCCAGCACCACGACGCTCGCCCCCGCCCCGACTGGTCCGCCCGGCGTGGGGACCACCGTCTCCTTCACGGTGGCCGCACCTGGCGCCGAGGACATCGCCGGCACCGTCACTCTCAACGGCACCCGGCGCATCAGCGAGCCGGAGAACGACTTCGGTGACGACCCCGCCAGTGGCTCCTACCTGGTGGCCACGTTCACCGTGTCGGTCAGCGCCGGCTCCACCTACGTCAGCGACTACGACTTCCGCGCCGAGGTCGCCGACGGCACCACGCGCACCCCCTCGATCGGTGTGGTGAACCAACAGATGGACGGCACGGTCGACGCGGGCCGACAGCTGATCGGCGACGTCGCCTTCGACCTGCCACCCGGCGGTCCGGTGCTCATCTACTTCTACGGTCCGAAACCGGCCCCGCTGGCCAGCTTCCGCGTCACCGGCTAGCTCAGGCGGACATCCGCTGGAAGGTGCGCGTCCCCCACCAGGCCAGCAGCGCGGTGAGCACCACGGTGACGATGACTCCGGTCGTCACCGTGCCGCCGGAGAGCTCGCCGCGGAACAGCGAGCGCGCCGCGTCCACCAGGTACACCAGCGGGTTGATCCTGCTCAGGTTCTCCAGCCAGCCCGGCGCCAGCGACATCGGCAGGAACACCCCGGACAGCAGCAGCAGGGGCAGCGAGACGCCCTGCACGAACGGGGCGAAGGAGTCCTCATCCTTGAGGATGATGCCCATCGAGTACGACGCCGCTGACACCCCCAGAGCCAGCACGCAGATCAGCACCAGGGTGATCGCCACCCCACCCCAGGTCGGTCGCAACCCGAACGGCACGGCCACCAACACCAGGATCACCCCCTGCACCCCGATGGTCACCGTGTTGCCCAGCGTCCGCCCGAGCAGCAGCGACAGCCGCGGCGCCGGGGTCACCCGCTGGCGCTCCAGCACGCCCTCACGCATCTCCTGGATGATGCCGAACCCGGCGAAGCCCGCCCCGAAGATGGTGAGCTGCAGCAGCAGGCCGGGCACGAACAGCGACCACGACGCCTCGCCGCCGAGCCCGCCCGCGCGCACGTTGGTGAGCAGCGGGCCGAACAGCACCAGGAACAGGACGGGCTGGGCCAGCCCGAAGAACACCCACACCGGGTTGCGCAGCAGCAGCCGCATGTCCCGGGTGAACACCACGGACGTCGCGTCGAGGGTGGAGCGCATGGGGGTCCTCTCAGGTCAGCAGGAGCAGGAGCACGTCAGGCCGGCGCGTCCTCGCGCAGCGACCGTCCGGTCAGCGTGAGGAAGACGGTGTCCAGGGTGGGGCGGGCCACGGTGACCGTGCGCAGGGGCAGGTCGGCGGCGTCCAGCGCGCGCAGCAGCGGGGCCACCGCCACGTCGCCGCGCTCCACGGTCAGCTGCAGCGTCTCCCCCTCCACGCGCGCCTCCCGGACCTCGATGGCCTCCCGGGCCACCACCTCGGCCAGCGCCAGGTCACCGTCCACGCTGACGGTGATGACGTCGCCGGACACGGCCGCCTTGAGCGCGTCCGGGGTGTCGTCGGCGACGATGCGCCCCTGGTCCATCACCAGGATGCGGTCGGCGAGCGCGTCGGCCTCGTCCAGGTAGTGCGTGGTGATCACCACGGTCACCCCGCGCTCGTCGCGCAGCGTGCGGATGTGCTCCCACAGGTTGGCCCGGCTCTGTGGGTCCAGCCCGGTGGTGGGCTCGTCCAGGAAGATCAGCCCCGGGGTGTGCACCAAGCCGCTGGCCACGTCGAAGCGGCGACGCTGCCCACCGGAGAGCTCGGACAGCGCCCGGCCACCCAGCTCTCCCAGGTCCAGCTGGGGCAGCAGCTCGGTCACCCGCTGCTGCGCCTGCGCCCGGCTCAGCCCGTACAGCCGCCCCTGGGTGACGAGCTCCTCGGCCACCCGCGAGCCCGGCGCCGGCGCGGAGCCCACCTGGGCGACGTAGCCGATGCGCCGGCGCACCTCACGGGGCTGCTCGCGCAGGTCGGCACCGGCCACGGTGGCCGTGCCCTCGGTGGGGTCGAGCAAGGTGGTGAGCATCCGCAGCGTGGTGGTCTTGCCCGCGCCGTTGGGGCCGAGCAGCCCGACGATCTCGCCGGCGCTGACGTCGAGGTCCAGCGGAGCCACCGCCTGCACCGGCCCGGTCTTGGTCTTGAACGACCGGGCCAACCCGCGTGCGTGAATCATCGCGACCTTCCCCCTTGCCGGTGGTGGGGCCACACTATGCACCCGGGCGCCGACAACAACAGCGCTGTGGCGGAGGGGTGGTGCGCCCTACCGGTTCGAGACGCGGAGCAGGCCCTCCTGGACCACGGTGGCCAACAGCTCGCCGCCGCGGGAGTAGAACCGACCCGTGGCCAGGCCGCGGCCGCCGGAGGCGGTGGGCGACTCGGTGTCGTAGAGCACCCACTCGTCGGCCTGGACCGGACGGTGGAACCACATGGCGTGGTCCAGGCTGGCCAGCAGCACCTTGTCGATGCCGTAGGCCAGGCCGTGGCCGGACATCATCGAGTCCAGCAGCGTCATGTCCGAGGCGTAGGCCAGCACGCAGACGTGCAGCAGCGGCTGGGCCGGCAGCACCCCGTCGGCGCGCATCCACACCTGGCTGCGGGTGGAGCGAGCGCCGGTGGCGCGGCGCACCCACGGCGGGTCGTTGACGTAGCGGATGTCGATGGGCCGGCGCAGCGTGGCACGGGGGCCGAACAGGTCCTCGTACCCGGTGAGGCGCTCCGGCAGGGAGGGCAGCTCCTCCGGTGCGGGGACGTCGGGCATGGGCGTGGTGTGCTCCACGCCCTCCTGGGCCTCCTGGAACGACGCCGAGAGCGCGAAGATGGGGTTGCCGTGCTGGATCGCGGTGACCCGGCGGGTGGCGAAGGAGCGTCCGTCGCGCACCCGGTCCACCTCGTAGACGATGGGCACGCGGGGGTCGCCGCCGCGAATGAAGTAGGCGTGCAGGGAGTGCACCTGGCGCTCGCTGGAGACGGTGCGCCCGGCCGCGACCAGTGCCTGGCCGGCCACCTGGCCACCGAAGACGCGGGTGGGCGCCGTCGTGGGGCTCACCCCGCGGTAGATGTTCTCCTCGATGCGCTCCAGGTCGAGCAGCTGCACCAGCTCGTCGAGCTCAGGTTGGGCGACCACCCCGGTCATCCGTGGTCCTCCTCGCCGAGGCGGTGCACCAGGATCAGGTTGGTGGAGCCCACCGTGTTGGGCGGGGACCCGGCCACCACGACCACCACGTCACCGCGCTGGTAGCGGTCCATCTCCAGCATCGCCTTGTCGACCAGGTCGACCATCTCGTCGGTGGTGCTGACCTTGGGGACGATGAACGTCTCGGTGCCCCACGTCATGGCCAGCTGGCTGCGCACCTCCTGCTGCGGCGTGAACGCCAGCAGCGGCAGCGGCGTGTGCAGCCGGGCCAGCCGGCGCACGGTGTCGCCGGACTGGGTGAAGGCCACCAGGGCGGTGGCGTTGAGCCGCTCGCCGATGTCGCGGGAGGCGTAGGAGAGCACGCCGCGCTTGGTGCGGGGCACGTGGTTCAGCGGCGGGACCGCGGTGGACTCCGCCTCCACCGCCTCCACGATGCGGCTCATGGTGCGCACGGTGGCCATCACGTGGGCACCCACCGACGTCTCGCCGGAGAGCATCACCGCGTCGGCGCCGTCCAGCACGGCGTTGGCGACGTCGGAGGCCTCGGCGCGGGTGGGCCGGGAGTTGCTGATCATCGACTCGAGCATCTGGGTGGCCACGATCACCGGCTTGGCGTTCTCCCTGGCCACCTGGATGGCGCGCTTCTGCACCAGCGGCACCTGCTCCAGCGGGAGCTCCACCCCCAGGTCGCCGCGGGCCACCATCACGCCGTCGAAGGCCAGCACGATGGCCTCCAGGTTGTCGATGGCCTCGGGCTTCTCCAGCTTGGCGATCACCGGCAGCCGGCCGCGGCCCTTGCGGTCCATCACCTGGTGCACCAGGTCGATGTCGGCGGGCGAGCGCACGAAGGACAGCGCGATCACGTCCACGCCCAGGTCGATGGCGAACTCCAGGTCGGCGATGTCCTTCTCCGACAGCGCCGGCACCGACACGTTCACCCCGGGCAGCGAGAGGCCCTTGTTGTTGCTGACGGTGCCACCCTCGGTCACCCGACAGACCACGTCGTTGCCCTCGACCGCGGTGACCACGAGCCCGACGTTGCCGTCGTCGACGAGCAGCCGGTCACCGGCGCGGGCGTCCTTGGCCAGCTCGGAGTAGGTGGTGGAGACCCGGTCGTGGGTGCCGGGGACGTCCTCGACGGTGATGCGGACCTCTTCGCCGTTGGCCCACAGCTCCTTGCCGTTGACGAACCGGCCCAACCGGATCTTCGGTCCCTGCAGGTCCGCCAGGATTCCCACGGCGCGGCCGCTGCGGTCCGACGCCGCCCGCACGTAGCCGTAGGTCCGCTCGTGGTCGCCGTGGGAGCCGTGGCTGAAGTTGAGCCGGGCCACGTCCATGCCGCACTCGACAAGCTCATGGACCAGCTCCTGGCTGTCTGTCGCAGGGCCCAGGGTGCACACGATCTTCGCTCGACGACTCACGAGCCCAGCCTAGTCCCGTCCGCGCGAGGCTCACCCCCGTGGAGGGACCTAGGCCACACCGCAGGCACGGGGTCGCCGCGGATTCGTTCGCGGTGCCGGCCGGTGCTAGCGTCCCTGTGCTGGTCGAGCCGTCTCGTCCGGTCAGTGCCTCCGTAGCGAAGTCCGGTGAGATCCCGGCGCTGTGCCGCAACTGTGATTCCACCCCCGCTGGGGATGGTGAGCCAGGTCGCCGAGGAGGCACTGGTGCGCAACCACCCCCGCAGCAGTGGTGGAGTGTCGCCCGGTCGCTCGCGGCCGGAGGTACAACATCCGCTGGGCAGAGCTCTCAGGAGAACGCCCCGATGACCCCCCTCAGCACGCCGCGGGCCCGTCGAGCGCCCGCGCTCGCGGCCCTGCTCGCCGCCCTCGCCCTGGTGCTCACCGCGTGCGGCGCCGAGCGCACCGACCCGGTGACCCCGACCGCCGGCACCGCCTACCCGCTGACCGTGCAGGCCGACAACGGCGACGCCACGGTGCCCGCCAGGCCGAGCCGGATCGTCTCGCTGTCGCCCACCGGCACCGAGATGCTCTTCGCCATCGGCGCCGGCTCGCAGGTGATCGCGGTGGACTCCTACTCCACCTACCCCCCGGACGCCCCGATCACCGACCTGTCGGCGTTCACGCCCAACCTGGAGGCGGTGCTGGCCCACGAGCCGGACCTGGTGGTGGCCTCCGACGACGCCAACGGCCTGGTCGACGGCCTGCGCACCGCCCAGGTGCCCACCCTGCTGCTGGGTGCGGCGGACCAGCTGGAGGACACCTACGCGCAGCTGAACACCCTGGGCACCGCGACCGACCACACCGCCGGGGCCCAGGCGGTGGTCTCCGGCATGCAGCAGAAGGTCACCGACATCGTGGCCAGCGTGCCCCAGCAGACCACACCGCTGAGCTACTACTACGAGCTCGAGCCCACCCTCTACACCGTCACCTCGGCCAGCTTCGTGGGCACGCTGCTGGCCCGGCTGGGCCTGACCAACATCGCCGACTCGGCGGGCTCGCCGGGCAACGCCTACCCGCAGCTCTCCGCCGAGGCCCTGGCCAAGGCCGACCCCGACCTGGTGTTCCTGGCCGACACCAAGTGCTGCAACGCCAACGCCCAGACCTACGCCGCACGCCCGGGCCTCGGCGGGTCCACCGCGGTGGCCACCGGCAGCATCGTCGCGCTGGACGACGACCTCGCCTCCCGCTGGGGCCCGCGCACCGTGGACCTGCTGGCTGCCGCCGCCGACGCGGTGCGCTCCCGGTCGGCCGGCTGAGCGCGACGCCCGGAGCAGTGACGCTCGAAGCAATGACGCACCCACCCGGCTCGCCGGTGTCCGTCGCCGCCCCCACCCGCCTGACGCCCCGCCACCTGGTGATCGCCGTGGCGGGGCTGGTGGTCGTCGTGGTGGCCGCGGTGCTCATCGGCGCCGTGGACCTGGGACCCGGCCGGGTGTTCGGCGAGGTCTGGGCGCAGGTCACCGGTGGCACCTCGCCGCTGAGCTCCACCGAGGCCGCCATCCTCTGGCAGCTGCGGGTGCCGCGGGTGCTGCTGGGCGTGCTGGTGGGCGCCGCGCTCGCCTGCTGCGGTGCCGCGTTCCAGGGCGTGTTCCGCAACCCGCTGGCCGATCCCTACCTGCTGGGCGCCGCCGCCGGAGCCGGGCTGGGCGCCACCCTGATGATCGTGCTGGTCACGCCGGACACGCTGCCGATCGACCCGGTGCCCGCCGGGGCGTTCGTGGGTGCGCTGGTGGGGGTCGGGCTGGCGTGGCTGGTGAGCCAGTCGGCCGGGTCCGGCCCCGGGGTGCTGGTGCTCGCCGGCGTGGCCGTCGCTGCGTTCCTCTCCGCGGTGCAGCTGGCGCTGCAGACCGCCCACCCCGACCGCATCCGCGCCATCTACTCGTTCATCCTCGGCTCGCTGGGCACGCCGGGCTGGGGCGCGGTGGTGCAGACCGCCATCTACGTCGGGGTGAGCTGCGGGGCGCTCGCCGGCTGCGGGCGCCTGCTGGACGTGCTCAGCCTGGGCGACACCGAGGCCAGCACCCTGGGGATCCGCCCCGGCCGGGCGCGGCTGCTCATCGTGGTGGCCGCGTCGCTGGGCACGGCAGCCGCGGTGTCGGTGTCCGGGCTCATCGGCTTCGTGGGACTGGTGGTGCCGCACCTGGTGCGGCTGGTGCTGGGTGGCTCCTTCCGGGTGATCCTGCCGGTGTCGCTGCTGGCCGGCGGAGCGTTCCTGGTGCTGGCCGACCTGCTGGCCCGCACGGTGGTCTCCCCTGCCGAGCTGCCGGTGGGCGTGGTCACCGCTTTCGTGGGCGGACCGTTCTTCGCCCTGCTGCTGCGCCGCACCAAGGTCCCCGCATGAGCGGCCCGCGCCCCACCGGGCCCACCACCAGCAGCATCCGGGCCACCAACCTCGGGGTGCAGCGCGGCGCCACCTCCGTGCTGCGCGGGGTGGACCTGGACGTGCCGCCGGGCTCCTGGCTGGCGGTGGTGGGCCCCAACGGTGCGGGCAAGTCCACCCTCCTCGCCGCGCTGGCCGGGCTGCTGCCCTGCACCGGGGAGGTGTGCCTGGGTGGGCGCGAGCTGCGCCGGATGAACCCCCGCCAGCGGGCCAAGGTGCTCGCCTACGCCCCGCAGGAGCCCGTGCTGCCGGCGGACCTGACCGTCACCGACTACGTGTTGCTCGGCCGCGTCCCGCACCGCTCGATGCGGGGCGCCGACCGCCCCGCCGACACCGCGCTGGCAGCACAGGTGCTGGCCCAGCTCGACCTCACCGCGCTCGCCGGGCGACGGCTGGACCGGCTCTCCGGCGGCGAGCGGCGGCGGGCGGTGCTCGGCCGGGCGCTGGCCCAGCAGGCTCAGGTGCTCCTGCTGGACGAGCCCACCACCGGCCTGGACATCGGCCACGCCCAGCAGCTGCTGGAGCTGCTGGACGAGCTGCGCCACTCCACCGGCACCACGCTGGTGACCACCCTGCACGACCTCACCCTGGCCGGGCAGTACGCCGACGCCCTGCTGCTCGTGCACGAGGGCGCGCCGGTGGCCGCGGGCACGCCCGCGCAGGTGCTGCGCACGGACGTGCTGCGGGAGCGCTACCAGGCCGAGCTCACCGTGCTCGACCCCGGCGACGGCTCGCTGGCCGTGGTGCCGCTGCGTCCGAGCACCCGCCCGGACTGACCCGGTCGCGGACGGCAGGCGCTGGCGTCGTCGCACCAGACGTCAGGCGAGCGACTCCGCCGCGGTCTTCTTCGCCCACCGGTAGTCGGCCTTGCCGCTGGGCGAGCGCACGATCGTCGGCGCCACCACCAGCGCGCGCGGCACCTTGTAGCCCGCCACCTGGGTGCGGCAGTGCGCCATGAGCTCCTCCAGCGACGGCTCCTGCTCGCCCTCGCGCACCTGGACCACCGCCGACACCTGCTCGCCGAAGCGCGGGTGCGGAGTGCCCACCACCAGGGCGTCCATCACCGCAGGGTGGCTCTTCAACGCCTGCTCCACCTCCTCCGGGAAGACCTTCTCGCCACCGGTGTTGATGCACAGCGACCCGCGGCCCAGCAGCACGATGGTGCCGTCCGCCTCCACCTGCGCCATGTCGCCCAGCACCGACATCCGCACGCCGTCCACCACCGGGAACGTGGCGGCGCTCTTGGCCGGGTCGCGGAAGTACTCCAGCGGCACGTGGCCCAGCCGCGCCAGGTAGCCGATGTCCTCGGAGCCGGGGGCGATGGGCTGCAGCCGCTCGTCCACCACCACGCTGTGGCTGGACGCGGGCAGCCGCACGTGTCCGTCCGCGCCGAGCTGCACCTGGCCGTCGGCGCCGGACTCCGAGGCCCCGAAGTTGTCCAGCAGGAAGATGTTGGGCAGCAGCTCGGTGAGCTGGTCACGGACGCTGCGCGACCACAGCGCCCCGCCGGAGCCGATGAGGAACAGCGAGCTGAGGTCGAACTCGCCCTGGTGCTCGGCGATGGCGTCGGCCAGCGGCCGGGCCATGGCGTCGCCCACCAGCATCACCGAGCTGCACTTCTCCGCCTCCACCAGCCGCAGCACCTCGAGCTCGTCGAACTGCTTCATCAGCACCTGCGTGGCGCCCATGTAGAAGGTGCTGAACATCGAGTACACCGCGGCGCCGTGCATCAGCGGGGCCGTCACCAGGAACTTCAGGGTGCCGGCCTTGGCGGTGGCCGACTCCACCACCTCGGCCACCGTGTTCAGCGGCTCGCCACCGTGGTTTCCACCGCCCAGCGCCGCGTAGTAGAAGTCCTCCTGCCGCCACACCACGCCCTTGGGCATGCCGGTGGTGCCACCGGTGTAGATCACGAAGTGGTCGTCGGGGCTGCGCTCGCCGAACCCGCGGGACTCCGGCTGGGCGGCCACCGCCTGGTGGTAGTCGGCGTGCTCCACCCCGGACAGGGCCGTGCCCGCCGGCAGGGTGTCCAGGGTGAGCACGTGCTTGATGCCGGGCGCGGCCGGCAGCACCGCGGCCGCGCTGGGCACGAACTCCGCCTCCACCACCAGCGCAACCAGGGCGGCGTTGTCGTAGAGGTAGCTCAGCTCGGTGTCGGTGTACCGGAAGTTCACCGTGATGGGCACGACCCGCGCCTTGAGGCAGGCGAGCAGGGCCTCGACGAACTCGATGCGGTTGCGCATGTGCAGGCCGACGTGCTCGCCCGGCTGCAGGCCCAGCGACAGCAGGTGGTGGGCCAGCCGGTTGGCGCGGGCGTCCAGGTCGGAGTAGGTGAGCCGGTCGCCCTCGCAGATCAGCGCCTCGTGGTCGGGCAGGGCATCGGCGACGGCCTCGTACAGGTCGGCAAGGTTCAGCGACATCTCTCGGTCCTTCAGGGGTGGCGGCCGGCAAGGTCAAGGGTGTAACCCAGATCACTTCACGTTCGAGCAGTGTGACACAAGCGGCGTCCCGGCAACCGGGACTGCTCTGGTGTCCGCGGGACGCATGTGCTCTCTGGGGCTGCCCTGGGCCTGGAGTCCCCCCGCGCGACTGTCCCCCGGGTGGGCCTCGGCCGTGGGAGCATCCGCCGATGACGAGCACGGAGCTGCCCCTGCAGGACAAGGTCGCCCTGGTCACCGGTGCGTCCTCCGGGCTGGGCCAGGAGGTGGCCCGGCTGCTCACCGCCCGCGGCGCCCGGGTGTTCGGCGTCGCCCGTGACAAGGACAAGCTGCACCAGGCGATGGCTGCCGTCACCGCCGACCCGAGCAGCCACTCGCTGGCCGTGGACCTCGCCGACCCGGCGGCGTGCCGGGAGGCGGTGTCGGCGTGCGTGGCCGCGCTGGGCGGGCTGGACGTCCTGGTGAACACCGCCGGTGCCCACACCTTGCGGCACACCGGCCAGGTCAGCGACGACCAGTGGGAGCGCGACCTGGCGGTGAACCTGAGCGCCCCGTTCTTCCTGTCCCAGGCCGCGCTGCCGCACCTGCTGGAGCGGGCCGGCAACATCGTCAACGTGTCGTCGGTGGCCGGCGTGCAGGGGCAGGCCTACTCGGCCGGGTACTGCTCGGCCAAGCACGGACTGATCGGGCTGACCCGGGCCATGGCGGTGGAGTTCACCGCGGCGACGCTGCGGGTCAACGTGGTGTGCCCGGGCGGGATGCTCACCCCGCAGGTCACCGGCTTCACCTTCCCCGACGGCGCCGACCTGGACCTGGTGATGCGCTCGGCGGCGCCGCGGGGGCTGATGGAGACCAGCCAGGTCGCCCCGCTGATCGCCTTCCTGGCCTCCGACGACGCCGCCGCGATCACCGGCGGGGTCTACCTGCTGGACAACGGCAAGACCGCCGGCTAGGCGTCCGCGGCGGTGAGGGTGCCCGCCCGGTAGAGGGTGACCACGCAGGCCCCGCCCAGGCCGAGGTTGTGCTGCAGGCCCACGGTGGCCCCCTGCACCTGACGCTTGTCGGCCAGCCCGCGCAGCTGCCAGCTCAGCTCGGCGCACTGGGCCAGGCCGGTGGCACCGAGCGGGTGGCCCTTGGAGATGAGCCCGCCGGAGGGGTTGACCACCCACCTGCCGCCGTAGGTGGTGGCGCCGGACTCCACCAGCTTGCCGCCCTCGCCCACCGGGCACAGGCCGAGGCCCTCGTAGGTGAGGATCTCGTTGATGGAGAAGCAGTCGTGCAGCTCGATGACGTCCACGTCGTCCACGGTCAGCCCGGACTCGGCGAAGACCTGCTCGGCGGCGGCACGAGTCATCGGGCTGCCCACGGCGTCGATGCACCGGTTGCTCTCGAAGCACTCGGTGGTGTCGGTGGTCATCGCCTGGGCGACGATCTCCACCGCTTGGCCCTCCAGGCCGTGCTCCCGCACGAAGGCCTCGCTGACCACCACGGCCGCGGCGGCACCGTCGGACGTCGGGGAGCATTGCGACCGGGTGAGCGGGTGGTGGATCATCCGGTCCTCCAGCACCCGCTCCAGGGTGTAGGAGTCCTGGAACTGCGCGTACGGGTTGTTCACCGAGTGCCGGTGGTTCTTCACCGCGACCGCAGCGATCTGCTCGGCGGTGGTGCCGTAGAGCTCCATGTGCTCACGGGCGGCGTCACCGAAGATCTGCGCGGTGATCGGCGAGGCCTCGATGCCGTGGGCGTTCTTCATGATGGCCAGGTGCCGGTCGATGGTGCTGACCTTCGGCATCTCCCCGGTCATGCCGCCGCGGGTCATCTTCTCGAAGCCGACGGCCAGCGCGCACTCGGCCTGACCGCCCTGCACCCACTCGCGGGCCATCATCAGCGCGCTGGAGCCGGTGGCGCAGTTGTTGTTGACGTTGAACACCGGGACACCGGTGAGCCCGATGTCGTACAGCGCCCGCTGCCCCTGCGCCGAGGGGCCGGCGGTGTAGCCCACCGACGCCCGCTGCACGGCGTCGTAGGTCAGCCCAGCGTCGGCCAGCGCCGCGTTCACGGCCTCGCCCACCATGTCCGGGTACTCCCAGTCGCGGCTCTCGACCTTGCAGAAGGGCGTCATCCCGACACCGACGACGAAGGCGCGTGCGCTCATGGCTTGTTTCCTCACGGAGGTGGTGGAGCTGGACGGGGCAGACCGGGGCACTGCCGTGTGACGCTAACCACCCTCACCACCTCCGCCCGGACCCCTCCCGATCACCGGGACACGCCACTGCAGCACCCACCGACCGGCTAGGTTCGGCCCGTCCGGGCTCTGTTGCCGCTGGGGAGGACCCGCCATGAGAGTGAGCATCCAGCTCGACGCCGGCCCGGGCCGGGCCGGGGCACGTGCCGTGGAGCTGACCCAGACCGGGGCGGACGGGCTGTTCACCTTCGAGGGGCAGCACGACGTGTTCTTCCCGCTGGTGGAGGCCGCAGCGACGGTGGACGTGGCGCTGATGACCAACGTGGCCATCGCCCTGCCCCGCAGCCCGCTGCACCTGGCCCACTCCGCGCACGACCTGCAGACGTTGAGCCGGGGGCGCTTCGCCCTGGGCCTGGGCTCGCAGATCCGCCCGCACATCGAGAAGCGCTACGGGTCCACCTGGTCGCGCCCGGCGGCGCGGATGGGCGAGACGGTGCGGGCCATCAAGGCCATCTTCGCCGCGTGGGAGGGCACGGCGCCGCTGAGCTTCCGCGGGGAGTTCACCACCCACACGCTGATGGCACCCAGCTTCACCCCGGCTCCGCACCCCTACGGCCCACCGCCGATCCTGCTGGGGGCGCTGGGCCCGGTGATGACCCGCACCGCCGCCGAGGTGGCCGACGGGCTGCTGGTGATGCCGTTCAACAGCGAGCAGCACTTCCTCCAGCGCACCCTGCCCGCGGTGCAGGAGGGCCTGGACCGGGCCGGGCGCACCGCTGACTCCTTCGACGTGATCCCGCAGGTGATCGTGGCCGTGGGCCGCACGCGGGAGCAGCAGGCCGCCGCGGTGCGGGGGGTGCGCGGCCTGCTCGCCTTCTACGGCTCCACCCCCGCCTACCTGCCGGTGCTGCAGGTGCACGGCTGGGAGGCCGCGCAGCCCGAGCTGAACGCGTTGTCCAAGCGGGGCGACGTGGCCGCGATGATGGGCTGCGTGGACGACGAGATGGTGACCACGCTGGCCGTGGTGGGCACGCCGGAGCAGTGCGCGGAGGAGATCCTGCGCCGCTACGGCGACCACGCGGAGCAGGTGTGCTGCTACTTCCCCGGCTACCCCGAGGACCCCGCCGACGTGGCCGACCTGGTCACCGCCCTGCACCGTGGCTGACCCGGCGGCGGCGCCGGAGCTGCTGGTGGAGGTGTCCGACGGGGTGGCGGTGCTGACGCTGAACCGACCCGCCCAGCGCAACGCCTTCACCGCGACCATGGGCCGCGCGCTGGGGGCGGCCTACCGCGACTGCGACGCCGACGACGACGTGCGGGCGATCGTGCTCACCGGGACCGCACCCGCCTTCTGCGCGGGCGCCGACCTCGGCTCGGCCGGCGACACCTTCGGCCGCCCCGGCGACGACTTCAGCGCCTCCCCGGTGAACCCGCCGGCGTTCGCGCTGCGCACCCCGGTGATCGCCGCGGTCAACGGCCACGCCGTGGGCATCGGGCTGACGCTGGCGCTGCAGGCCGACGTCCGGGTGGTGGCCGCCGACGCCAAGTACGGGGTGGTGCAGGCCCGCCTCGGTGTGCTGGGCGACGCGATGTCGCACTGGACGCTGCCCCGCATCGCCGGTGCCGCCGCCGCCGCGGAGATCCTGCTGACCGGGCGCACCTTCGACGGCGCGGAGGCCGTGCGGCTGGGCATCGCCACCCGCTGCCTGCCGGCCGAGCAGGTGCTGCCCGCCGCGCTCGCCCTGGCCACCGACATCGCCGAGAACGTCGCGCCGATGTCCGCGGCGCTGAGCAAGCGCCTGCTGTGGGACACCGTCGAGCACGGCTACACCGCCGCGCAGGTGGCCGCGCTGGAGACCGAGGCGCACCACCGGGTGATGGGCGGAGCCGACGCCCGCGAGGGGGTGCTCGCCCACCTGCAGCGCCGCCGTCCGCAATGGTCGTCGCGGGTGAGCCAGGAGTGGACCGACCTGCCGCGGCCCTGACCCCCGCCGCAAGGACGCCGTCAGGACTGGCCTTGCGGGCGTCAGGAACGCGTCAGGGATCGTCCCGGCCGTCGTCGGCGGAGCTTCACTGATCTCCGGGGCAACGCTGCCCGGAGGGAGCACCGATCATGTCGACGTCAACCAGCATCGCCCGGCGGCCACCAGCCGGGCAGGACCCGGGCAGTGACGACGAGGACTGTCGTGACCAAGACTGTCGTGACCAGGGCCCGAGCGAACCGGGCTGGCGGGAACCGCGACTGCCGGTCGCCCTCGCCGCTCCGCTCGGGTTCGCGGTGACGCTGACAGTGGCCGCGGCACTCACTGCCGGCCGGGAGCTGCTGGCTCCGTCGCAGGCCGTGGCCTGCATGTGTCTGGCGATCGCCGCGCTCGGGTGGTGCAGCACCGTCCGCGGCGCGTTGCTGTGTGCCGGCATCGGGTGGCTGATGTTCAACGGGTTCGTCGTCAACAGCGCCGGCACGCTGGCCTGGGACGGCGCAGGCGACCTGCTCCGCGCGGGCCTGTTCGCTGGCACCGCGCTGACCTTCGCCTGGCTCCGTGCCCTCGCGCTGTGGTCCCGGCGGGTGCTGGACTAGTGGTTGCCCAGCTTGCCGGGGCGGCCGTCAGAGTCGGCTGTGCCGGACTCTGCCGTGCCCGACCCTGCTGTGCCCGACTCCTCTGCGCCCGACTCCTCTGCGCCCGACTCCCCTGCTTCTGACTCGCCGGCTTCTGACTCCGTCTCGTCCGGGCTGGGCTGGGCGGACCGGCCCGTCAGCTCGGACGGATCCTCCCGCCCCTTCTTGGCGAGGACGAAGTACGTCACCGCACCGAGGAACACGATCACTGCGGTGAACACGTTGATCCGCACGCCGAACAGCGTGTTGGCGAAGTCCACCCGCATCAGCTCGATCCAGAACCGGCCCGCGCAGTACCCGGCCACGTACAGCGCGAACGCCCGGCCGTGGCCGAGCCGGAAGCGGCGGTCGGCCCACACCACCAGCGCGGCGACCGCCAGGTTCCACAGCAGCTCGTACAGGAACGTGGGGTGCACGGTGGCCACCGGCACCGCCCCTGCCGGAACGCTGCCGTTCAGCTCGTCGGGCAGCCCGGCGTCGTTGAGGCGCTGGTAGATGTCCATGCCCCAGGGCAGCGTGGTGGCGCGGCCGTAGAGCTCCTGGTTGAAGTAGTTGCCCAGCCGGCCGATGGCCTGGGCCAGCACGATGCCGGGTGCGACGGCGTCGGCGAACGCGGGCAGCGGGATGCCCTTGCGGCGGCAGGCGATCCAGGCGCCCACCCCGCCGAGCAGCACCGCGCCCCAGATGCCCAGGCCGCCGTCCCAGATCTTCAGCGCGTCCACGGGGTCGCGGCCCGCGCCGAAGTACTTCTCGTGGTCGGTGATCACGTGGTAGAGCCGGCCGCCCACCAGGCCGAAGGGAACCGCGAACACCGCCACCTCGGTGACGGTCTCCGGCTCGCCACCACGGGCCACCCACCGCTTGTTGCCCCAGACGATGGCCACGATGATGCCGGCGATGATGCACAGCGCGTAGGCGCGCAGCGGGAAGGGCCCGAGCTCCCACACCCCCTGCGGGGGACTGGGGAACGAGGCCAGCACCACCCCGGCGGAGGTCACTGCCCGACGCCGGCCGGCTTGGCCGCCCGCACGCCCGCAGCCAGCTCGGTGACCAGGGTGGCCACCGCCTCCTGGCTCTCGGTGCTGGCCGTGACGATGGCCGAGCCCACGATCACCGCGTCGGCGTAGCCGGCGACCTCGGCCGCCTGCGCACCCGAGCGCACGCCCAGGCCCACGCCGATGGGGATGTCAGAGTGGCTGCGGATCCGCTTGACCAGGCTGGGCGCGGAGCTGGCGACCGCGTCGCGGGCCCCGGTGACCCCCATGGTGGAGGCGGCGTAGACGAAGCCGCGGCTCACCGTGGCGGTGCTGGCCACGCGGGCCTCGGTGGAGGAGGGCGCGAGCAGGAAGATGCGGTCCAGGTCGTGGGCGTCCGCCGCGGCCAGCCACGCGTCGGCCTCGTCCGGGATGAGGTCCGGGGTGATCATCCCCAGGCCGCCGGCCGCGGCCAGGTCGCGGGCGAAGGCGTCCACGCCGTAGCGCAGCACCGGGTTCCAGTAGCTCATCACCACCGCGCGGCCGCCGGCGGCGGCGACCTGCTCCACCACACCGATGACGTCGCGCAGCCGGGTGCCCGCTCGCAGCGCGGTGTCGGCCGCGGCCTGGATGGTGGGCCCGTCCATCACCGGGTCGGAGTAGGGCACGCCGACCTCCACCAGGTCGCAGCCGTTGTCGACCATGGTGCGCAGGGTGCGGACCGAGCCGGGCACGTCGGGGAAACCACCGGGCAGGTAGCCGACCAGCGCAGCACGCCCCTCGGCGCGGCACTGCTCGAACATCGGACCGAGACGTGAGCTCACAGCTGCTCCCCTGTTCCTGATCCCGCGCCGTCCTCGGGGTTGGGTGCTGGGTTGTCCAGCGCGGCCTCGTCGATGACGTGGAACCACCGGGCGGCGGTGTCCACGTCCTTGTCCCCACGGCCGGACAGGCTCACTAAGATGACGGCGCCCTCGCCGAGCTCGCGGCCCAGCTTGAGCGCACCGGCCACGGCGTGCGAGGACTCGATGGCCGGGATGATGCCCTCGGTGCGGCACAGCAGCCGGAAGGCGTCCATGGCCTCGGTGTCGGTGATCGGCTCGTACTCGGCGCGACCGATGTCCTTGAGCAGCGAGTGCTCCGGGCCCACGCCGGGGTAGTCCAGCCCCGCCGAGATGGAGTGCGTCTCCATGGTCTGGCCGTCGTCGTCCTGCAGCAGGTAGGACAGCGCCCCGTGCAGCGAGCCCGGGCTCCCGCCGGTGAGGGTGGCGGCGTGCTTGCCCGAGGCGACGCCGTCCCCGGCGGCCTCGTAGCCGACCAGCCGGACGTCGGAGTCGTCCAGGAAGGCGTGGAAGATGCCGATGGCGTTGGACCCGCCGCCGACGCAGGCGACCACGGCGTCGGGCAGCTGCCCGGTGCGCTGCAGCACCTGGGCGCGGGCCTCCAGGCCGATCACCCGGTGGAAGTCGCGAACCATGGTCGGGAACGGGTGCGGGCCGGCAACGGTGCCCAGGCAGTAGTGGGTGTCGTCGACGTTGCTGACCCAGTCGCGCAGCGCCTCGTTGATGGCGTCCTTGAGGGTGCGGGAGCCGGTGGTGACCGGGACGACCTCCGCGCCGAGCAGGCGCATGCGAGCCACGTTCAGCGCCTGCCGCTCGGTGTCCACCTCGCCCATGTAGACCACGCACTCCAGGCCCAGCAGCGCGCAGGCGGTGGCCGTGGCCACGCCGTGCTGGCCGGCACCGGTCTCGGCGATCACCCGGCGCTTGCCCATCCGCTTGGTGAGCAGCGCCTGCCCGAGCACGTTGTTGATCTTGTGCGAGCCGGTGTGGTTGAGGTCCTCGCGCTTGAGCAGGATGCGTGCCCCACCGGCGTGCGGGGCCAGCCGCTTGGCCTCGAACACCGGGGACGGCCGGCCGGTGTAGTCGCGCTGCAGCTCGTCCAGCTCGGTGAGGAACTCCGGGTCGGTGCGCGCCTTCTCGTAGGCGGCGGTGAGCTCCTCGAGGGCGCCGATCAGCGCCTCGGGCACGAACCGGCCGCCGTAGTCACCGAAGTGACCGGTGGCGTCGGGATCGTGGTCGCTGCTGTGGATCAGCCCCGAGCTCGCGGTGGGCAGATCCCCGGAGGGCACATGCGTGGAGGTCACGCGCCCATTCTCCCCCAGAGGGTCTCAGCGCGAGGGCTTGGGGCAGGAAGGGTGCGATCCGGCGGTGACGAGGTCGGACACGGCGCTGCGCGGGTCGCCGCTGGTCACCAGTCCCTCCCCCACCAGCACCGCGTCCGCGCCGGCACCGGCGTAGGCGAGCAGGTCGGCCGTGCCGCGCACGCCCGACTCCGCCACCTTCACCACGTCGCTGGGCAGGCCCGGGGCGATGCGCGCGAACACGTCGCGGTGCACCTCGAGGGTCTTGAGGTCGCGGGCGTTGACGCCGATGACCTTGGCGCCGGCCTGCAGGGCACGGTCGGCCTCGGCCTCGGTGTGCACCTCCACCAGCGCGGTCATGCCGAGGGACTCCACCCGGTCCAGCAGCGCCGTCAGGGTGTTCTGCTCCAGCATCGCCACGATCAGCAGCACCAGGTCAGCACCGTGGGCACGGGCCTCGTGGATCTGGTACGGGCCGACGATGAAGTCCTTGCGCAGCACCGGGATGCTCACCGCGGCGCGCACGGCGTCGAGGTCGGCCAGCGACCCGCCGAAGCGGCGCTCCTCGGTGAGCACGCTGATCACGCGGGCGCCACCAGCCTCGTACTGCGACGCCAGCACCGCCGGCTCCGGGATGTCGGCCAGCGCGCCCTTGGACGGGCTGGACCGCTTCACCTCGGCGATGACGGCGATGCCCGGCTCCTTGAGCGCGGCCACCACGTCCTGCGCGGGCTTGGCCTGCTGCGCCGCGGCCTTGACGGCCTCGAAGTCGGTGATCTTCTCCCGGGCCGCCACATCTGCCCGGACACCCTCCACGATCGAGTCGAGAACGCTCATCGCGTCAAGCCCCCCTTCCCTGCTCGCCCTGCTCAACCTCGCTGAGCCTATCCGGGTGGTGACCTACGTCTCTCATCGGGGCGGCAGGCTGTTGCGCAGCTGTGCCGGTTCCGTGATCAGCGGTCGGGTCCTGTCCCGCGCTGAGGGCGTCCCACAGCTGTCGCTCGGTGACGTCGTCGTCGGTGACAGCCGCCTGCGTGGCCCGCTCGCGCTGCACCGCAGGGGTCTCGTAGCGGGTGGACAGACCACCGGCACGGCGCGGGGCGCGGGCCAGCAGCACGGCGGCGGCCACGGTGAGCAGCGCACCGAGCAGCGCCAGCAGCGGTCCGACGACCGACGCGGAGGTGCTCACCTGCTGGGCCAGCACCGGCGGGGTGATCAGCTCGGCGGCGTGCTCGGCGGAGGGCCCGCCGACCAGCGCCACCACGGCCGGCTCGGCCGCGGCCACCGCGACGACCAGCAGCACCAGCGCCAGCACCCGCACGGCCAGGCCGCGCAGCGCGAAGACCGCGGCGACCCCGGCCAGCAGCACCAGGGCCAGCGGGGTGAGCTGCGCCGCCCAGGTGCTGCCGAGGAGGTCGGCCTCGCGCACGCCCCGCAGGTCGTCCTCGGTGCGTGCCTGCACCCACTGCACGCGGGAGGCGGCCCACAGCGCGACGGCGCCGAGCACCAGCAGCACCGCGGGCACGCGCAGGCCCGACCGGCCTGCCTTCGGGGCGGCCGGCTCCGGTGCCTGGTCGGTCCCCGGCGCCTGGTTCGGATCAGTCATCGGCCACTCCACGCATCGTCTCGGCCGCCGCCACCGCCGACAGCACGGCCAGCGCCTTGTTCACCGTCTCGGTGTCCTCGGCGGCGGGGTCGGAGTCGGCGACCACGCCACCGCCGGCCTGCACGTAGGCGGTGCCGTCCTTGAGCACCGCGGAGCGGATGGCGATGGCGGTGTCGGCGTCACCGGCGAAGTCCAGGTAGCCCACGATGCCGCCGTAGACCCCGCGCCGGGTGGGCTCCATCTGCTCGATGAGCTCCAGCGCCCGCGGCTTGGGGGCACCGGACAAGGTGCCGGCGGGGAAGCACGCCGTCACCGCGTCCAGCGCGGTGCGGTCGGCGGCCAGGCGGCCGGTGACGGTGGAGACCAGGTGCATCACGTGGCTGTAGCGCTCCACGTGCCGGTACTGGGTGACGGTGACCGTGCCCGGCTCGCACACCCGGCCCAGGTCGTTGCGCCCCAGGTCGACGAGCATCAGGTGCTCGGCGTTCTCCTTGGCGTCGGCGCAGAGGTCCTTCTCCAGCAGCAGGTCTTCCTCGGTGCTCGCCCCGCGCCAGCGGGTGCCGGCGATGGGGTGCGTGGTGGCCACGTCGTCCACCACGGTGACCAGCGCCTCCGGGCTGGAGCCGATGATGTCGAAGGCGGTGCCGCCGTGGGCGTCGGGCACCCGGAACAGGTACATGTACGGGCTCGGGTTGGATGCGCGCAGCACCCGGTAGATGTCCAGCGCCTCGGCCTGGGTGGGCATCTCGAAGCGCTGCGAGAGCACCACCTGGAACGCCTCGCCGGCCTCGATCTCGCCGATGAGCTTGCGCACTCCGGCCTGGTGCTGCTCGCTGGTGGTCCGCCGGTGGAACTGCGGGCTGGGCCGGTCGAAGGCGGTGACCGTGGACGGCGCGGCCGAGGCCAGCTTCGTGGTCATCGCGTCCAGCCGCTGCACCGCCGCGGTGTAGGCCTCGTCCACCCGCTCGTCGCTGCCGTCGAAGTTCACCGCGTTGGCGATGAGGGTGATGGTGCCCTCGTGGTGGTCCACCGCGGCCAGGTCGGTGGCCAGCAGCATCACCATCTCCGGCAGCTGCAGGTCGTCGGTGGCCAGCTCGGGCAGGCGCTCCAGGCGGCGCACCGTGTCGTAGCCGAGGTAGCCGACCATGCCGCCGGTGAGCGGGGGCAGGTCGGGCAGGCGCTCGGAGCGCAGCAGCTGCAGGGTCTCGCGCAGCACGTCCAGCGGGTCGCCGCCGGTGGGGGCGCCGGCGGGCACGATGCCCTGCCAGTGCGCCTGACCGTCCACCACGGTCAGCGCGGCGGCGCTGCCCACGCCGATGAACGACCAGCGCGACCAGGAGCGGCCGTTCTCCGCCGACTCCAGCAGGAACGTGCCGGGGCGGTCACCGGCCAGCTTGCGGTAGGCCGAGACGGGGGTCTCGGAGTCGGCCAGCAGCTTCCGCGTCACCGGCACCACGCGGTGCTCCGCCGCGAGGGCACGGAACTCCGCGCGAGTGGGACTCGTCTCCCCGAGGTGCGCACCAGACATGGCTGACAGTCTCCCAGCCAGGCCCGACGTCCCCGCGTGCGCCCCGTCCCTGGCCGTGCCACCCCACCATGGCCCAGCCGACGAGCCGGGGGGATACCGTCTGGAGAATGAAGCAGGGAGAGAAGGCGCCGGACTTCACGCTGCCCGACCAGCAGGGCACGCCCCGGTCGCTGTACCAGCTGCTGGAGCAGGGCCCGGTGGTGCTGTTCTTCTACCCCATCGCGTCCTCGTCGGGCTGCACCGCGGAGGCGTGCCACTTCCGGGACCTGGGCGGTGAGTTCACCGAGCTCGGTGCCCAGCGGGTGGGCATCAGCACCGACAGCGTGTCCCGGCAGCAGAAGTTCGCCACCGCCCACACCTTCGACTACCCGCTGCTGGCCGACGAGGACGGGCAGGTGGCCGACCTGTTCGGGGTGCGGCGCCGGCTGCTGGGCAAGCTGGCCCCGGTCAAGCGGGTGACCTTCGTGATCGACACCGACGCGGTGGTCCTGGCTGCGCTGAGCAGCGAGACCAAGATGAGCTCGCACGCCGACCGCGCGCTGGACGTGCTGCGGGCACGGCCCTAGAGCCTGGCCCCGGCAGCAGCTAGCTGGGGCCGAGCAGCACGTCGGCGTCGAAGCAGGTGCGCTCGCCGGTGTGGCAGGCCGCACCCACCTGGTCCACCACCAGCAGCAGGGTGTCGCCGTCGCAGTCCAGGCGCACCTCGTGCACCTGCTGGGTGTGGCCAGAGGTCTCGCCCTTGACCCACAGCTGCTGGCGTGAGCGCGACCAGTAGGTGGCCTTGCGGGTGGCCAGCGTGCGGGCCAGCGCCTCGTCGTTCATCCACGCCACCATGAGCACCTCGCCGGTGCCCTGCTGCTGCGCCACCGCGCACACCAGCCCGTCGGCGTTGCGCTTGAGCCGGGCGGCGATCGCCGGGTCCAGCACCGGAGCCTGTGCCTCGCTCATCGGACCTCGATGTCCTCGGCGCGCATGGCGTCCTTGACCGCACCGATGGTCAGCTCACCGAAGTGGAAGACGCTGGCGGCGAGCACCGCGTCGGCCCCGGCGTGCACCGCAGGCGCGAAGTGCTCGATGGCCCCGGCTCCCCCGCTGGCGATCACCGGCACGGTGACCGCGGCCCGGGCGGCAGCGATCATGGCCAGGTCGAAGCCCTGCTTGGTGCCGTCGGCGTCCATGGAGTTGAGCAGGATCTCCCCCACCCCCAGCTCGGCACCGCGCCGGGCCCACTCGATGGCGTCGATGCCGGTGCCGCGCTTGCCACCGTGGGTGGTGACCTCCCAGCCCGACGGGGTGGGCTCGGCGCCCTCGGGGACGGTGCGGGCGTCCACCGACAGCACGATGCACTGCGAGCCGTAGCGCTGGCTCAGCTCGCTCAGCAGCTCCGGGCGGGCGATGGCCGCGGTGTTCACGCTGACCTTGTCGGCGCCGGCGCGCAGCAGCTGGTCCACGTCGGCCACCGACCGCACGCCCCCGCCCACGGTGAGCGGGATGAACACCTGCTCGGCGGTGCGCCGGACCACGTCGATCATGGTGGCGCGCTCGCCGGAGGAGGCGGTGACGTCGAGGAAGGTGAGCTCGTCGGCACCCTGGGCGTCGTAGGCCGCGGCCAGCTCCACCGGGTCGCCGGCGTCCTTGAGGTTGGCGAAGCGCACCCCCTTGACCACCCGGCCGCCGTCGACGTCCAGGCACGGGATGACCCGCACGGCGAGGCTCATGCGTGCGCCGCCGACAGGTGGTCGGCGGGGTCGCCGAGGGCGCCGATCAGCTCGAGCATCTCCTGGTGCACGCCGGGCGAGGCCGCCAGCACGGAGGGCGAGGTGATGGTCCAGGGGTTGCCCGCCAGGTCGGTGACCACTCCCCCCGCCGCGCGGACCTGGCAGACGCCGGCCGCGTTGTCCCAGGCGTGGTGGCCGAAGGTGACCGAGCCGCCGAGCAGGCCGGCGGCGGTCCAGGCCAGCTCGAGGCCGGTGGAGCCCAGCATCCGCACGCGCAGGCAGGCGCGGCTGACCTCACCGAACACCTGGTAGCGGTACTCGCCGGGGTAGTGCCCGCCGGAGGCGCGGTTGAGCGCGCCGACGCTGGTGGTCGAGGACTGCAGGGTGCGGCTCTGCAGCCGAGGTACCTCCACGCCGTTGCAGAACAGCGGGCCGTCCTGCACCGCGGTGTAGCGCTGGTTGAGCAGCGGCAGCCAGGTCAGCCCGGCCACCGGCACGCCGTCGTGCACCAGGGCGAGCAGCATGCCGCTCAGCGGCAGGCCGGCGGAGTAGTTGGCGGTGCCGTCCACCGGGTCGAGCACCCACACGGTCCCGGTGGCCACGTCGGGGCCGCCGAACTCCTCGCCGTGCACCGCGATCCCGGTGCGCCGGGTCAGCTCGGCGGTGAGCCGACGCTCCAGCTCCAGGTCGACGGCGGTGGCGAAGTCCGCGGGGCCCTTCTCCACCTCGCTGGGGGCACCCAGGCCGGTGACGAAGCGCTCGCTGACCTCGTCGAGCAGGGCCGCGGCCTCGGCCAGCAGTCCTGCGGCGTCGGGGGTGCTCACTGCGATACCGCTGCCAGCGCCTCGGGCAGGGTGAAGCGGCCGGCGTAGAGCGCCTTGCCGACGATCGCGCCCTCCACACCCTCGTCCACCAGCGCGGCGATGGCCCGCAGGTCGTCCACGGTGGACACCCCGCCGGAGGCCACCACGGGAGCGTCGGTGACGGCGCAGACCTCGGAGAGCAGCTGCAGGTTGGGGCCGGTCAGGGTGCCGTCCTTGGTGACATCGGTGACCACGTAGCGGGCGCAGCCGTGCCGCTCCAGGCGCTCCAGCACCTCCCACAGGTCGCCGCCGTCGCTCACCCAGCCGCGGGCGGCGAGGCGGTACTGGTCACCGGTGATGCGCACGTCCAGGCCGACGGCAATCTGGTCGCCGAAGCGCTCGATGGCGCTGGCGCACCACTCGGGGTCCTCCAGCGCGGCGGTGCCCAGGTTCACCCGGCGGCAGCCGGTGGCCAGCGCGGCCTCCAGCGAGGCGTCGTCCCGGATCCCGCCGGAGAGCTCCACCTGCACGTCCAGCTCGCCGACCACCGCGGCGAGCAGCTCACGGTTGTTGCCGCGGCCGAAGGCGGCGTCGAGGTCGACCAGGTGCACCCACTCGGCTCCGGCCGACTGCCAGGCGAGGGCGGCGTCTCGGGGCGAGCCGTAGTCGGTCTCGCTCCCTGCCTCTCCTTGCACCAGGCGGACGGCCTGACCGTCGGCGACGTCAACAGCGGGCAGCAGGACCAGGCTCACGTGGGCCAACTCTAGTAGTCGGCGTCCGGCGCCCGACCGGCCGGTCTCGGCGACCGGGCGTCAGAGGCTCTTGACCCAGTTCTCCAGCAGCGTGGCACCGGCGTCACCGGACTTCTCCGGGTGGAACTGGGTGGCCGACAGCGGTCCGTTCTCCACCGCGGCGAGGAACCGGCCGCCGTGCTCGGCCCAGGTCAGCTTGGCGGGGGGCAGCGGTCCGTCTTCGTCGAGCTCCCACTGGCGCGCGGCGTAGGAGTGCACGAAGTAGAAGCGGGTGTCGGCGTCGAGCCCGGCGAACAGGGTGCTGTCCTCGGGTGCCTCCACGGTGTTCCAGCCCATGTGTGGCAGCACCTTGGCCGGCAGCATCTCCACCGTGCCCGGCCACTCGCCGCAGCCGGTCGAGGCCTCGGGAGAGCCGTGGTCGAACTCCACCCCGCGCTCGAAGAGCACCTGCATGCCCACGCACACCCCGAGCACCGGACGTCCACCGGCCAGGCGCTCGCCGATGATGCGGTCACCCTTGACCTCGCGCAGGCCGGCCATGCACGCGGCGTAGGCGCCCACGCCGGGCACCATCAACCCGTCGGCAGCCAGGGCCTCGCGGGGGTCGGCGGTGACGGTGACCTGGGCACCCACCCGCTCGAGCGCACGCTCGGCGGAGCGCAGGTTGCCGGAGCCGTAGTCCAGGACCACGACGGATGCAGCTGTCATGCACTCCAGCGTAGTGGCCCACCCCGACACTGCCCGCGCGGGCGGGGGTGCGTCCGCCCACACCTCAGGAGCCGCACCCTCCTGCCGGGACACGCCCTGACCACGCACTCCGGCACCACCATCCCCCAGGCCGGCGTGGCGGCCGCAGAACCTGGACTGCCGGAACCTGGCAAGAAAGGGCGACGGGAGCAGCCGGTCACCGACGCTGTGCTGCGGCCGGCCGTCCCGCACGCTTGAGGGAACATTCAACTTCTGTGAGGAGACCCTGTGCTCGACGTACCGATGTGGTTGTGGGTGGCCTTCGGGGCCATCGTGGTCGTGGCCCTGGCGGTGGACCTTCTTGCGCACCGCGACGACCACGTCATCGGGTTCAAGGAGGCCGCGCTGTGGAGCGCCGGCTGGGTGGGCCTGGCCGTGATCTTCGGCGGCGTGGTGTTCGCCGTGCTCGGCAGCGGCGCCGGGGTGGAGTACTCCACCGCCTGGCTGCTGGAGAAGAGCTTGTCCGTGGACAACCTCTTCGTGTTCGCGCTGATCTTCGGCTACTTCAAGGTGCCCCAGGAGTACCAGCACCGCGTGCTGTTCATGGGTGTCATCGGCGCCCTGGTGTTCCGGGCGATCTTCCTGGGCCTCGGCGTGGCCGTGGTCAACCAGTTCACCGCCATCCTGTTCGTCTTCGCCGCGATCCTGCTCTACAGCGCGTTCAAGCTGGTCAAGGGCGACGACGACAGCTACGACCCCAGCAAGAGCCTGGCGCTGAAGCTGATGAACAAGGTCATCCCGACCACGGAGGACTACCACGGCACCAAGTTCTTCATCAAGCAGGGCGCCAAGTGGGTGGGCACTCCCCTGCTGGCCGTGGTGGTCACCATCGAGGCGGCTGACCTGCTCTTCGCGGTGGACAGCGTGCCGGCCGTGCTGGCGGTAAGCGACGAGGCGTTCATCGTCTACACCTCCAACGCCTTCGCCATCCTGGGCCTGCGGGCGCTGTACTTCCTGCTCCGCGGGCTGCTGGACAAGTTCCACTTCCTGGACAAGGGCCTGGCCATCATCCTGGCGTTCATCGGCGTCAAGCTGATGATGCAGGCCGGCCACAAGACCATCTCCACCTCCATTCCGGAGATCCCCTCGCTGGTCAGCCTGGCCGTGATCGTGGTGGTGCTCGCCGGGTCCATCGCCCTGAGCATCCTCCGGCCCCAGGCCGCGGAGGACGACGAGGAGAAGGCGCCGGCGCTGGACGACCCAGCGCAGGCTGGGCGGGCCTCGGAGGCACCGGCAGGACCGGGCGGCGGCGAGATGATCAAGCGCCCCAACCCGGACCTGGAGCGCGACACCCGCTGACCCGCTCCGTTCCGCACACGACGAGCCCCGCACCGGATTCCGGTGCGGGGCTCGTCGTGCGTGGGGGGTCAGACCATGCGGAGCACGGCGCCGGCCAGGGCGAGCGCGCCCAGCACGCCGGCGACCACGGCCACCGGCCGAGCACTGTGGCGGGTGGTCCAGGCACCGCCCAGGAAGAACCCGGCCACGACCACCAGGATGAAGGCCAGCGTCTGGTCGCTCACCGGCCGGTCCTCACAGCGAGCCCTTGGTGGAGGGGACGCCGAGCACCCGGGGGTCGGGCTCCACGGCGGCGCGCAGCGCGCGGGCCACGGCCTTGAACTCGGCCTCGGTGATGTGGTGCGGGTCGCGGCCGTAGAGGGTGCGCACGTGCAGGTTGATGCGGGCGTGGAAGGCCAGCGACTCGAAGACGTGCCGGTTGATCACCGTGTTGTACGGCGCTCCCCCGTCGGCCCGCCCGGCGATGGTGGTGGTGAGCATCTGCTCCGGCTCACCGGTGTGCACGCAGTAGGGCCGGCCCGACACGTCCACCACGGCGTGCACGAGCGTCTCGTCCATCGGGATCCAGGCGTCACCGAAGCGGCGGATGCCGGCCTTGTCGCCGAGCGCCTGGCCCAGGGCCTGGCCCAGCACGATGGCGGTGTCCTCCACCGTGTGGTGCGCCTCGATGTCGGTGTCGCCGGAGGCGGCCACGGTGAGGTCGAAGCTGGCGTGGGTGCCCAGCGCGTTGAGCATGTGGTCGTAGAAGGGCACGCCCGTGCTGACGCTCACCTGACCGGTGCCGTCCAGGTTCAGCTCGACCACGATGCTCGACTCGCGGGTGGTGCGCTCCACTCGTGCGGTGCGGCCGGTCATGCGGGGGCTCCTTCGATGTCTGTGCGGACGAGATCAGCCGAGACCTGCAGGAACGCGTCGTTCTCCGCGCGCAGGCCGACCGTCGTACGAAGGTACCCGGGGATGCCGACGTCGCGGATCAGCACACCGCGGTCGAGGTAGTGCTGCCACGTGGCGCCGGCGTCGGTGAAGTGGCCGAAGAGCACGAAGTTGGCGTCGCTGGGCACCACCTGGAAGCCCTGCTCGCGCAGCGTCCGGCAGACCCGGTCACGCTCGGCGGACAGCTCGGCCACCGAGGCCAGGGTGTCGTCGGCGTGGCGCAACGCGGCCCGAGCCGCCGTCTGGGTGAGCACCGACAGGTGGTACGGCAGGCGCACCAGCAGCATGGCGTCCACCAGGGCGGGGGCGGCCACCAGGTAGCCCAGCCGACCACCGGCGAAGGCGAAGGCCTTGCTCATGGTGCGGCTCACCACCACCTTGGTGGGGAACTCCGCGACCAGCTCCACGGCGCTGGGCGCGGGGGAGAACTCCGCGTAGGCCTCGTCCACCACCACGATGCCCGGCGCCACCGCCAGCAGCGTGCGCAGCTGGGCCAGGGTGGTGCTCTGCCCGGTGGGGTTGTTGGGGCTGGTGACGAACACGACGTCGGGCTGGTGGGTGCGCACGGCGTCCACCGCCGCGTCCAGGTCCAGGCCGAAGTCGGCGCCACGGGGCACCGACAGCCACGTGGTCTGGGTGCCCGCGGCCAGCAGCGGGTGCATCGAGTACGACGGCACGAAGCCCATCGCGGTGCGCCCGGGGCCACCGAAGGCCTGCAGCAGCTGCTGCAGCACCTCGTTGGAGCCGTTGGCCGCCCACACGTTGCGGACGTCGACGGCGACGCCGGTCTGCCGCGTGAGGTAGGCGGCCAGGTCGGTGCGCAGGGCCACCGCGTCACGGTCGGGGTAGCGGTGCAGCTCGGTGGCTGCCTCGCCCACCGCGGCGGTGAGGTCGGCGACCAGCGCAGCGCTGGGCGGGTGCGGGTTCTCGTTGGTGTTCAGCCGCACCGGCACGTCCAGCTGCGGCGCGCCGTAGGCACTGGCTCCGCGCAGCTCCGCCCGCAGGGGCAGGTCGTCGATGGTGATCGCCGATCCGGGCACCTGGCGCTCGTCGGGGGCGCTCACCGGGAGCGCTCGGGCGAGCCGAAGCGCACCTGCACGGCCGTGCCGTGCGCGGGCAGGTCCTCGGCACCGGCCAGGGCCACCACGTGCCCGGCCACGTCGGCGAGGGCCTGCTCGGTGTACTCCACCACGTGGATGCCGCGCAGGAAGGTCTGCACGCTCAGGCCGGAGGAGTGCCGGGCGCAGCCGGCGGTGGGCAGCACGTGGTTGCTGCCGGCGCAGTAGTCGCCCAGGCTCACCGGCGACCACGGGCCGACGAACACCGCACCGGCGTTGCGCACCCCGGCGGCGACGTCGGCGGCGTCGGCGGTCTGGATCTCCAGGTGCTCGGCGGCGTAGGCGTTGACCACCCGCAGGCCCTCGGCCACCGAGGAGACCAGCACGATGCCGGACTGCTTCCCGGACAGGGCCGTGCGCACCCGCTCGGCGTGCTTGGTGGCGGCCACCTGCTCGGTGACCGCGGCGTCCACGGCGTCGGCCAGGTCCTCGCTGGTGGTGACCAGCACGCTGGCGGCCAGCACGTCGTGCTCGGCCTGGCTGATCAGGTCGGCCGCGACGTGCACGGCGTCGGCGGTCTCGTCGGCCAGGATCGCGATCTCGGTGGGCCCGGCCTCGGAGTCGATGCCCACCAGCCCGCGCAGCAGCCGCTTGGCCGCGGTGACGTAGATGTTGCCCGGACCGGTGATGAGGTCCACCGGCTCCAGCTCGGCCGGCTCACCGTCCACCGCGGTGGTGTCGGTGCCGCCGAGGGCGAGCAGCGCGATGGCCTGGGCGCCACCGGCGGCCCACACCTCCTGCACGCCCAGCAGCGCGCAGGCGGCCAGGATGGTGCCGTCGGGCAGACCCCCGTTGTCGGCCTGCGGCGGCGAGCACACCACCACCGAGCTGACCTCCGCGGCCTGCGCGGGCACCACGTTCATCACCACGCTGGAGGCGAGCACCGCGTTGCCGCCGGGGACGTACAGACCGACCCGGTCCACCGGCACCCAGCGCTCGGTGACCGTGCCGCCCTCGACCACCTGCGTGACGGTGTCGCGGCGACGCTGGTCGGCGTGCACCCGGCGGGCGCGGGCGATGGACTCCTCCAGCGCGGCGCGCACGGTGGGGTCGAGGTGCTCCAGGGCGCGGTCGAGCTCCTCGGCGGGCACCCGCACCGAGCGGGGGCGCACCTTGTCGAACTTCTCGCTCAGCTCGAGCACCGCCTCCACCCCGCGCTCGCGGACGGCGTCGACGATGGGGCGCACCGTGTGCAGCACCGCGTCCACGTCGACCTCGCCGCGCGGCAGGGCGGCGCGCAGCTCAGCAGTGGACGGGGTACGACCGCGCAGGTCGGTGCGGGCGAGCATGGTGAGCCTCCAGCGGAGTTCGACGACAGTTCACCAGGATAGGCCGCCTGGCCGGGCCGCCGGACGACTGAGTCCCCCGACTCGGTGTCCTCCGGCTCTGGCCCGGCCAGGTGGCCGCCCCGTGGTGGGACTGGTTCGTCAGGACTCGCGGATCTGCTTGGCCTGCGCCACCGCTGCCTTGTCCTCGTCGTCGAGCTTGCGGGTGTCGCGCGGCTCGGCGAAGGGCTGCACGTCCTCGGGCAGGCCGTCGGCGATGGCCCGGCCGTGCTCGAGCTCGGCGTTGACCTCGGCGCCGAGCAGGATGGCCACGTTGCTCAGCCACAGCCAGACCAAGAAGATGATCACGCCCGCGAGCGCGCCGTAGGTCTTGTCGTAGGAGGAGAAGTTGGTGACGTAGACGGCAAACAGGCCGGAGATGATCACCCAGACCACCACCGCGAGCAGGCCACCGGGGCTGACCCACTTGATCCCGCCCTGCTTGGCGTTGGGCGAGGCCCAGAACAGGATGGCCAGCAGCACCGAGATCAGCACCAGCAGCACGGGCCACTTGGCGATGTTCCACACCAGCACGGCGGTGTCGCCGACGCCGACGACGTCACCGATCTGCTTGGCCACCGGTCCGCTCACCACCACGATCACCGCGCTGAGCACCAGGATCAGCACCGCCACGATGGTCACGCCCACCCGGATGGGGGTGGTCTTCCAGATCGGCCGGCCCTCGCCGATGCCGTAGATCACGTTGGAGGCGCGCATGAAGGCCGCCACGTAGCCCGAGGCGGACCACAGGGCGACCACCAGGCCGATGATCGCGCTCAGGCTGGCGCTGCTCTTGTTGGCCTGCGCCTGGTCGATGAGGGTGCGCACGAAGTCGGCGCTGGAGCCGGGAGCGATCTGCTGCACCTGGTTCATCAGGTCCTGGGTGGTCGTCGGACCCAGCAGACCGAGGATGGAAACGAGCACGATCATGCCCGGCACGATCGCCAGCACCGCGTAGTAGGTGAGCCCTGCGGCGAGGTCGGTGAGGTTGTCCTTCTGGAACTGCTTGCCCGCCCGCTTCACCACCGCCATCTTGGACTTGCCGGACAAGTCACCAGGGCCCTGCGGGTTGTTGGCGTCCAGGTCGGGCCGGGCGCCACCGGTGGGCCCACGGTTCTCCACCGCGGCACCGGAGCGGGCGGGACGCTGGGCGTCCTCGCTGTGGCTGGGACTCATGTCTTCTCCATCGCAAGGTCAGGGCCATGTGCTGGGCCCGGTCTGGTCGGAAAGCAGGCGCGCCGCGGGCGGCCGAGCGGGACTCGGCGCCAGCCGCGTCGACCGCAGCAGTCGGAGAGGTGCTCCGCTGAGGTGGCCAAAGGTAGCGCGTGGCGATCAGCCCCGCCCCGTGAACCCGCGCGTGGCCCGGGTCTGCGGCACGGGTCTGGCGCTCAGCTCAGGTCCAGGCCCAGGTCGAGCACGGTGACGGAGTGGGTGAGCGCACCGACGGCGACGTAGTCCACCCCGGTGGCGGCGTAGTCGGCGGCCACGGCCAGGGACAGCCCGCCCGAGGACTCCAGCAGCGTGGCCGGGGCGACAGCGTCGCGGCGCCGGACCGCCTCCGCGGTGTCGGCCACGTCGAAGTTGTCCAGCAGCACCAGCTCGGCGCCCTCGGCCAGCACCTCGTCCAGCTGGTGCAGCGAGTCCACCTCCACCTCGCACGGCAGCTGGGGCGCGGCCGTCCGCACCGCCCGCAGCGCGGCCACCACCGAGCCGGCTGCCACCACGTGGTTGTCCTTGACCAGGGCGGCATCGCCCAGCCCGAGCCGGTGGTTCACCCCACCGCCGGCGCGGACGGCGTACTTCTGCAGCAGCCGCAGCCCGGGCAGCGTCTTGCGGGTGTCTCGGACGCGGCAGCCGGTGCCCGCCGTGGCCGCCACCCAGGCGTCGGTGGCGGTGGCCACGCCGGACAGGTGGCACACCAGGTTCAGCATCGTCCGCTCCGCGGTGAGCAGGCCGGCGGTGGTGGCCTCGACGGTGAGCACGGCCGAGCCGGGCTGCAGGCGAGCGCCGTCGTCGCTGCGCTGCAGCACCCGGTAGCCGTCCGCGCCGAGGACGGTGTCCAGCACCGCCAGCGCCACCCCGGTGCCGGCCAGCACCCCGGACTGCCGGCTCACCACTGCGCCGGTGGCCACCGCGTCGGCGCCCACCGTGGCCGTGGTGGTGACGTCCGGGCCGTAGCGCAGGTCCTCCCCCAGCGCGGTGGCGACCACGCGGCGCACGTCCTCGACGTCCAGGCCCTGCCTGGTCAGCAGGGTGGTGGTGGCCGGCGCCAGGTCGTGCAGGGCGGGGGTGGGCAGGACGGTCATGCCAGGGCTCCTGTGCGGTGGGTGGGGTGGTCCTGGGGCACCACCGTGGGGCGGCCGGTCTCCCGGTCGAGCACGACCAGGCTGGGCAGAGCCGCCGAGCCGGTGCTGCTCGGAGAGTCGGTGCTGGCCGGAGAGTCGGTCCGCACGTGGCAGCCCCGGCTCTCGGTGCGCCAGGTGGCGGCAGCGACCAGGGCCTCGGCGACGGTGGTGAGGGTGGCGTCCTCGCGGGCCCGCTGGTCGAGCGGGTAGGCCAGCGGTGCCGCCGTGAGCGCGTCGGCGACGGTGCCCAGCCCGGTGGCGTCGCGGCCGATGCCGGCGTGCGCGCTCATCAGGTGCTGCAGCCGGGTGCGGTCGAGCACCGGCGCAGGTGTCGGCGGCAGCACCGGGGCAGCCTCCACCCGGCCTGCGGCGACCACCCGCTCGGCCGCGGCCGCCGCCACCCGCTCGGCCATCACCAGGCCCTCGAGCAGGCTGTTGGACGCCAGCCGGTTGGCACCGTGCAGCCCGGTGCGGGCCACCTCGCCGGCGGCGTAGAGGCCCTCGACCCCGGTGCGGCCGTGCACGTCGGTCCGCACTCCGCCGCAGGAGTAGTGGGCGGCCGGAGCCACCGGGATCGGCGCGCGGGCGGGGTCGATGCCCACCGCCGCGCAGGCCGCGTGCACGGTGGGGAAGCGTGTGCGCAGGTCGGGCACCGCGCGGGCGTCCAGCCACACGTGCTCGGCCCCGGTGCGGGCCAGCACGGCGGTGATCGCCCCGGCCACCACGTCGCGGGGGGCGAGGTCGCCCAGCGGGTGCACCCCGGAGGTCACCGAAGCGCCGTCGGGGCCCACCAGGCGTGCGCCCTCGCCGCGCACCGCCTCGGTGACCAGCGGTCGCTGCCCGGTGGCGGCGGCGGTGAACAGCACCGTGGGGTGGAACTGCACCAGCTCCAGGTCGCTGACCACCGCCCCGGCGGCCAGGGCCAGGGCGATGCCGTCACCGGTAGCCACGGTCGGGTTGGTGGTGACCGCGTAGAGGTGGCCGAGCCCGCCGGTGGCCAGCACCACCGCCGGCGCGTGCAGCACCCCGAGGGCCCCGCCGGCGTCGGTGACCGCGAGGCCGTGCACGGACCCGTCGCGGCCGAGCAGCACCCGGGTGGCGTGGTGGTGCTCGAGCACCGCCGGCCCGGGCAGGCTCTGCTGCGTCGCGGCGCCGAGCGCGCGCTGCACCTCGGCGCCGGTGGCGTCACCACCGGCGTGCACCACCCGGCGGAAGCGGTGCCCGCCCTCGCGGGTGCGCGCCACGCTGCCGTCGGGCGCCCGGTCGAACACCGCGCCCCGCTGCACCAGGCGGCGCACCGCACCGGCGCCGGCACCGACCACCGAGCGCACCGCGGCCTCGTCGCACAACCCCGCACCGGCAGCCAGGGTGTCGGCCACGTGGGCCTCCACCGTGTCCCCGCCGGCCGTGTCCCCGTCCGCCGTGTCCCCGTCCGATGTCTCCCCGCCAGCCGTGGTCCCGGCACCCGCCGTCGCGGCACCGTCGACCACCGCGATCCCGCCCTGTGCCCAGGCGGTGGCCGAGTCGTGCAGGCCAGCCTTGCTCACCACCAGCACCCGCAGCCCCCGCTCGTGGGCGGTGAGCGCGGCGGTGAGCCCGGCGACACCGCTGCCGACCACGACGACGTCGGCGTGCGCCTCCCAGCCGCTCGTGCCGGCGGGGCTCACTACTCGCCGCCGCCGGGCTGGCCGATGGCGATCATCCGGCGCACCGCGCCGCTGGCCCGCCGGGCGGTCTCCGCATCGACGTGCACCTCGTCGGCACCCTCCACCAGGCACCGCAGCAGCGCGGCCGGGGTGATCATCTTCATGTACCGGCAGGACGCCTTCTCGTTCACCGCGCGGAAGTCCACGCCCGGCGCGGCCTGGCGCAGCTGGTGCAGCATCCCCACCTCGGTGGCCACCAGCACCTCGCGAGTTCCCCCGGGGGCCAGGGCGCGGGCGGAGTCGAGCATCCCACCGGTGGAGAGGATCTTCACCCGGTCGGCGGGCACCGCACCCTCCCCGGCCAGGTAGAGCGCCGAGGTGGCGCACCCGCACTCCGGGTGGATGTAGAGCTCGGCGTCGGGGTGGGCCGCGGCCTGCGCCGCCAGCTCGTCGCCGTTGATGCCGGCGTGCACGTGGCACTCCCCCGCCCACACCAGGACGTTGTCGCGCCCGGTCACCCGCCGCACGTGCGCGCCGAGGAACTGGTCGGGCAGGAAGAGCACCTCCTGGTCGGCCGGGATCGACTCCACCACCTCGACCGCGTTGGAGGAGGTGCAGCAGATGTCGGTGAGCGCCTTCACCTCGGCGGTGGTGTTCACGTACGACACCACCACCGCACCGGGGTGCTCGGCCTTCCACTCCGCCAGCTGGGTGGCGTCGATGGAGTCCGCCAGCGAGCAGCCCGCGCGCTCGTCGGGGATGAGCACCGTCTTGTGCGGGGCCAGGATCTTCGCCGTCTCGGCCATGAAGTGCACGCCGCAGAACACGATGGTGTCGGCCTCGGACTCCGCGGCGATGCGCGAGAGCGCCAGCGAGTCGCCGACGTGGTCGGCCACGTCCTGGATGGCCGGGAGCTGGTAGTTGTGCGCCAGCAGCACCGCGTTGCGCTCGGCCAGCAGCGCGCGCACCTGCTGGGTCCAGGCGCCGTCGGGCTCCACGCCCACGTAGCCGGCGTCGGTGCGCTGGTAGGGGGTGGCTGCAGCTGTGGTCGTCATCGCCGATCTCCTCGTCCGCCCGGGGCCGGCTGGACGCCCACCCAGTTTTCGACTTACGATCGAAAACATGGTTGATGATAGCAGCAGCAACGAGGTGCTCGTCACAGTGCTGCAAGTTCGCCTCGGCGCCAACGGACTTGAGCTCGCCGTCCTGCTGTGGCAGCGCGCCCAGGACCCGGAGGCCGGCCGCTGGGCGCTGCCCGGCGGGCGGTTGCGGCCGGACGAGGACGTGGAGGCCTCCGCGCGGCGCCAGCTGGCCGAGAAGGTAGACGTCCGGGACGTGGCGCACCTGGAGCAGCTCGCCGTCTTCAGCGACCCGCACCGGGTGCCCGGCCGGCGCACCGTGGCGTCCACCTTCCTGGGGCTGGTCCCGCTGCCGGCCGATCCGCAGCTGCCGCCGGACACCCACTGGCACCCCGTGCACGCGCTGCCGGAGATGAGCTTCGACCACGGCACCGTGGTGCAGCGCGCGTGCGCCCGGCTGGCCGGCAAGCTCTCTTACACCAACATCGCCTTCGCGCTGGCCCCTGCGGAGTTCACGCTGTCCACGCTGCGAGACCTCTACGGCGCAGCGCTGGGCTACCCGGTGGATGTGACCAATCTCAAACGAGTGCTCGCGCGCCGCGGTGTCATCACCCCCACGGGCGCCACCTCAGCCTCCGGCCGGGCGGGCGGCAGGCCTGCTGCTCACTTCCGGTTCACCGACAGCCGACTACGTGTCACCGATGCTTTCGCCGCGCTGCGACCACCCGGCCACCCCTAGCGCGCCGGATCGTTGCCCGCCCGCATGGTGACCGTGCGCAACCGACGGAGCCGACGTAACGTAGCGGCGTGCCCGAAACGCTGCCGTTGTTCCCGCTGGGGACCGTGCTGCTCCCGGGGGCCTTGCTGCCCCTGCACATCTTTGAGCCGCGGTACCGCCAGCTCGTCACCGACCTCGTGACCGGCGCCGTGCCGGACCGCACCTTCGGGGTGGTGGCCGTCCGACCAGGCTGGAACATCGCCGACGGGGTGGCCGAGGCCGTCTACGAGGTGGGGTGCACCGCCGAGCTGCAGGACGCCCAGCGGCTGCAGGACGGCGGCTTCGACGTCATCACCCGAGGCATGCGTCGCTTCCGGCTGCTGGCCATCGACCCCACCGCAGCGCCGTACCTGACGGCGACGGTGGAGTGGCTGCCCGACCTGCCCACCGAGCGCGAGCCGCGCCAGGAGCTGACCAGCGCGTCCTCGGTGCGGGCACTCGCCACCCAGGCCCGCGGTGCCCACCAGCGGTACTGCTCGCTGGCCTGGCAGCGCGACGACTGGCGCTCACCCAGGAAGGACGTGGACCCGGCGATCCTGTCGCACGTGCTTGCCTCGGACTGCCTGCTCCCGCTGGAGGACCGGCAGAGCCTGCTGGAGCAGCGCTGCGCGGCGCTGCGGCTGCAGATGATCCGGCGCCTGGTGGCCCGGGAGGCGGAGTTCCTGCAGCGCTTGAGCGCGGTGCCGGCGACGCCGGAGCTCGCTAGCGCTCCGCTGAGCCTGAACTGAACCCAGGCGGTCCCTCGTGCAGGGAACCGGCCCCGCTCGCCCCCACGGTGGAGTGCCCCTGCGGCTCGGCCTGCCGGGCAGGGCCTGCACCCAAGTTGTCGTCGCCGCTGAAGGCCACCGCGGTGGTGTAGGCGAAGGCGGCGCCCAGCGGCTGAGCCACCAGCACCATCCAGGTGCCCAGCGTGGGTGGCAGGGCCAGGATCGAACCCACCGCCGCGGCTGCCGGACCCTCCGGCACCGCCAGCAGGCCCACTGACCGGGCGACCAGCGCGCTCAGCGCGGAGCCGAGCACCACCAGCAGCAGCACCGTCGTTCCCCGCCGGGTGCGCCACACCCAGGCCGCCGCCCCGGTGACCAGTCCGGCGCCCAGCCCCATCAGGGCGAACAGCGCGACGTCGTCGAACAGGTGGTAGCTCTCGGTCGGCAGCTCGGCCACCGAGCCGTCGCGCAGCACCAGGGCGAGCGTGCTCGGTGCCAGCACCGCCCAGAGCCAGCCCAGGATCGCCCCGAGCACCACCAGGGCCGCCAGCACCGTCCCGCCGGCACGGACGTCCCGCCGGAGGTTCACCGCCGCGCCCGCACGCTCACCGCTGCCCGAGCTCCACGGAGTCGGTGATGCCGTGCCGGCTGCACCGTGCCCACCAGCCGTCCGGGCGCACCTGGACGACCATGCGCCGAGCACAGATCCCGCAGAAGCGGGGCGGCTCGAGCTGCAGCAGGTCCTCGCACCGCGGGTGCGGGCCGTCCTGCTCCCCGCAGGCACCGCAGAACTTCGGCGTCAGCACCGCGCTCACAGCGTGTCGTTGAGGGCCTTGATCGGCATCTGCAGCTCGCCGAGCAGGTCGAGGTCGGTCTCCGCCGGACGCCCCAGGGTGGTGAGGTAGTTGCCCACGATGACGGCGTTGATGCCGCCGAGAATGCCCTGGCGCGCACCCAGGTCGCCGAGGGTGATCTCGCGGCCGCCGGCGAAGCGCAGCACCGTGCGGGGCAGGGCCAGCCGGAAGGCGGCGATGGCGCGCAGCGCGTCCTGCGCGGGCAGCACCTCGAGGTCGCCGAAGGGGGTGCCGGGGCGCGGGTTGAGGAAGTTCAGCGGAACCTCGTCGGGCTCCAGCGCCGCCAGGTCGGTGGCGAACTCGGCGCGCTGCTCCAGGGTCTCCCCCATGCCGAGGATGCCGCCGCAGCAGACCTCCATGCCGGCCTCGCGCACCATCCGCAGGGTCTCCGAGCGCTCCTCCCAGGTGTGCGTGGTGACCACCTTGGGGAAGTGTGACCGGGAGGTCTCCAGGTTGTGGTTGTAGCGGTGCACGCCCATCGCGGCCAGCTGGTCGACCTGCTCCTGGGTGAGCATGCCCAGCGAGCAGGCGATCTGGATGTCCACCTCGGAGCGGATGGCCTCGATACCCGCGGAGACCTGCGCCATCAGCCGCTCGTCGGGACCGCGCACGGCGGCGACGATGCAGAACTCGGTGGCACCGGTCTTGGCGGTCTGCTTGGCCGCCTCCACCAGGTTGGGGATGTCCAGCCAGGCCGAGCGCACGGGGGAGGTGAACAGCCCGGACTGGGAGCAGAAGTGGCAGTCCTCGGGGCAGCCGCCGGTCTTGAGGCTGATGATGCCCTCGACCTCGACCTCGGGCCCGCACCAGCGCATGCGCACGTCGTGGGCCAGCGAGAGCAGCTCGTCGAGCTTGTCGTCGGGCAGCTGCAGGACGGCGAGCACCTGCTCCTGGTTCAGCGCCTCGCCACGCTCGAGCACCTGCTCGCGCGCAATGGCGAGAATGTCGGCGGACAGGATGTCGGTGTGCTCAGCTACTGCGGTCACCCTGGAACTCCTCTCGCGGCCACCCCACCGGGCTCGACCGCTTGGCACGTCTGACGCCGCCTAGTGTGCCTCAGGCCAGGCGGGACCCGTGCATCCGGAGGGGGCAAGCGCGCCAGCCGGTTCCCGCCGCGGCCGTGTCGGCGGCGCCAGGCATCATGTCTGGCTGTGACCCCGCCCTTCTTGCGCCGCAGCACTCGACGTCGATCAACCCTCGTGGCGGTGGCGCTGGTCGGCGCTGCGGCGCTGAGCGGCTGCTCGGCCGACACCGACGCACCCACCGCGCAGACCGGCCCCGCTGGAGCCAGCCCGACAGCACCCGGCTCGACTGCACCTGGCTCGACGACACCTCCGGGCACCCCCGACCCCGCGGCCGACGGTGCGGCCGCAGCACCAGGTGCCCCGGCGGCGAGCGGCACGGCCCTCGCCGCGCTGGCGACGCTGCCGGTGAAGGGACGCGCGCCCAAGACCGGCTACAGCCGGGACGAGTTCGGCGCGGCGTGGGCCGACGTGGACCGCAACGGCTGCGACACCCGCAACGACGTCCTGGCCCGCGACCTCACGGCCACCTCGGCGCGACCGGGCACCCGCGAGTGCGTGGTGCTCACCGGCGTGCTGCAGGACCCGTACTCGGGCAAGCCGATCTCCTTCACCCGAGGGGAGACCACGTCCGCGGCCATCCAGATCGACCACGTGGTGGCGCTCTCGGACGCCTGGCAGAAGGGCGCCCAGCAGCTCGACCGCACCCGGCGCACCGCGCTGGCCAACGACCCGCTGAACCTGCTGGCGGTGGACGGGCCGCTGAACAACCAGAAGTCCGACTCCGACGCCGCCTCCTGGCTGCCGCCCAACCGGGCCTACCGCTGCGCCTACGTCGCCCGCCAGGTGGCGGTGAAGACCACCTACGCCCTGTGGGTCACCCAGGCCGAGCGGGACGCCATCGCCGGGGTGCTGCAGGAGTGCCCGGCCGAGCCGCTGCCGACCGGTGGGGCCCCGGCGGCCGTGGCCCAGCAGGAGGCACCCCGGCAGGAGGCACCCCAGCCGCCGGCCGCGCCGGCCCCTGCCCCGCAGGCCCCCACCGAGCAGGCTCCCGGCAACCCGGCCACCGCGCCGTTCGCCAGCTGCGCCGCCGCCCGGGCTGCCGGCGCGGCCCCGGTGCACCGCGGTGAGCCGGGGTACTCCAGCAAGATCGACCGGGACGGGGACGGCGTCGGCTGCGAGTAGCCCCGGCTAGTGCGCGTGGGAGTGCTCGTGCACCTCGGCCGGCTGGTCCACCGTCAGCTCGTCGTCCACGCGGTCGTGGTCGGTGGTCCTGGCGTAGGTCACCTCGTCCCAGCCCTTGTGCCAGTACCCGATGACCAGCTGGCGCCTGCGGTCGAAGCCCTTGTCCTTCAGGTGCTTGCGGGCGGCCAGCGCCAGCTGGGACTCCCCCGACACCCACACCCGCACGTCCTCGGCACCCACCGGCAGCTCCACCTCGCGCAGCGCGTCGATGAGCAGCGTGGTGGAGCCGGGGGCCGCGCCGTTGCGGTAGAGCCACCGCACGTCCAGCCCGGCCGGTGCGTGCAGGTCCTGGCGCTCGGCCTCGTCGGCCACCTCCACCAGCACCACCCCGCGCTGGTCGACGGGCCGCCTGGCGATGATCGCGGCCATCGCCGGCAGCGCCGCCTCGTCGCCGACCAGCAGGATCCACGACGCCCGGCCGATGGTCAGCCCACCGCCTCCCAGCACACCCAGGACGTCCCCGGGCTGGGCCCGTTCGGCCCACGCCGCGGCCAGGCCCGCCGCACCATCACCGTCACCGTGGCCGTGCCGGACGAAGTCCACGTCCATCTCCCCGGCAGCACGGTCGGCGCGGCGCACGGTGTAGGTGCGCACCCGGGCGCGCTGGCTGCCCTGGAACTGGTAGCCGTTCGCCCACACCGGCAGGTCCAGCGGGGCGTCACCGTCGGGGAAGAACAGCTTGACGTTGGGCTCGCAGTCGCCGCTGAGATAGGTGCGCACCCCCTCGCCGGCGAAGGTCACCCGGCGCATCCTGGGGGTGACGGTGCTGACGGCGGTGACGACGACCTCGACGGGGAGCGTGCTCATGCGGGTTCCTCCAGGGGGATGACCATGGGCTTGCCGGTGACGGGGTCGGGAATGACCAGCGCGCCCAGCCCGAACACCTCCCGCACCAGCTCGGGGGTGACCACCTCGGTGGGTGCGCCGGTGGCGACCACCCGGCCGTCCTTCATGGCGATCAGGTGGTCGGCGTAGCGGAACGCCATGTTCAGGTCGTGCAGCACCGCCACCAGCGTGTAACCACCGCTGGCGTGCAGCGAGCGGCAGAGGTTGAGCACCTCCAGCTGGTGGGAGAGGTCGAGGTAGGTGGTGGGCTCGTCCAGCAGCAGGATCGGCGTCTGCTGGGCCAGCACCAGCGCCAGCCACACCCGTTGCCGCTGGCCGCCGGAGAGCTCGTCCACCGGGCGGTCGGCCAGGTCGAGCAGGTCGGTCACCCGCATCGCCTCGGTGACCGCCGCCTCGTCCTCCGGCGACCACTGCCGCAGCAGGCTCTGGTGCGGGAAGCGCCCACGGCTGACCAGGTCGGCCACCGCGATGCCGTGCGGGGCCACCGACGACTGCGGCAGCAGGCCGAGCCGGCGGGCCACCTCCCGGGAGGAGTACTCGGTGATGAGCCTGCCGTCCAGCACCACGCTGCCCTCGGTGGGCTTGAGCAACCGGGACAGTGCCCGCAGCAGGGTGGACTTGCCGCAGGCGTTGGGGCCGATGATCGCGGTGAACGAGCCGGTCGGGACGTCCACGTCCAGGCCCTGCGAGATCTGCCTGCCCTCGTAGCCGAGGGTGAGCCGCTCACCGCCCAGGATCGTCGGGGCGAGCGCCCGCTCGGTGGGGCCGGACAGGGTCTTTGCGGGGCCGGACAGGGTCTTTGCGGGGCCGGACATGGCCCTCCTCTCGGTCATACCTGCCTGGAGCGGGTGAGCAGGTACAGCAGGTAGCTGCCCCCCAGGAAGCCGGTCATCAGCCCGACCGGCATGGACGCGTTCAGCGGCAGGTACAGGGTGAGCAGGTCGGCGACGACCACCAGCACCGCACCCATCAGGGCGGCGAGGGCCAGCGGCGCCCCGTCGGCCCGCGTCAGCCGCCGCACCAGCTGGGGCGCGGCCAGCGCCACGAACGCGAGCGGACCGGCGGCGGCGGTGGCCAGGGCGGTCATGCCCACCGCGGCGACCATGAGCACCAGCCGGGTGCGCTCCACCCGGATGCCGAGCTGGCGGGCGAGGTCGTCGCCCATCTCCATCACGTTGAGGTTGCGCCCCAGCGCCAGCACCACCGGCAGCAGCAGCACGAACCCCACCAGCACCGGCATGGCGTGCGTCCAGCTGCGCACGTTCAGCGACCCGCTCAGCCACAGCTGGGCGGAGACGGCCTGGTCGATCTGCCCCTTGGCCAGCAGCAGGTTGTTCACCGCGGCCAGCACTGCGCCCACGCCGATGCCGATGAGCACCAGCCGGTACCCCCCGGTGACGCCACCCTTGAGCGACAGCAGGTACACCGCCGCCGCGGTGAGCAGCCCGCCCCCCACGGCAGCCGCCGCGGTGGCGGTGGGACCGGCGTTGAACAGGATGATCTGGGCGACGGCGCCGGTGGCCGAGCCGGTGGTGAAGCCGATGATGTCGGGCGAGCCCAGCGCGTTGCCGGAGATGGACTGGAACACCGAGCCGGCCACGCCCAGGCAGCAGCCCACGAAGATCCCGGTGACCAGCCGGGGCAGCCGGATGTCCACCACGATCATCCGGGTGGCCGAGCTGTCGGCCCGGCCCAGCAGGGCGGCGACGACCTCCGTCCAGCTCAGCTGCATGGCGCCGGTGCCGAGCACCACCACCCCCATCGCGGCAGCGAGCACCGCCAGCACCAGGCCGACGATGACCACCCGCGGGTGCCAGCGCACCGAGAGCGGACCCACCCGCAGCAGCCGGCCCGTCAGCCGCACCGGGGTGACGGGGGCGCCCGGCAGCGGGCCGGTGATGGTCGGCGTCACAGCGTCGCCATCTTCCTGCGCCGCACCAGCACGACGAAGAACGGACCGCCGATGATCGCGGTCATCACACCCGCACCGATCTCGCCGGGATAGATGACCACCCGGCCGGCCACGTCGGCGAGCAGCATGAGGAGGGCCCCCAGCAGCATCGCGTAGGGCAGCAGCCAGGTGTGCACCGGGCCGACCAGCAGGCGCGCGACGTGCGGCGCGGCCAGACCGACGAAGGCGATGGGGCCGGCGGCCGCGGTGGCGGCGCCGGAGAGCAGCAGCACGGCCACGGCGGCGAGGATCCAGGTGCGGCGCTGGGAGATGCCCAGCGCCGTGCTGAGGTCCGAGCCCAGGGCGACCGAGTCCAGCGAGCGGGACAGGGCGAAGGCGATGACGAAGCCCACCGCGCAAACCACCGCCACCACCGGGAGCACCTCCCAGCCGCGGCCCTGCAGGGAGCCGGTGTTCCAGTTGCGGTAGGCGTCGTAGGTCGTCTCGTCGCTGTTGATGAGCACCATGTTGGTCAGGGCCAGCAGCACGAAGCCGATCCCGGCCCCGGCGAGCACCAGGCGCACCGGGTTGGTGCCCACGTCGTGGGCGCGCCCCAGCACGTACACCGCAACCCCGGCGAGCCCCGCACCGAGGAAGCCCAGCCACACGTAGCCCATGATCGTGGTGATGCCCAGCGCGGAGATGCCGATGGCCACCGCGGCCGCGGCACCGGCGTTGATGCCCAGGATCCCGGGCTCGGCCAGCGGGTTGCGGGTCAGCGCCTGCATGATCGTGCCGGCCAGGCCGAGCGCGGCGCCAACCACGAGGGCCAGCAGCGTGCGCGGCACCCGCAGGTCCACCACCAGCAGGTGCAGGTCGTTGGTGGGGTCGTGGCTGAACAGCGCCTGCAGCGTGGTGCCCAGGGGAATGCCCCGCGAGCCCACGGCCAGGCTGAGCAGCGACAGCACCAGCAGCACCAAAACCCCGACCGCGAGGCCGGTGCGACGCAGCGTGCTGCGGGACGCACCGGCCTCGACGGTCGACTTCAGAGTGCTCACTGCTAGCTGGCGAACTGGGTCTTCACCAGGTCGACCAGCTGCTTGGCGCTGTAGTAGTCGAGACGGAAGGAGTTGCCCATCGGGTGGACGGCGCCGCTCTTGACCGCGGCGAGGTTGGCCAGCACCGGGGTGGACTTGAACTGCTTCACGGTCTCGTCGGTGCCCGACATCAGCATGACGGTGTCCCCGGCGACGGCCTTGGACAGGTTCTCCAGGGTCACCCAGGCGACGTCGTCCCGCTTCTGCTCGCTGGTGTCCAGCCCGTCGGGCGCCTGCACCACGGTGAAGCCGAGCGCGGTGTAGAGCTTGGCGTGGGTGCCGGTGGTCTTGGCCACCGCGCTGTCCTTGGCGCCGTTGAAGGCCACGATGCTGGTGGTGCCGGTCGGAGCCTTGATCTTCGTGGCAGCGTCGGCGACGTAGGCGTTGAACTCGTCGGTCACCTTCTTGGCGCTCTCCTCCTGGCCGGTGGCCGCGCCCAGCTGGGTGGCCAGGTCCTGCCAGGTCTTGTCGCCGTAGTTCACGACCACGGTGGGGGCGATCGCGCTGAGCTCCTTGTACTGCGGCAGCACGCTGTCCGCGCCGCTGGTGGAGACCACGATCAGGTCCGGCTTGGCCGCGATGACCGACTCGATGTCCAGCGCCAGGTTCGGGTACAGCACCGTGACGCCGCGCTCGTCGGCCACGCTGGCCCACTGGGTGAAGAAGCCCTTGCCGTCGGTGGTGGGGCCGGGCTTGGTGGCCGCGCTCGCGGTGACCGGGGCGCCGATGGCCAGCAGGGTGCCGGTGACGCTCACCGACGTGGAGACGATGTTCTTGGGCTTGGCCGGGATGGTGGTCTCCCCCGCCTCGTGCGTGACCGTGCGGGGCCAGGTCCCGTCGGAGGAGGACGACGCCTCGTTGGCCGTCCCCGAGCTGGGGCTGTCGCTGCTGCTGCAGCCGACCAGCAGGACGATCGCGGCCGCCAGCAGGGCCACCAACGAGAGTGGCTTGGATCGGAAGGTCACGGAGGCTCTCCTGTCGCGGTAGGACACGGCATCTGCCGGCGCGCCGAACTTAGCCTAGGCTAACTTAAGTAGCAAGCCCCAGAAGTGTCGTGCCCCTGTGATTCCCGCGATCACGCGACGGCGGTCCCGGCCGTCCCGTTCGGACAGTCACCACCCGATATCCCCGGGTAGCGACGCCCCGTCAGCCGGCCCGGGGCGCCAGGGGTGGCACCCACGTCGCGGCGAAGCCGTAGGCCTTGGCCGCGGCCGCCACGTCAGGAAAGCCGAAGCCCTCCCGACGCACCACCAGCTCACCACCCACCTGGTACATCGCCAGCGTGGCCACGGTGGGCACGTGCGTCTCGTGCACCGACTCCACGGTGGACTCGTCGTAGAGGGAGAGCACCGTGGTGGTGGTCGCGGCGGCAGGGTCGAGGCCGTCCACCACCAGCAGCAGCCGGCGCAGCTGGTGCACGTGGCGCAGCCCCACCAGCACCGTGCCGCGGCGCAGCTCCACCAGCGGGCGGCGACCGTGCTCGAGACTCACCCGCACGCCACTGGCCTCCGAGACCACGCCCGAGGTGCCGTCCACCAGCTCCCACACCGCGCACAACCGGCCCTGCGGCACCAGGTCCACCGCCAGCGAGCCGATGGCGCTCTGCCGGCGGTCCAGCACCACCATCGCCGCATCCGGGGTGAGCACCGTGCGACCCCGGACGCGCTCGGCCAGCCGCACCGGCGGCTCGGCGGCAGCGGGTCGGCCCAGCTGCGCGGCGGGGGCCGGCGGACCGTGGCTCAGCGAGAGGGAGCCGACGTCGGGGCGGGCCGGAGCCTGGGCGGCCGGCTGGGCGGCCTGGCCGGGGTGCGGTCGGCGGCGCAGGAAGGCGAGGTCGGGGCGGGGACGGGTGCGGTCGACGGCCACGGCAGCGCCCGCCTCAGATCCGCACGTCGAAGTCGTCCGCCACGCCCTTGAGCCCGGTGGAGTAGCCCTGCCCGATGGCGCGGATCTTCCAGCCACCACGGTGGCGGTACAGCTCGGCGAAGACCATCGCGGTGATCTCGATGCCCGAGCCCTCCTCGATGTCGTAGCGCACCAGCTCCGCCCCGCTGCGGTCGCTGACCCGGATGTAGGCGCTGCGCACGGCACCGAAGTTGCCGGGCTGGCGCAGGTCGGGGTCGGCGTAGACGACGAACACGATCTTGGCGACGTCGGCAGGCACGTTGGCCAGGTCCACCTCGATCTGCTCGACGTCGCCCTCGACGTAGGTCACCGCCCCGTCCGGGGACACCAGCTGGTTGAAGAACACCAGGTGCTCGTCCGACAGCGCAGTGCCGGACTCGCCGCACAGGATGGCTGAGGGCACCAGCTCCACCGCCGGGCCGCGGCTCTGGACCACGTCCCAGCCGAAGCCCACCACCACGGTGCCCAGCGTCGGGATCAGGTCACTGATGGAGGTGTTGCTCCCCCGGATCAGCTTGACCGGCGCCATCCTCACCCCTTCTCGTCGTGCAGCTGTCGAACTGTGGTCGGTATCCGGAAGCGCCGTGCCCCTGCCCTACAGCTCCAGGTCGGAGCGGGTGAACTTGCTGCTCAGGAAGCGGCCCTGCACCTCGAGCTGCTGGGCGTCGTGGGCGTACACCGCCTGGGCGAGGTCACGAATGGCCTGCTCCAGCATCCTCATCTGCTCCAGCAGGTCGTCACCCGGGGTGCGCCCGTCGGGTCGAACCTGCTTGGCGTACTGCGGGTTCAGCGAGAGGTAGGCGTTGATGGTGGTGGGCAGGTAGTCGGTGACCATCGACTCGACGGCGATCTCCTCGTCCATCGTGGGCGGGTTGTGCCGCAGGTGCTCGACGAGCGGGATGAGCACGTCCTCGATGCGCCCCAGCTCGGGCAGCGCCGCCACCGGCAGCACCGCCCCGGCCCCCCGCGCAGTCCAGCTCACCTTGCGCAGCTCGGCCCGCATCCGGTCCGGGAAGGGCTTGGACACAGGTGTCGGCTCGGGCTCCGACGGGGCGTGCTCGTCGGAGCCTCGGCCGAACAGCGAGCGCCACATGTGCCGGCGCTACCGCGGGGTGGGCGAGCTGGCCCGCTCCAGGTACGGCCGGGCCTTGACCAGCTGACCCTCCAGCGCGGTCACCGTCTGCTGCATGCTGCCCACGGCCTCCGCGCGGAAGGTGTCCACCGCGTCCATGGTGGCGAAGACGTCGTCGAAGGCCTGCTGCAGCTTGGCCACGTCGATGCTCGACGACGCCGCCTGGTTCTGGATGTCGGTGGAGTTCTGCTTCAGCATCGCCGCGTTGTTGGCGATCACGTTGCTGGTCACCGTGTTCAGCGCGGTGATCTGGGACAGCACCAGGCGCTGGTTGGTGAGTGCCTCGGCCACGATCACCGCGGTGCGCAGCGCGGACAGGGTGGTAGTGCGCGCCCGCTCCACGCCCTTGATCAGCTCCACGTTGTTCTTCTTCACCATGTCCATGGCCAGGTAGCCCTGGGCGGCCACGGCCAGCTGGGTGAGCACGTCCTGGTGGCGCTGCACCACGGCGAACTGCACCTCGGACTTGAACGCGGTGGCCTTGGACGGGTCGGTGGACTCCAGCTCGTCGGCGCGGCGGCCGACGGCGTCGGAGAGCATGTTCAGCAGGTGGGCGTACTCGGTGAGGTCGCCCATCAGCTTCCAGAGGTTGGCCCGCTCCTGCTCGATGGCCGCGTTGTCCTTGCGCAGCTCGTCCTGCCCGGCCGAGAGCGACTTGGTGATGGCGTCGAGCTGGGACTGGGCGCTGCGGTACTTGTCGAAGTACTTGTCGATGCGCTTGCCCGCGGGGATGAAGCCGAGGATCTTCTTGGTGGGCGTGAGGTCGGCCTGGTTGGGGGTGAGCTCCTCCACCGCGCGGCGCAGGTCGGCGAGGGTCTTGCCCACCTTGGCCTGCGGCGCGGAGCTGCTCTTGCCCTCGGTGCCCGCCAGCGCCGAGGACGGGCGCTCGAGCATCCGGTTGGAGACGTTGGCCGAGGCGCGCAGCTCCTCCGCGCCCACCCGGCTGATCTCGTCCACCTTGGCGGCGAGCTCCGGGCTGTTGGGAGCGAGCGAGTCGAGGTCCTTGACGTAGGCGTCGGCCATCTTCTGCAGCTCGCCCACGCGAGCCTCGGGGATGGGCAGCATCCCCTCGGCCTGCTCGACCTCGACCACCGGGACGGCGGCGGGCGGGGTCAGGCTGAGACTCTTCGAGGCTGCGGGTCCTGTCATGTTCCTGTCTCTTTTCTGCTCGCGTGCCTGCTCCGACAGCGACTGGCTCCGGGGACGCCCGCCTCTGCGCGCGCGCCAAGTCTGCCCCTGACCCTAGATGCTCCGCACCCGACAGTGGTGGCGCGCAAGGCAAAAATGCCGCAATCAGGACACCGATCTGGACGAGCCCCCGGTCAGCCTCGGTCCCGGCGCCAGGTGCCCCCGAGCTCGGGAACCAGCGCCGCACGGGCGAGCTCCGCGAACGCCGCCGGGTGCAGTCCCCCGCTCCCCTCCGGAAGCAGGCCCAGCAGCGGCGCACCGGCCGCCACCGGCAGGTCGTCGACGTTGCACCGCTCGGCGAGGTCGGGCTCGCGAGGCCAGCTGCCCACCAGCACCCCCAGGCACCGAAGATCCCGCGCGGCCAGCGCTTCCGCAGTGAGCGCCGCGGCGTTGAGGGTGCCCAGCCCCGCGGCAGCCACCACCAGCACCGGCACGTCCGGGCCGAGCAGCGCCGCCAGGTCGGCCAGCGTGTTGCCCGCGCCGTCCAGGCGCACCAGCAGCCCGCCGGCGCCCTCCACCAGCACCAGGTCGTGGGTCTGCGCCAGCTTCTGCACCGCCGCGGCCACCACGGCCAGGTCCGGGGCGGCCATCCCGGCGCGGCGTGCAGCGGTGTCCGGCGCCAGCGGCTCCGGGTAGCGGTAGAGCTCGGCGGTGTGCACCGCGGGCACCAGCGCGTGCACCACGTCCACGTCGCCGGGCTCGCCGGGGGCGAGGCCGGTCTGAGCGGGCTTGACCACCGCCACCGTCCGGCCCTGCGCGACCGCAGCCGCCGCCACCGCCGCGGTGGCGATGGTCTTGCCGACGTCGGTACCGGTGCCGCTGACCACCACCACGCTCATGCCGGCACCACCGAGGTGAGCACCTGGTCGAGGACGCTGCGCACCAGGTCCACGTCGTCCTCGCTCAGGGTGGCCCGGGCGGTCAGGCGCAGCCGGCTGGTGCCGGCGGGCACCGACGGCGGGCGGAAGCAGCCCACGTGCAGGCCCAGCTCGCGGCAGCGCTGGGCCGCGGCGTAGGCCACCGCGGGCTCGCCCAGGACCACCGACACCACGGCGGAGGTGGGCACCGGCACACCGGCGGCGGCGGCCAGCTGCCCGGCGCGCACCATCACCCGCGCGGCCCGCTCGGGCTCGGCGCGCAGCACGGCCAGGGCCGCGGCGGCCGCGCCCACCGCGGCGGGGTTGAGGCCGGTGTCGAAGATGAACGTGCGGGCGTTGTCGATCAGGTGCGCCACCACCGGCGCGGCGCCCAGCACGGCGCCGCCCTGGCTGCCCAGCGACTTCGACAGCGTCATGGTGAGCACCACGTCGGGCTCGCCGGCCACGCCCTGCTCCGCGGCCAGCCCGCGGCCACCTGCGCCGCGCACGCCGATCCCGTGCGCCTCGTCCACCACCAGCACCGCCCGGTGCTCGCGGCACACCGCGTGCAGCTCGCGCAGCGGCGCCAGGTCGCCGTCGACGCTGGAGACCGAGTCGCACACCACGATCGCCCGCTCCTCGGTGCGGGTGGCCAGCGCGGCGCGAACCTGCTCGACGTCGTTGTGGGCGGTCACCTGCACCCGGGCGCGGGAGAGCCGGCAGGCATCCACCAGCGAGGCGTGGCTGCCGGCGTCGGAGACCACCAGCGTGCCGGGCCCGCTCAGCGCGGTGACCGCAGCCAGGTTCGCGGTGTAGCCGGAGGAGAAGACCAGCCCCGCCTCGGTGCCGGTGAAGGCGGCGAGGTCGTCCTCGAGGTCGTGGTGGGCGCGGGTGGAGCCGGTGACCAGCCGCGAGCCGGTGGAGCCGGCACCCCAGGTGCGCAGCGCCGCCTCGGCGCCGGCGACCACCCGGGGGTCGCGGGACAGGCCCAGGTAGTCGTTGGAAGCCAGGTCCAGCAGCGCGTTGTCGGCCTCGCGGGGACGCAGCTCACGGCGCACCCCGGCGGCGCGCCGGGCCTGCTCGTGCCCGGCCAGCCAGTGCAGCGACTCGGGCAGGTCAGACGAGGGTTCAGGCTGGTGGGACGGTGACTCGGGCAGCTCCACGGGCAGCCAGACTACGGCGGCGCTCAGGCCCCCGCGGCGGCCACCACGCCGGCAGAGATCCGCGCCACGTCCTCGGGGCTGCTGATGAACGGCGGCATCGTGTAGACGAGGTCGCGGAACGGGCGCAACCACACCCCGGCGTCCACCGCGGCGGCGGTGGCGGCAGCCATGTCCACCAGGTGGTCGAGCTGCACCACCCCGATGGCGCCGAGCACCCGCACGTCGCGCACCCCCGGGAGCTCGGCGGCCGGGGCGAGGCCGGCGCGCAACCCGTCGCCGATGGCCGCCACCTCGCCGCGCCAGTCCCGGGACAGCAGCAGGTCGATGGAGGCCGTCGCCACCGCACACGCCAGCGGGTTGGCCATGAAGGTGGGCCCGTGCATCAGCCCGCCGGCCTCCCCCGCCGAGATGGTCCTGGCCACCTCGGGGGTGCACAGCGTGGCGGCCAGGGTGAGGTATCCCCCGGTCAGCGCCTTGCCCACGCACATCACGTCCGGGGCGATGCCGGCGTGGTCGGCGGCGAAGAGCTCACCGGTGCGGCCGAAGCCGGTGGCGATCTCGTCGAGCACCAGCAGCACGTCGTGGCGGTGGCACAGCTCGCGCAGCACCTGCAGGTAGCGCGGGTCGTGGAAGCGCATGCCGCCCGCGCCCTGCACCACCGGCTCCACGATCACCGCGGCCAGCTCGTCCGCGTGCTCGGCGATCATCGTGGCCAGGTGCGCCACGTAGGCCTCGTCCAGCCCGGCCGCCCCCAGCTCGCTGGGCGGGACGTCGGCGAAGACCTGCGGGGTGAGCACGTCGGTCCACAGCGAGTGCATGCCCCCATCGGGGTCGCACACGCTCATCGGGGTGAAGGTGTCGCCGTGGTAGCCGCCGCGCCAGGTCATCAGCCGGTGCTTGGCCGGCTTGCCCTTGCCGCGCCAGTACTGCAGGCACATCTTCGCGGCCACCTCCACCGACACCGAGCCGGAGTCGGCGAAGAACACGTGCTCCAGCCCGTCCGGGGTGAGGTCCACCAGCCGCTGGGCGAGCTGGGCGGCCGGCTCGTGGGTGAGCCCGCCGAACATGACGTGGCTCATCCGGCCCAGCTGGTCGGTGACCGCGGCGTCCAGCACGGGGTGGCGGTAGCCGTGCACCGCCGCCCACCAGGACGACATCCCGTCGATGACCTCGCGCCCGTCGCCGAGCGTCAGCCGCACCCCCTGCGCCGAGGTCACCACCAGTGGCGCCAGTGGCCCCTCCGCCGCGTCGACGGACTCCGGCCCGGCCGGGCCGAGCGAGACGGCGCCGTAGGGGTGCCAGACGTGGGCGGCGTCGATCGCCAGGATCTCCTCGGGGGTCATGGCACGACGGTAGATCGCGTCACGGTGCTCGTCCCGTCCGGCCACGCACGCTCGTCCCGACCGGCGGGGCGATTCCGGTGGTGCGCCCGGCACTCGGGAGCGCAGAGGCACACTTTGCGTCACTGTGCGTGGTGAAACGCTGTAACTACCGTCACTGCTGTCGACCTGTGTCAGCGCGGCAGCGCCACTAGTGTTTGACCAATGGCCGATGACACCAAGACCACCGCCCCCTCTGTGTGGCCGGGAAGCGCGTATCCCCTGGGCGCGACCTACGACGGCACCGGCACCAACTTCGCGTTGTTCTCCGAGATCGCCGACGGCGTCGAGCTGTGCCTGATCGACGACGACGGCGCCGAGACGCGCATCCCGCTGATCGAGGTGGACGGCTACGTGTGGCACGGCTACCTGCCGTCAGTGCAGCCGGGCCAGCGCTACGGCTACCGGGTGCACGGGCCCTACGACCCGGCGAACGGGCACCGCTGCGACCCCAGCAAGCTGCTGGTGGACCCCTACGCGAAGTCCTTCGACGGCGACTTCGACGGTGACCCGTCGCTGTTCTCCTACAGCTTCGACAACCCGGAGGAGCGCAACACCGACGACTCCCTGGGCCACACCATGACCTCGGTCGTCATCAACCCCTTCTTCGACTGGGGCTACGACCGCGCACCCAAGACGCCCTACCACCAGACGGTGATCTACGAGGCGCACGTCAAGGGCATGACGATGACGCACCCGGACGTGCCCGAGGACCAGCGCGGCACCTACGCCGGCCTGGCGCACCCGGCCATCATCGAGCACCTGAAGAAGCTGGGTGTCACGGCCATCGAGCTGATGCCCGTGCACCAGTTCATGCAGGACCAGACGCTGCTGGACAAGGGTCTGCGCAACTACTGGGGCTACAACAGCTTCGGCTTCCTGGCCCCGCACGCCGAGTACGGCCAGCAGGGCCTGCCGGCCGGCTCGGCCGTCAACGAGTTCAAGGCGATGGTCCGCGACATGCACGAGGCGGGCATCGAGGTGATCCTCGACGTGGTCTACAACCACACCGCCGAGGGCAACCACCAGGGCCCGACCATCAGCTTCCGCGGCATCGACAACGCCGCGTACTACCGCTTGGTCGATGGCGACGAGCAGTTCTACATGGACTACACCGGCACCGGCAACAGCCTCAACGTGCGCCACCCGCACACGCTGCAGCTGATCATGGACTCGCTGCGCTACTGGGTCACCGAGATGCACGTCGACGGCTTCCGCTTCGACCTCGCCTCCACCCTGGCCCGCGAGCTGCACGACGTGGACAAGCTCAGCGCCTTCTTCGACCTCGTCCAGCAGGACCCGGTGGTCAGCCAGGTCAAGCTGATCGCCGAGCCGTGGGACGTCGGCGAGGGTGGCTACCAGGTGGGCAACTTCCCGTCCCTGTGGACGGAGTGGAACGGGAAGTACCGCGACACCGTGCGCGACTACTGGCGGGGCGAGGACTCCACCCTCGGCGAGTTCGCCTCTCGGCTCACCGGCTCGTCGGACCTGTACAAGGAGTCCAGCCGCCGCCCGGGTGCCAGCATCAACTTCGTCATCGCCCACGACGGCTTCACGCTGATGGACCTGGTGTCCTACAACGAGAAGCACAACGAGGCCAACGGCGAGAACTCCCAGGACGGCGAGAGCCACAACCGCTCGTGGAACTGCGGCGCGGAGGGCCCCACCGACGACCCCGAGGTGAACGCGCTGCGGGCGCGCCAGCAGCGCAACGTGCTGGCCACCCTGCTGGTGAGCCAGGGCACCCCGATGATCGCGCACGGCGACGAGATGGGCCGCACGCAGCAGGGCAACAACAACGTCTACTGCCAGGACTCCGAGCTGGCCTGGATGAACTGGGCACTCGCCGAGGAGGGCACCCCGGGCGCTGACCTGGTGGAGTTCACCGCCCGGGCGATCGCCCTGCGCAGCGAGCACCCGGTGTTCCGCCGGCGCCGCTTCTTCGAGGGTCGGCCGCTGCGCTCCGGCGAGGAGGTCCGCGACATCGCCTGGCTCACCCCGCAGGGCCGGGAGATGACCCCGGAGGACTGGGACGCCGGGTTCGGCAAGAGCCTGACCGTGTTCCTCAACGGCGACGGCATCCCCTACCCGGACCAGCGTGGTGAGCGCATCACGGACGACTCGTTCCTGCTGTGCTTCAACGCCCACCACGAGGACCTCGACTTCGTGCTGCCCGACGGCGAGTACGCCGAGGAGTGGACGGTGGAGCTGGACACCGCCACCGCCACCGGCGCCCGCGAGGAGGACACCGTGGTGAAGGCCGGGCTCGCGATCAGCGTGACGGCCCGGTCGCTGCTCGTCCTGCGCAAGACCGCATGAGCGCCCCCACCTCCACCTACCGGCTGCAGCTGCACGCTGCCGGTGACGGGGTCCCCGCGTTCGGCTTCGACGAGGCCATCGCCCAGCTGGACTACCTGCGGCGGCTCGGGGTGGGCGCGGTGTACCTCTCGCCCATCCTGAGCGCGGCCGAGGGTTCCCAGCACGGCTACGACGTCATCGACCCGACCACGGTCTCCGCCGCACTGGGCGGCCCCGAGGGGCTGGCCCGGCTGTCGGCGGCGGCGCGGGAGCGGGGGTTGGGCCTGGTGGTCGACATCGTGCCCAACCACGTGGGGGTGGAGACACCGTCGGAGAACGCGTGGTGGTGGGACGTGCTCCGCCATGGTCGCGACTCCGCCTACGCCAGCTACTTCGACATCGACTGGGCACCGGACAACGGCTGCAACGGGCGCATCGCGCTGCCCGTGCTGGGCTCGGCCACCGACGTCGAGGCGCTGGAGGTCGTCGGTGCCGGCGACGACGCCGAGCTGGGCTTCTACGAGCACCGCTTCCCCGTCGCCCCGGGCACGCTCGGGGGCACCGCCCAGGAGGTGCACGACCGGCAGGCCTACCAGCTGGTGCCGTGGCGCTCCGGGCTGGTGGGCTACCGCCGGTTCTTCCACGTCAACGGCCTCGCCGCGCTGCGCATGGAGGACGAGACCGTCTTCGACGCCACCCACGCGGAGATCCGCCGGTGGGCCCAGGACGGCGTGGTGGACGGGATCCGGGTGGACCACCCGGACGGCCTGGCCGACCCGGCCGGCTACCTGGCCCGGCTGCGCGGGGCCATCGGCGACGACCGCTGGCTGGTGATCGAGAAGATCCTGGCGCCGGACGAGGCGCTGGACACCAGCCTGCCGGCAGACGGCACCACCGGGTATGACGCGCTGCGCGAGGTGGGCGGGGTGTTCGTCGACCCGTCCGGCGCGGAGCCGCTGAGCGCCATCGCGGTGCAGCGCACCGGTGCCGCCGGCGACGCCGAGCAGCTGCACGCGACCGAGCACGAGCTGAAGCTGGGCGTGGCCCGTGCGGGCCTGCGCCCGGAGCTGGAGCGCTGCGTGCGGGCCATCGAGGCCGGCGACGCGGCGCACGACCAGCTGGTGGACGCCGTGGTGGAGCTGGTGGCGGCGGTGCCGGTGTACCGGGCCGACTACCCGTCCCTGGCCGGGATGCTGCCCGCCGTGGTGGCGCAGGTGAGCGTCGCCCGGCCGGAGCTCTCGGCTGCGCTGTCCCGGGTGAGCGCTGCCCTGGTCGCGGGCGGCGAGGCGGCCACCCGCTTCCAGCAGGTGTGCGGGGCCGTCACCGCCAAGGGCGTGGAGGACTGCCTGTTCTACCGCACCAACCGGCTGGTGAGCCTGCAGGAGGTGGGCGGTGACCCTGGCCGCTTCGGCGTGAGCCCGGCGGAGATGCACCTGGCCTTCGCCGAGCGCGCCACCCTGTGGCCCGCGGCGATGACCACGCTGAGCACCCACGACACCAAGCGCGGCGAGGACGTCCGGTCTCGCATCGCGGTGCTCTCGGAGGTGCCGCAGCTGTGGGCGCAGGCCCTGGAGCGCTGGGAGGAGGTCGCCCCCTCCCCCGACGGTGGAATGGGCTCGTTCCTGTGGCAGAACATCTTCGGGGTGTGGCCCGCGGACGGTCGCACCGCCGCGGACGTCCCGCAGCTGCGGGAGCGGTTGCACGCCTACGCGGAGAAGGCCGCCCGCGAGGCGGGTACCCGCACGGAGTGGAACGAGGTCGACGAAGAGTTCGAGCAGGCCATGCACACCTGGATCGACCAGGTGCTGGACGGTCCCGTCGCCGCCTCGATGGGCCAGCTGGTGGCCGACCTGGCTCCCCGCGGGTGGTCGAACTCGCTGGGCCAGAAGCTGCTGCAGCTGGCCGGGCCGGGCGTGCCCGACGTCTACCAGGGCACCGAGCTGTGGGAGGACTCCCTGGTCGACCCGGACAACCGCCGCGAGGTGGACTACGACCGACGCACCAAGCTGCTGTCCACCTTGGACACGGTGCCACCGGTCGATCCCTCCGGGGCGGCCAAGCTGTTGGTGGTGAGCAAGACGCTCAGCCTGCGGCGGGAGCGGCCGGAGTCCTTCGTCGGCGGCACCTACGCACCCGTGCTCGCCGAGGGTGAGCAGGCCGAGCACCTGGTGGGCTTCTCCCGCGGGCCGCAGGGCGACGCGGCTGACGTCCTCGCGCTGGCGACCCGGTTGTCGGTGACCTTGGGCGACTGGGGATCCACCACGGTGGCGCTCCCGACGGGTGAGTGGACCGATCGGCTCACCGGGCAGTCGTACCGGGACAAGCTGTCGCTGGCCGAGGTGTTCGGCCGTCTGCCGGTGGCGCTGTTGGTGCGCAGCTAGCTCGCCTGGTTGCTTGCGCGAACCGCCGTCTCCCGTGCTGGGAGGCGGCGGTTTCTGTCTCTTCGGGATCGTTGCTCGGCAGGGGCGGAAACTGTCGGGCCGGGGCCTAGAACTTGCACATAAGCTCGAGTGGTGCAACGGCGGTGGTTCCCGAGGGGATGGCTGCTGCCCTGGACTCGTTCGCCGCTTCCGTGGCGACGGTGCAGGAGCGCGTTGAGGACACCGGGTTCTCCACCGCGGCGCGGTCGGTCACCGAGGACGGAGTGGCGGATCCGCGTAGCGCCGCCGAGCGCAACCACGCCCTCGCCACCCTCTGCTGCTCTGCCCTCGCCAGCGGTGAGCTATCGATCAACCGCGGGTTACCTGCGACGGGGGTGGTCACCATGGACTGGCAGGCCTCGGGCGAGGCGCCGGAACAGCAGGCACCGCCTCGGGTGGCACCGTGCCCGTCCGGAATCTGCTGCGCATCGCCGCCGACGCGATGTCGTTGCCCTACAGCAGGCCTAGGCCACTGCGGCACCTGTGCCAATGACGCGCACAGTCGCGTACTCCAAAGGGCGCCATGTTCGCCGAGCGCGCGAAATGACGCACGCCCCCGCTCAAGCCCCGGATCGTGTTCATTGGCATGAGCGAGATCGTTCAGACCGTCGGCATGCAGGACGACACAACCGTCCTCGAGGTCGAGCTGCTGTTCGATATCGATCACATGGAGATGCGGTACATCCTGCTTCGTGGGGGACCGCTGCAGCCGTTGTTCGACACCAGCCGAACCGGAACACCATTCAGCACCTGCCGCCGATGCCGACAATCCACCGCCCAGCGATCGCTTCGGCATCGAAGCGCTGCCAGCGTCGCCGCCGGTCCGCATCTCCACCGAGTGAGTTCTCGACCCCTCGGAGCCAACTCCTTCGACCGAGTCGATGCAGGCGATTGTCACCCCCATCCATGACCGTTCGACTCACGATGCTCACCTACAGCGACGAGGCCCACATCCGGCGACTTCGACTCGACCCCACCGAGGAACTTGCTGAACAGATGGCAGAGTTCCGCGAGTTCGGCGGCAGTCCGCACGACGCCACCGACCTCGAGCGGATCAACATGGTTCTCCCACACTGGGGCGTTCAGCCCGACAGCGTCGGGTGGCGTGACCAGGACGGCGGCTGGGTGGTCCCGATACTTAGCGACTTTGCAAGCCTCTGGGTCCCGTGAGCGCCTTCGCGTGCTCATCCAGCACCGGGTTAACTCGCGGACGAACCCCCGGCCTCGATGGCGGCCTCGGCAAGGATCGTTCGAAGGGCATCGGGGCGAACCCAGCCGTGCCGCGAGTGGAGCATCCGATGGCAGTTCGCGCACACGATGATCAGATCTGCGAGCTTCGTCTTCGACTCGCCCGCCTCCGACAGTGGGACGATGTGGTGAGCCTCGGCGTAGCCCTCGCCGAGGGTGCCGTACGTCGTCACGTAGTCAAACTCGCAGATCTCGCACGCAAGACGCCCGGTCGCGTCCAGCACCTGCTTCTTTTTGCGCTTGATGATCTTCGGGTCACGCTCGCGGGCGAGGTGACGCCGGTAGAGGAGGCGTCCCTCCGCGATGCCCGCCTCGCCCTCGACCGCACCGACTGGCAGGTCCACTTCGGTCCCGGGGGTGACGCCCTTACGCAGGAGCTCGGCGATGGCGTGCAGCTTCACCCGGTCGTCGGTGTAGGTCTGCCACACGAGCTGGTCGCCTGCGCCTCCGGCGTCGAGGCCCCGTCCCGCGTGCGCAGGGTCGATAGCCGCGAAGTTCGCCAGCTTCATCGCAACGCCGTTGACGTTCCGGAACCGGTCTCGATCCGGGCGGTCTGTGTGGAGAGGCAAGTCGTTCAAGATGCTGCTCAGCGCGACGACCTCGGGGTGCTCGCTGCCAACCGGGCCCTCCCGCACGTAGAGGTCCATCGCGAGGATGAGCTCGTCCTGGGCCCACGTCGGATTCCGGCGAGGGCGAGCCTCGATGTGGTTCGGTCCGTTGTCTGCCATGCGCAATCGTCGCCTAGAGCCTCACGTCACGGCGGTGATCTTGGGCGATGAACTCGTTGCCGGCATCGGTGCTTGCGCCACAGCGCCGCGCCGATGAGGCCGATCGTTGCAGAGACGAGTGGGAGCGAGACGAAGACCAAAGCTCACGAAGCGAAGAGGAGCCACCGAGACAGGATATCGTCTTGTCGTGCGCGCTGCTCGGGGGGGTAAAGCGTCCAGGACATCCCGCGAGCCCCCTCGCACGTCACGGCCGGCGCTGACCTGCAGAACGGTTTGCTGATGTGTTCGACATCCTCGCTGGGCGCTCGAGCAGGATAATCGCTTTCGCCATGGTGGCCACTCTTGATCGGGGAGCGCGCCCGCCGGATGAGGAACTCGCTATCAGCGAAGTCCTCGGACTACCGATTACTGATCACCGTAGAATCCGCCAATCAATGCCAGAGCAATCGGATGCCAGCACTCGCATGCTCCGGTGCCGCCTCGCGGGCGTAGTCCTCTGAGGCTGCCCGATACAGGCAGTCAACACCGTAGCGGTGCAGCAAACGGACGCTTCGGTCGTCAGGTCGGGTCGGGAAGAGAGCGGTTAGAACGGCTGGCGGACTAGCGAGCGCGGGTGCGTAGTCCAGGAGCTGCGCGAGCGCCGCTCTGACGTGACCGTGGTCAGCGAGGCTCTTAGCCTCGACGAGTTCTTGATGGTCGGGCCATTCGATGCACAGGTCGGTCATGCCTGCAGTGACCAGCTGGCGGCCATACGTTACTCGCGAGGGCAGTGTTGCAGCGAAGGCAGCCACGAGCATGCTCTCGCCCCGCCTCATGACGCCGGCCGCACGAGCCGTCACTGGGATCGTGCCGTCGAAAGCGGGCTCGATCGGTCGCAGCGGACTGTCAGGCGGAACCTCACCCTCGAGGCTCTCCGCTAGAGCTGCGTCCGCCATCATGTAGTCGGCGCCGACATCGAGGTGGAGGGCCTCGACTAGTAGGTCGCCCCGGCCATCGCGGTCATAGACGGCCATGCCCTGGAAGTGATTGGTCGGCTTCAGCCCCAGTGGTGCGTTGATGTCGGCGTAGGGGATCGCAGTCTTGTGGAACCGGGCGAGGCTGTAGATGTGCTGGTATGTGCCTTTACCCTCGGTCTCCCGCCAGACCTTTCGAGCGAAGACTGGATTCTCGAAGCGGTACCCCACCACGCCGACTCCCCAGCCCGATCCTTGGCCAGTGAAAATAACCGCGTCGCCTTCGAACACGCGGGAAATGAGCGCCTTGTTTTGGTCGTAGGTGCCCCAGAAGTGGGCCTCTCCGCTGGGGTGGCGTAGCAGCAACTCGGTCCGCTCTGTCTCAGTGAGGAGGCTGGCGATGGCCGGGTCTATGAAGCGCACTGTCTTTTCCAGGGACCGCTTGAGGTTCACCCGTCCGTCCGCGTTCCCGCGAGAGGGGTGGATGAGGACTGTGACCACGTTCGACTCCTAGCGGAAAGACCTTCGTAGCAACGGCTTTGGAGGAACCTAGCCTCAAACCTCGCTCGCCCGCCACTGCCCGGGGTGGGCGGGTTGCGCGGTGCTCTCGAAGCCGGACTAGGCGCTGGCGAACCAGCCGTAGCGGGGCCGCCGCCGGTCGAGCACGAAACCTTGCAGAGCGCGGCGCGTGAAGTGTCGTAGACCCGGACCTGCGTATGCCGGGTGACGTACGGGACCGGCTGACTCTCGTCGGACACGCGGGCAGTGACCCGCGCCACCCGCTTACTTGAACGCCGCTTGTCCCACGGCGACGACAGATACCCGCAGGCAGCACAGCCAAACTCCGGCTGAGACCCTTATGATCCACGCATGCCGTCAATCGAGTTCGTCTTCAACTACAGCCCAGGCAAACTGGAAGAGTTCATCAAAAAGCTTCAGTCCGTCGGCACACCCGAGAAGATGACGACTGACTTTCCTAAGTCGATCGGCTTCGGCTCGTCGCACGCGCGAAGCTTTCCCACCGTGTTGAAGTACGCAGGGTTGCTAGATTCTTCTGGTCAACCGAACGACGCTTACAAGAAAGGTCTTCGCGGTGGGCAGCCTGGGCGACGCTTGGTTGGGAAGGCAATCGCGAAGGCGTACAAGCCGTTGTTTGATGTGTACCCGCAGGCAGATAGCCAGACGGACTCCGACCTTGTTACGGTCGTCAAGAGTAATTCAGACTTGAATGACGAGAAGGCCGGACTGGTCGTCAAGACGTTCAAGGTGCTCTGCAAATTCGGCGACTTCGGAACTGCCAACGCTGAACACGACGAGTTGCCCGGCAGCGATGCCAAGGGTGCGGATGACGAGGCTCTGCAGCGCCGTCATCCGCGCAACGGCAACTCTGGCAGTGTTGTGATAAATGTGAACATCGCCTTGTCAGTTGATGCCACAAGCGATCCGGCCGTCTACGACGCATTTTTCGCCGCAATGGCGAATCACCTCGGCGGCCTGACGGATGGCAGCTAGAACTCCGCGCGAGGTCGCCGACTGGGCGGCCAACGCGCAGGTCGAGCTGAGCAAGCTCCTGGCGAAGCGCGAGGGCTCGACGCATCGCGTGATGACGTTGACCGAGTCTTACGGGAAGTTGACCCAGCTCAACATAAAGCAGGACAGTTTGTTTCGCGAGGCCCTTCAGTGCGCTGAGCACGGACTCTATCGATCAGCGCACGTGACGTCGTTCGCTGCGTTGATGGATTTTGTGCACGAGTGGATTGCGGCCGACCCGAATCGATTAACGGCAATCCAGGCCCAATACCCGCAGTGGAAGATCACACAGGCGTCCGACTTCCGAGAGCAGAAGGACTACACGCTTTTCGAAGTTCTGAAGAAGCAGGGTTTGATTACCAATGCGATGACAAAAGCGTTGCAAGGACTTCTTGCCAAGCGCAACGAGTGCGCACATCCCGGCGATTACGAGCCGAGCATCAACGACACCCTGGGTTACCTCGACGAGATGATGAAGCGAATCGCCACACTGCTGCACTAGGCGGCGGTCGCAGCAGACCGGCGGTGGGGCGGGTCGACTACCAGCGGGGGCCATGCCTGTGGCAATCAGGCAGACGGTGCCTCAATCGTTCTGTCGGGACTTGGCACTGGTCTGTCCGTTCGACCACCGCCTTATACCCACGAAGGCATCACCGTCCGCATCGGCACCCACGGCCGCGTCGAGTGGATCCCACCCCTCCACCTCGACCCTGAACAAGCACCTAGGGTGAATTCACTTCACCATCCGTCCGACCTGTGCGACCCCAACCCGCCGTGAGGTGTTCCGGTCAGCTCGCCGGCTGCGGGACGATCGGGTCCAGCAGCCAGTTCAGCCGCGTGTTGAGCAGCGGCAGCACCAGATGGCACGCCGGTGACTGCGCGGTCGACGGGTCCAGCGCGTTGCGCACCAGGCGCAGGGTGATGTCGTCGTAGACCACCGTGGCGTGGTCGGCAAAGCTCTGCGGGCACACCGACTGGGTATCCACATTGGGCCCGCGGGCAGCGCGGCCTCCGCCATGGTGACCAGCCCGTCGTAGCGAGAGTTGATGGTCACGTACTGCACCTGCGGCCGCGTCATCCCTCCGACCGCCACCTCCTGCATGAACGGCGAGCCCGCCGTGTAGTCCATCGCCGCGGCACCGAAGAGCCCCCACCAGGGCGTTGAGGAAGACGTTCTCCGCGAAGAACGGCAGCAGCCCGTAGACCCGTACCCCGTTGCTGGGCGGAGCGACACCCACCGTCGTCCCCACCTTGTCCGCGCCGCCGGCCCGGTTGATGTAGTACAGCGGCAGCAGACCACCCTGTGAGTGCCCCACCAGGTCGACCACGTGCCCGCGCCCGTCACCGCGAGCACATGGTCGACGAACTGCCCCAGCTGCAGACCCGACGCGCGCATGTTGCCCAGCTGCTGGATGGGGCTGCCCTCGGCGCTCCCGTAGTTCAGGCCGAACACGCAATACCCGTCGGCCTTGAGCTGCGGGGAGTACATCGCCCAGTTGGCGTAGCGGTTCTCGAAGGTGCCGTTGACCAGCACCACCGGGTTGGGGTGCTCCGGGGTGGGCTTGCACGACCAGTCGTTCATCCCCTGCGGCACCGCGTCGGGGTGCAGCAGCGAGTAGAGACTGCCGAGAGCAGGTTGTCCTGCAGCGGGCCGACGTGTGTCGGATCCCCTGTGGCGCTCGGGCTCAGCCCTGCCACCGGCCCCCGGAAACTCAAGTGAACGATGATTCTCACTGAGCAGTGAAGCAGCGAAGTGCCCCTGGGCCGGATCGCGGACACAGACCCGCAGGTAGAGCGCTAGGCGCGCAGCGACACCGGCAGGTTCTTGATGCCGTTGATGAACGACGAGCGCAGCCGCGGTGGCTCCCCCACCACCTGCAGGTGCGGCACCTGCGCGAACAGCGTCCGGAAGGTCACCGCGATCTCGCGCCGGGCCAGGTTGGCCCCCAGGCAGAAGTGCGGGCCCCGGCCGCCGAAGCCCAGGTGCGGGTTGGGGCTGCGACCGAGGTCCAGCGTGTACGGGTCGGCGAAGACGTCCTCGTCGCGGTTGGCCGAGCTGTAGAACAGCAGGAACTTGTCGCCAGCGCGGAACTGCCGCCCGCTCAGCTCCACGTCCCGGGTGGCGGTGCGGCGCATCCAGATCACCGGGGTGGCCCACCGGACGATCTCCTCCACCGCGGTCTTGGTCAGCCCCGGGTCAGCCATCCACCGGTCACGCTGGTCGGGGAACTCGCTCAGCGCCAGCACACCCTGGCTGATGGCCGTGCGGGTGGTCTCGTTGCCCGCCACGCACAGCAGGATGAAGAACGACGCGATCTCCTGGTGGGTCAGGCGCTCGCCGTCCACCTCGGCGTGCACCAACGCCGACGTCAGGTCCTGGGTGGGCGTCTCCGCCCGCTCGGCCGCCAGCCGGGTCATCAGCCCCGCCAGCTCGCCACCGGCCTCCAGCGAGATCCGCACCGCCTCGTTCTCGTCGGCGATGAACTCCGGGTCGCCGCCAGAGAGAATGATGTTGGTGCACCGCAGCACCAGCTCGTGCTCCGTCTCCGGCACACCCATCATGTCGCAGATGACCCGCAGCGGCAGCGGCGCTGCCACCTCCGCCACCAGGTCGAAGGTGCCGTCCCCGTCCTCGGCCAGCCGGCGCGCCCTGGCCACCAGCTCGGTGGCCAGCACCTCCACGCTGTCCATCACCGACTCCAGCATCTTGGGCGTGAACGCTCGTGCCACGATGCGTCGGATCTTGGCGTGGCGGGGGTCGTCCATGCTGATCACCGAGCCGTAGAACTCCGTCAGCTCGGCGGGCATGTCCGCGATGGAGATCGCCCCCTGGCCGGAGCAGAACACCGCCGGCTGCGAGCTGATCGCGTCCACGTCGGCGTGCCGGGTGACGGCGTAATAGCCCGGCCCCTCGGGGATGAACGGGACCACCGGCTCGGCGTGGAAGGAGAACGGCGCCTGCCTGCGCAGCAGCGCGAAGGCCGCCTCCCGCTCCGCCGGGGGCCGACCCCAGAACTCCTGGTCGGAGAGGTCGATGTCGGTCGGCGTCGTCCACGTCACGGTCACCGGGACGTCCCTTCGTCTGGCGAACCTGTTGCCGATCCGGACGGATCATGCGGTTGGCTGCGCACGCTACGAGGGTGCGACACCAGCGTCAACGGCACCGCGCCGGTGGACTACACCAGCGTCCGGGACGAGTGCAACGTGTTCCAGGCAACAGGTAGTACGTTCACGTCAACCGGCCCCGACGCCTGAGGAGATCGCCCATGGACTTCGACGACACCCCGGACGAGGCGGCGTGGCGCGAGAGCGTGCGCAGCTTCATCACCGCCCACCGCGACGAGCTGGGGCACCGCGGCGCCCGCAACGGCCGTGACGACGTCCCCGCGGCCAAGGCCTCCCAGGCGTGCATGTTCGACGGCGGCTTCGTCGGCGTCACCTGGCCGGTGGAGTACGGCGGCCAGGGCGGCACCCCCATGCAGCAGGCCATCGTGGACCAGGAGATGGCCCGCGCCGGGGTCCCCTCGCTGATCAACCTCATCGGCATCGGCATGTGCGGACCCACCGTCATCGCCCATGGCAGCGACGACCAGAAGCAGCGCTACCTGCAGCGCCTGCTGCGCAGCGACGACATCTGGTGCCAGCTGTTCAGCGAGCCCGCCTCCGGCAGCGACCTGGCTGCCCTGCGCACCAAGGCCGTGCAGGACGACAACGGCGACTGGCACGTCACCGGCCAGAAGGTCTGGACCACCGGCGCCCAGATCGCCGACTACGGCATCCTGCTCACCCGCACCAACCCCGACGTGGCCAAGCACAAGGGCCTGACGATGTTCGTGGTGGACATGCACGCCCCGGGCGTCACCGTCCGCCCGCTGCGCCAGATGAGCGGCGGCGCCGACTTCAACGAGGTCTTCTTCGACGACGTGGTCATCCCGGACAGCGAGCGCCTCGGCGACGTCGACAACGGCTGGCGCGTCGCGCTCACCACCCTGATGAGCGAGCGGCTCTCCCTCGGCGGTGGCGGCACCGACATCGGAGTGGGCATCGACGCGGTCATCGAGCACTCCGCCAACCGGCTCAGCAGCCTCTCCAGCGACCAGCAGGCGCTGGCCCGCCAGGAGCTCGGCCGGGCCTACGTGGCGTCGCTGGGCATCCGCTACACCGGCTACCGCCAGCTCTCCGCGATCAGCCGCGGCGAGTCCCCCGGCCCGGAGGCCAGCGCCGGCAAGCTCGCCGGCACCGTGGCCTCCCGCGCGATGGCCAGCTACGCAGTGCGCCTGCTCGGGCAGGAGGGTGTCTTCGCCCGTACCGCCGACGGCTCCGACACCTGGCAGCACCTGGAGGCGGTGCTGCCCGGCATGGCCATCGCCGGCGGCACCGACCAGGTGCTGCGCAACGTGCTCGGCGAGCGCGTCCTGGGTCTGCCCACCGAGCCGCGCTCGGACAAGAACGCCCCCGTGAAGTCAGCTCCCGCAGGAGGACAGCAGTGAACTTCGACCTCGACGACGACCAGCGGGTGTTCGCCGAGGCGGCCCGTGACTTCTTCACCGGCACCGCCTCCCCCGCCGACGCGCGCAAGAGCCTGGACGGCGACGCCCCGACCGCGCCCGGCCGCCAGGCCATCGCCGACATCGGCTTCTACGGCATCACCGTGCCGGAGGCCGCCGGCGGCGCCGGGCAGAGCGTGCTCGACCTCGCCGTGGTGGCCGAGCAGGCCGGGCGCGTGCTCGCCGGGCCGTCGCTGGTGACCGCCGCCCGGGCGTCCGTGCTGCTGGAGGGCGACGACAAGCGCCTCGCCGGCCTGGCCGACGGCTCGGTCTCCTACGCCGTGGTGGACGCCCCCGGCGCGCCGGCGCTCGACGCCGCCACCGCCACCCGCTTCCTCAGCCGCGACGGCGACGACCTGGTGCTCTCCTCGGGCACCGTCACCGTGGGCGACCCCATCGACCCCACCCGCGGCCTGGGCACCGTGGAGCTCACCGACTCCGAGGTGATCGCCTCCGGCATCGGCGAGCGCTGGGACCGGGCCGAGCGGGTGGCTCGGATCATCCTGGCCGCCGAGGGCCTGGGTGCGGCCGCCCGCGCGGTGGAGATGGGTGTGGCCTACGCCAAGGAGCGCGAGGCCTTCGGCCGCCAGATCGGCTCCTACCAGGCCATCAAGCACATGCTGGTGGACTCCTTCGTGGGGGTGGAGCAGCTGCGCTCGCTGGTGTGGTGGGCGGCGTGGACGGCTGACGAGTCAGCCGCCGAGCTGCCGCTGGCCGCCGCCTCGGCCAAGGCCTCCGCGGCCGGGGTGCTGGAGCAGGCCGCCGAGACGCTGATCCAGGTGCACGGGGGCATCGGCTTCACCTGGGAGCACGACGCCCACCTGTACTGGCGCCGTGCCAAGGTGGACCGGCTGCTGCTGGGCGACGCCGCCAGCGCCTTCGACGAGGTGGCGCGCCTCGCGCTGGCCTCGGCCCCCACCAACGCCCCGGACCCGGCGCCGGTGGAGCTGGAGCCGACCACCGCCAGCTGAGCCGGACAGGCAGATCCGCGACCCGGGCCGGGAGAGATCACACCGGCCCGGGTCGCGGGCGTCCAGTCCACCCCGCAGAATGAGCACGTGACCGAAACCGCTGCCGCCCAGACCTTTGACGCCTGGCCCTTCGACGTGTGGGCACCCACCCCGCAGTCCGTCCGCGTCGTGGTCGACGGCACCGAGCACCCCATGCAGCGCGACGACGACGGCTGGTGGCACGCCGACGTGGCCGGCGCCGGCCCCGGCAGCCGCTACGGGTTCCTGCTCGACGACGACCCCACCCCCATCCCGGACCCGCGCTCGCCGCGCCAGCCCGAGGGCGTGCACGCGCTGTCCCAGGTGCACCGGCTCGACCCTGCGGCCTGGACCGACGGCCTCTGGGGCGGCCAGCAGCTGGCCGGGGCCTGCCTGTACGAGCTGCACGTGGGCACCTTCACTCCCGAGGGCACCTTCGACGCCGCCATCGCCAAGCTGGACCACCTGGTGGACCTGGGCGTCACCATGGTGGAGCTGATGCCGCTCAACGGCGTCAACGGCACGCACAACTGGGGCTACGACGGCGTGCTCTGGTACACCGTGCACGAGCCCTACGGCGGCCCGGACGGCCTGCAGCGCTTCGTGGACGCCTGTCACCGCCGGGGCCTGGGCGTGGCCGTCGACGTGGTCTACAACCACCTCGGTCCGTCCGGCAACTACCTGGAGCGCTTCGGTCCCTACCTGTCCGAGGCCGGTGGCAACAGCTGGGGCCGCAGCATCAACCTGTCCGGGGCGTCCTCGGGCCAGGTGCGCCGCTACATCATCGACAACGCGCTGCGCTGGATGCGCGAGTTCCACGTGGACGGGCTGCGCCTGGACGCCGTGCACGCGCTGGTGGACGAGTCGGCCATCCACCTGCTGGAGGAGCTGGCGGTGGAGACCGAGGCGCTGTCGACGCACCTGCGCCGCCCGCTCACCCTCATCGCCGAGAGCGACCTCAACGACCCGCGGCTGGTCACTCCCCGCGCCGCCGGCGGCTACGGCCTCACCGCGCAGTGGGACGACGACATCCACCACGCCATCCACGCGGCGGTCAGCGGCGAGCGACAGGGCTACTACGCCGACTTCGGCAGCATGGACTGCCTGGCCAGCACGCTGCAGCACGCCTACTTCCACGCCGCCACGTTCTCCAGCTTCCGCGGCCGGGTGCACGGCCGGGAGGTCGACGTCCGCACCACGCCGGGCTACCGCTTCCTGGCCTACACCTCCGACCACGACCAGGTGGGCAACCGGGCCATCGGCGACCGGCCCTCGGCGTACCTGTCGCACGGGATGCTGGCGGTCAGCGCGGCGCTGGTGCTGTGCTCGCCCTACACGCCGATGCTGTTCATGGGCGAGGAGTGGGGCGCGTCCACCCCGTTCCAGTTCTTCACCTCCCACCCCGAGCCCGAGCTGGGCGAGGCCACCGCGGCTGGGCGCAAGCGCGAGTTCGCCGAGCACGGCTGGGACGCCGAGGAGATCCCCGACCCGCAGGACCCGGAGACCTTCCACCGGTCCACGCTGGACTGGTCGGAGGTGACCGTGGGCCGCCACGCCGAGCTGCTGCAGGTCTACCGCGACCTGCTGGCGCTGCGGCGGGAGCGCCCCGAGCTGAGCGACCCGTGGCTGGCGGACCTGCGGGTCGACTTCGACGAGGACGAGCGCTGGATCGTGCTGCACCGCGGGTCGCTGCGGGTGGCGTGCAACCTCAGCACCAACCCGGTGACCGTGCCGGTGGCCGGGCGCACCCTGCTGGCCTCCACCGCGGTCACCGCGCGGGGGGCGCAGACCGAGCTGGCGCCGGAGTCGTTCGCGATCCTGGCGACCTGAGCGGGCTGACCTGGGGGTTCGCCCCACCGCGCCGGTACCGTGAGTGGGGACCGGTGCTGCCCAGCGCGGAGGTTCCCCATGGCCGAGCGGCGTCCCTACATCCCGGTCAACCCGCTGTTCGCCCGGCCCGGGGAGCGCACGCATGCGCCGCGGTTCCAGCTGGCCGACGACGGGATGATGCCGGAGACGGCCTACCAGGTCGCCCACGACGAGACGATGCTCGACGGCAACGCCCGGCGGAACCTGGCCACCTTCGTCACCACCTGGATGGACGACCACGCGCGCCGGCTCTACGCCGAGACCGTCGACAAGAACATGATCGACAAGGACGAGTACCCCCAGACGGCGGCCATCGAGGAGAGCTGCTGGCGCATCTTGGCCGACCTCTGGCACGCGCCTGACCCGCACGACACCATCGGCACCTCCACCCTGGGCTCCTCGGAGGCCTGCATGCTGGGCGGGCTGGCGCTCAAGCGGCGCTGGCAGCAGGCGCGCCGCGCCGCCGGGAGGTCCACCGAGCGCCCCAACCTGGTGATGAGCTCCGCGGTGCAGGTGTGCTGGGAGAAGTTCTGCAACTACTTCGAGGTGGAGCCCCGGCTCGTGCCCATCACCGAGGAGCACAAGACCCTCGACGGGCACTACCTGGACCAGCACGTGGACGAGAACACCATCGGCGTGGTGGCGATCATGGGGGTCACCTACACCGGCATGTACGAGCCGGTGGCCGAGATCTGCGCCGCCCTGGACGCCCTGCAGGCCCGCACGGGCCTGGACGTGCCGGTGCACGTGGACGGCGCTTCTGGGGCGATGATCGCGCCGTTCCTGCAGCCGGAGCTGGTGTGGGACTTCCGGCTGGAGCGGGTGCACTCCATCAACACCTCCGGGCACAAGTACGGCCTGGTGTACCCCGGGCTGGGCTGGGTGGTGTGGCGCTCGACCGACAAGCTGCCCGAGGACCTCGTCTTCCGGGTCAGCTACCTGGGCGGGCAGATGCCGACCTTCGCGCTGAACTTCTCCCGGCCCGGCGCGCAGGTGGTGCTGCAGCTCTACAACTTCCTGCGGCTGGGGCGCAGCGGCTACACCCAGGTGCAGCAGGCCTCGCAGGACGTGGCCCGGCACCTCGCCGACGGGGTGGGGCGGCTGGATGCCTTCGAGCTGTGGAACGACGGCTCCGACATCCCCGTCTTCGCGTGGCGGCTGCGGTCGGGCCACACCGACAAGTGGAACCTCTACCACCTCGCCGACCGGCTGCGCACCCGTGGCTGGCTGGTGCCGGCATACCCGATGCCCGACGACCTGACCGACCTCACCGTGGAGCGGATCGTGGTGCGCAACGGGCTGAGCATGGACGTGGCCGACCTCCTGCTGGAGGACATCGAGCGGGAGACGCGCTACCTCGACCGGCTCACCGCGCCCATGCCGTCGGCGGCGCAGCACCCGGGGTTCCACCACTAGCGCGAGGCCGCAGGCCACCCCACTCGCCCCGTCTTTGTCGACACTACGTTGATATGATGTCGACATCGTGTCGGCACGTGCCGCCTGCGACGTCCTGCCCCCGACCCGGAGGACCAACGATGTTCCTCGCCCTGCGCGAGCTGTGGTTCGCGCGCACCCGCTTCCTGCTGATGGGTGCGGTCATCGCCCTCATCTCCATCCTCATGGTGATGCTGTCCGGCCTGTCCTCGGGCCTGGTCAACGACGGCGTGTCCGGCCTGCAGCGCACCCCCGTGCAGTCCTTCGCCTTCGCCGAGGGCACCAAGACCGACTCGGCGTTCAGCCGCTCGGTGGTCACCGAGGAGCAGGCCGCCGCCTGGCGCGAGCAGCCCGGCGTGGCCCGTGCCGAGCTGTTCGGCAACACCATCGTCAACGCCAGGACCTCCACCGGCACCCCGGTGGACCTGACCCTGTTCGGCATCGCCACGGGCTCCTTCCTGGAGCCGACCGCCGCCGAGGGTGCGGCGCTGCAGGGTGAGCGCGACATCATCGTGAGCGAGACCGCCCGCGACGCGGGGGTGAACCTGGGCGACACCGTGGTCATCGACCGGCTGGGCACCGAGCTCACCGTGGTGGGCTTCACCGCCGACCAGCGCACCTTCGGCCACGTCGACGTCGCGTACGTGCCGCTGCGCACCTGGCAGGAGATCAACGCCGGCACCAAGGTGGGCGAGCAGCCCAACCCCGACGTGTACGGCGAGGCCAGCGTGGTCGCCGTCCAGGGCGTGGACGGTCTCACCCCCGACCTGGCCGCCGGCGACGCCGCCGCGCAGACCGCCAGCAAGACCCTCACGGAGTCCTTCGACGCCTCCCCCGGCTACACGGCCGAGATGATGACGATGGACATGATCACGTGGTTCCTCTACGCCATCTCGGCGCTGGTGGTCGGCGCGTTCTTCACCATCTGGACGGTGCAGCGCACCCGGGAGCTGGCGGTGATGCGCGCGATGGGCGCCTCCACCGGCTTCCTCGTGCGCGACGGCCTCACCCAGGCGCTGCTCATCCTGCTCGGGTCGGTGGCCGTCGGTGTGGCCGTGGGCGTGGGCCTGGGCTCGCTGCTGGTGGGCTCGGGCATGCCCTTCGCCCTGGAGGCCGCGCCGATCATCGGCGGCGCCGTCCTGCTGATCGTGCTCGGGCTGGTCGGCGCCGCGGCCGCCGTCGTCCGCATCGCCTCCGTCGACCCGCTGACCGCGCTGGGAGAGAACCGATGAGCAGCCCCACCCCCACCTCGACCCGCTCCGGCCTGACCCTCGCCGGCGCCACCCTGTCCTTCGGCGACGGCGACACCACGGTGGTGGCCATGGACCACGTCGACCTGCGGGTGCGCCCCGGCGAGATCGTGGCCGTGGTCGGACCCTCCGGCGCCGGCAAGTCCACCCTGCTCGCGGTGGCCGGCGGGCTCACCCAGCCCACCTCCGGCACCGTGGTGGTCAACGGCGTCGACGTCGGCACGCTGTCCCAGCGGGAGCTGGCCACCTTCCGCTGCGAGCACGTCGGCTTCGTCTTCCAGTCCGGCAACCTCATTCCCGCGCTCACCGCGCTGGACCAGCTGCGGCTCGTCGCCAAGATCACCGGCAAGCAGGACACCGGCGACCCCGCCGCGCTGCTGGCGGCAGTGAGCATGTCCCACCGCGCGGACCGTCGGCCCGGCCAGCTCTCCGGCGGCGAGCGCCAGCGGGTGGGCATCGCCCGAGCGCTGATGAGCAACCCGTCGGTGCTGCTGGTGGACGAGCCGACCGCCGCGCTGGACCGCGCCCGCAGCCACGAGGTGGTGGAGCTGCTCGCCCGCACCACGCACGAGGCGGGCGTGGCCACGGTGATGGTGACCCACGACCACGAGGTGCTCCAGCACTGTGACCGGGTGGTGGAGATGACCGACGGCGCGGTGACCGAGCAGGAGCGCGTCGCACGCTGAGCGGCCGCGGGACTACCCTGCACAGGTCCGCACCGTCGCTGCCGACGGTGCGGGCCCGCTGTCCAGCCGAGGAGGGCCGTGCCGAAGATCTCCGCCTCCACCGTGGCCGACCACCGGGCGGCACAGCGGCGCGCGCTGCTGGACGCGGCCCGCGCCCTGCTGGCGGAGAACCCCACCCAGCGCCCCGGGCTGGGCCAGGTCGCGGCGGCCACCGGGCTGTCCCGCTCCAGCGTCTACCACTACTTCGCCTCCAGCGAGGACCTGCTCTACGCGGTGGTGGAGGACCTGTGCCCGCCGTGGCTGGAGCGCGTCAGCGCCGCGGTCGCCGGGGTGGACACCGTGCCGGGCGTGGTGGCCGCCTACGTCGACGCCAACCTGGAGCTGGTGGCCGAGGGTGAGCACGCCATCCTCAGCGCGCTGGCCCGGCTGAGCCCGCAGACCTTCCAGGACGAGCGGCTGACCAGCATGCACGAGGGCCTGGTGCAGCCGTTGGTGCAGGCGCTGCGCAAGCACGGGGCACCGGAGCCCGAGCGGACCGCCCAGCTCGTCAACGCCGTGGTGTACAAGGCAACTGAGATGATCGAGTCCGGAAGCGCACTGGCCAGCGTGCAGCTGGCGCTGCAGGCCGTGCTGGTGCAGCCGACTCGCTGAGCAGCGGTTTCGGCCAGCAGCGGCCCCTCCACCGGGCACCGCGGGCGCCAGTCTTGTGCAAGTATCGAGACGTAGGCAGATCACGATCGCCAGGCGTATCGGAGGAGCCGTGCCCGAGCTGTTCATCGGGGGCCAGTGGGTCAGTGCCCGCGAGGGGGGTCGCCGAGAGATCCGGTGCCCAGCCGACGGCCAGGTGGTCGTGGAGGTGGACGAGGCCGGCCCGGCCGACACCGAGGCCGCCATCCTCGCCGCCCGGGAAGCCTTCGACCACGGTCCCTGGCCCACCATGCCCGCCGGCAAGCGCGGTGACGTGCTGCTGCGCACCTCGCAGCTGCTGCAGCGCGACCGCGACGAGTACGCCCGGGCGGAGTCGCTGGACACCGGCAAGCGCTTCGTGGAGTCGCAGTACGACATGGACGACATCGCGGCCTGCTTCCGCTACTTCGGTGCCCTGGCCGACGTGGACGCCGGGCGGGTCGTGGACACCGGCACCCCGGGCGCGCTCAGCCGGGTGGTGCGTGAGCCGGTGGGGGTGTGCGGGCTGATCACGCCGTGGAACTACCCGCTGCTGCAGACCTCGTGGAAGGTGGCCCCGGCGCTGGCCGCGGGCAACACGTTCGTGCTCAAGCCCAGCGAGCTGACCCCCTCCACCGCCATCCTGCTGATGCGCACCCTCACCGAGGCCGGCGTGCCCGACGGGGTGGCCAACCTGGTGCTGGGCGCCGGCGCCCAGGCCGGGGCGCCGCTGTCAGAGCACCCCGAGGTGGACATGGTCTCCTTCACCGGCGGCCTGGCCACCGGCCGGGTGATCATGGCGGCCGCTGCGGGCACGGTGAAGAACATCGCGCTGGAGCTGGGCGGGAAGAACCCGCTGATCGTGTTCGCCGACTCCGACTTCGAGCTGACCGTGGACCACGTGCTGATGGCGGTGTTCCTGCACTCCGGCCAGGTCTGCTCGGCCGGGTCCCGGCTGATCATCGAGGAGTCCGCGCACGACGCCGTGGTGGACGAGGTGGTGCGCCGCGCCCAGCGGATCCGTATGGGCGGGCCGTTCGACGCCGACGCCGACACCGGGCCGCTGATCTCCGAGACCCACCTGGCCAAGGTGCAGGCCTACGTCGACGCCGGCGTGGCCGAGGGCGCGGTGCTGCGCTGCGGCGGGGCCCGCCACACCGAGGGCGACCTCGCCAACGGCTGGTTCTTCCCGCCCACGGTGCTGGACGGCTGCCGCAGCGGGATGCGGGTGGTCAGCGAGGAGAGCTTCGGCCCGGTGCTCACCGTGGAGACCTTCCCCGACGGCGACGAGGACGCGGCGGTGGCCATCGCCAACGACACTCGCTACGGCCTGGCCGGCGGGGTGTTCACCCCGGACGCCGGGCGTGGGCAGCGGGTGGCCAACCGGCTGCGCCACGGCACGGTCTGGATCAACGACTTCCACCCGTACCTGCCGCAGGCGGAGTGGGGCGGCTACGGCGAGTCCGGGGTCGGCCGCGAGCTGGGGCCCACCGGGCTGGGCGAGTACCAGGAGCTCAAGCACGTCTGGCAGAACATCAGTCCCGCGCCAGCGGGGTGGTTTCCGCACCGTCCTGAGTAGCGGCCCGCGCGCGGGCCGAGGACCGACACGAGGGGACACAAGTTGGTGAGCACTGACCCGAGCCGGGGGGCCGGAGGCAGTCGTCGCGCTGTGCCGGGCGGCGGTGACCGAGAAGGGGTCGGCGACTTCGGCTACACACAGTCCCTGACCAGGACGCTGGGCAACTTCCACACCTTCGCCGCGGGAATCAGCTACATCTCCATCCTCACCGGCACCTTCCAGCTGTTCTACTTCGGCTTCGGGGTGGGCGGGCCGGCCTACTGGTGGAGCTGGCCCATGGTCTTCGTCGGCCAGCTCATGGTGGCGCTGTCCTTCGCCGAGCTGGCCGCGCACTACCCGGTGGCCGGCTCCATCTACAACTGGACCAAACGGCTCTCCAACCGCCACGTCGCCTGGTTGTCGGGCTGGATGATGGTGGTGGCCACCATCGTCTCGATCTCCGCCACGGCCCTGGCCTACCAGCTGACGCTGCCGCAGATCTCCAGCGTGTTCCAGGTGGTGGGCGACGGCACGGGCACCAGCTTCGCCTCCAACGCCGTGCTGCTGGCGGCGGTGCTCATCACGTTCACCACGCTGGTCAACGCCTTCGGGGTGCGCCTGATGGCGCGGATCAACAGCGCCGGCGTGGCCATCGAGCTGGTGGCGGCCGCCATCCTCATCATCCTGCTGGCGGCGCACATCACCCGCGGTCCCGACGTGGTGCTGGAGACGCAGGGCACCGGCGCCACCTACCCCGCCGGCTACCTGGGGGCGTTCCTGGTCGCCTCGCTCGCCTCGGCCTACGTGATGTACGGCTTCGACACCGCAGCGTCGCTGGGCGAGGAGACGGTGGACCCGCGCCGCAACGCCCCCAAGGCGATCCTGCGCGCACTCATCGCCTCGTTCATCATCGGCGGGCTGATCCTGCTGTTCGCCATGATGGCGGTGCCCGACCTCACCGACCCGCGCCTGGGCGAGGAGGGCGGTCTGCAGTACGCCGTGCTGCAGACCCTGGGCTCCACGCTGGGCACGGCGCTGCTGTGGGCGGTGGTGGTCGCGGTGACGGTGTGCGTGCTGGCCGTGCACACCGCGGGCATCCGGATGATCTTCGCCATGGCGCGGGACAACAACCTGCCCGCCAGCTCCCAGCTGGCTCGGGTCAGCCCACGCTTCGGCACCCCGATCCTGCCCGCGGTGGTGATCGGCGTGCTGGCCATCGCGATCCTGGTGCTCAACATCGGGCAGCCGCAGATCTTCACCCTGGTCACCAGCCTGGCCATCATCTTCATCTACTGCGCCTACCTGCTGGTCACCGTCCCGCTGCTGCTCGCCCGGCTGCGCGGGAAGTGGCCGCTGGAGGGTGCCGCCGAGTCAGGCCGCTTCGGCCTGGGCCGGTGGGGCCTGCCCGTCAACGTCGTCGCCGTGGTGTGGGGGGCGGCGATGGCCATCAACCTGGCGTGGCCGCGGCCGGAGGTCTACAACACCGAGCCGCCGTACCACTGGTACCTGCAGTGGGGCGCGGTGCTGGTGGTGGGTGGCGCGGCCGCCATCGGCTTCGCCTACTACTGGTTCGTGCAACGACACAAGACCGGCACCCTGCGCGAGCACCTGGCCCTGGTGCCCGGGGTCACCGACGTGCCCGACCCGCCCCTGCCCGGACCCGAGGGCCCGGACATGACCGAGGGGCCCTTTCCCCGGCTGCCCGACGACGGGCCGGCCGCTCGCCCACCCAAGGAGGGCCGATGACCGCTGCGCAGCAGCCGACCTACGACTACGTGGTGGTCGGCGGGGGCACCGCAGGGGCGGTGGTGGCCGCCCGGCTCTCCGAGGACCCCGCGGTCACGGTGTGCCTGCTCGAGGCCGGGCCCAGCGACGTGGACCGTCCGGAGATCTTGGAGCTGGACCGGTGGATGGGCCTGCTGGAGTCCGGCTACGACTGGGACTACCCGGTGGCCGAGCAGCCCACCGGCAACTCCTTCCTGCGCCACGCCCGCGCCAAGGTGCTGGGCGGGTGCTCCTCGCACAACTCCGCGATCGCCTTCTGGGCACCCCGGGAGGACCTGGACGAGTGGGAGTCCCTCGGCGCCACGGGCTGGGGCGCGGATTCGACCTTCCCGCTGTTCACCCGGCTGGAGACCAACCTCGACGGCGTCGGTCCGCTGCACGGCCACGACGGACCGGTGGTGATCCGCAACGTGCCCCCGGTGCACCCGGCGGGCAAGGCGGTGCTGCAGGCCTGCGAGGAGCAGGGCATCCCGGTCACCGACTTCAACACCGGCACCACCGTGACGCACGGGGCCAACTGGTTCCAGATCAACTGCCGGCCGGACGGCATCCGCTCGTCGTCGTCGGTGTCCTACCTGCACCCGCTGCTGGGCCGCCGGCCCAACCTGGAGATCCGCACCGAGGTGCGCGCCGAGCACCTGGTGCTGGACGGCACCCGGTGCACCGGCGTGCGGGTGCGGGAGAACGACCTGCTGCACAGCACCACCGTCTCCGCCCGCCGCGAGGTGATCGTCTCCGCCGGCGCCATCGACAGCCCCAAGCTGCTCATGCTCTCCGGCATCGGCCCGGCCGAGCACCTGCAGGAGGTGGGGGTGCCCGTGCTGGTGGACTCCCCCGGCGTCGGCTCCACGCTGCAGGACCACCCGGAGGGCATCGTCGCCTGGGACGCCCTGCAGCCGGTGCCGCTGCAGTCGACGCAGTACTGGGAGATCGGCATCTTCACCTGCACCACCGAGGGACTGGACCGCCCGGACCTGATGTTCCACTTCGGGTCGGTGCCCTTTGACATGAACACCGTGCGCCGCGGCTACCCCACCACCGAGAACGGCTTCTGCCTCACCCCCAACGTCACGCGCAGCCGCAGCCTGGGCACGGTCCGGCTGGCCTCGCGGGACTACCGGGACAAGCCGGTGGTGGACCCCCGCTACTTCACCGACCCGCACGACATGCGGGTGATGACGGCCGGCATCCGGCTGGCGCGGGAGATCGCCGCGCAGCCGGCGCTGGCGGGCTGGGCGGGCACCGAGCTGGCGCCAGGACCCGACGTGGTGAGCGACGACGAGCTGGCCGACTTCATCCGGCAGACCCACAACACCGTCTACCACCCCTCGGCGACGGTGCGGATGGGCGCGGCCGAGGACCCGGCCACCCCGCTGGACGCGCGGCTGCGGGTGAAGGGCGTGCAGGGCCTGCGGGTGTGCGACGGCTCGGTGATGCCGTTCCTGGTGACGGTGAACCCGTGCATCACCACCATGATGATCGGCGAGAAGTGTGCCGACCTGGTGCGCCAGGACAACCCCTAGCCGCGCGCGGGCGGCCCGGGCCTACTTGCTGAGGCAGCCCGGGCCGAGCAGCGCCTTGAGGTCGCCCATCAGGGCCGAGGTGGGCGTGACCCGCAGCGCGTCGTCCAGGCGCAGCACGGTGGAGCTGGAGCCGGCGACCAGGCGCAGGTGCACGTCGGAGGTGCCCGGGTGGGCGGTGAGCACCTGCTTGAGCGAGGCCACCCGGTCGGCGGTGCACAGCCGCGCGGGCAGGCTCACCTGCACCGGCTGGGCCACCCCCGCCGCCGCCAGGTCGGGCACCGCGATGTCGTTGGCGATCACCGAGACCCGGTCGTCGCGCACCGCCACCCGGCCCTTGACCAGCACCACGGCGTCCTCGACCACGTCCATGCCCAGCACCGAGTAGCTCTTGGGGAAGAACAGCACCTCGATGCCACCGGCCAGGTCCTCCAGCTGCGCCGAGGCCCAGGGCTCGCCGTTCTTGTTCACCCGGCGGGTGACGCTGGCCAGGATGCCGCCCAGGGTGATCTGGGTGCCGTCCTTGACCGCACCCTCCAGGATGGCGGGGATGTTGGTGTCGGCCTGCGCGGCCAGCAGGTGCTCCAGCCCGTTGAGCGGGTGCCCGGACACGTACAGCCCGAGCATCTCCCGCTCCAGGGCCAGCCGGTGCTTGGTGTCCCACTCCTCGTCGGGCACCTTCACGTCGAACACCGACGACACCGAGGCGTCCTCGCCCCCGAACAGGTCGAACTGGCCGATGGCCTCGGCCTTCTTGGTGCTCATCACCGCGTCGATGGCGTCGGCGTGCACCAGCAGCAGCCCCTTGCGGGGGTGGCCCAGGGAGTCGAAGCCGCCGGCCTTGATCAGCGACTCCACGGCCTTCTTGTTGCAGGCCACCGTGTCGACCTTGGAGAGGTAGTCGGAGAAGTCGGTGTAGGCCCCCTTCTCCTTGCGGGCCTTGACGATGGAGGCCACCACCCCGGTGCCGACGTTGCGCACCCCGCCGAGGCCGAAGCGGATGTCCTCCCCGACGGAGGTGAAGTTGGTGGAGGAGGAGTTGACGTCGGGCGGCAGCACGGTGATGCCCATCCGCCGGCAGTCGGCCAGGTAGATGGCGGCCTTGTCCTTGTCGTCGCCGACGCTGGTGAGCAGCCCCGCCATGTACTCGGCCGGGAAGTTGGCCTTGAGGTAGGCCGTCCAGAACGACACCAGGCCGTAGCCGGCGGCGTGGGACTTGTTGAACGCGTACCCGGCGAAGGGAAGGATGGTGTCCCACAACGCCTTGACCGCGGCGTCGGAGAAGCCGTTCGCGCGCATGCCCGCCTGGAAGCCGGCGTACTCCTGCTCGAGAACCTCCTTCTTCTTCTTTCCCATCGCCTTGCGGAGCACGTCGGCTCGACCCATCGAGTACCCGGCGACCTTCTGCGCGATGCGCATGATCTGCTCCTGGTACACGATCAGGCCGTAGGTCTCGGAGAGGATCTCCTGGAGCGGCTCCTCCAGCTCCGGGTGGATCGGGGTGATGTCCTGGCGACCGTTCTTGCGGTCGGCGTAGTCGTTGTGGGCGTTCATGCCCATCGGGCCGGGCCGGTACAGCGCCAGCACGGCCACGATGTCCTGGAAGCCGGTGGGCTGCATCCGGCGCAGCAGGTCGCGCATGGCCCCGCCGTCGAGCTGGAACACGCCCAGCGTCTCGCCCTTGCCCAGCAGCTCGTAGGTGGCCGGGTCCTCCAGCGGCAGCGTGTCCAGGTCGATGTCGATGTCGCGGTTGGCCTTGATGTTCTCGATCGCGTCACCGATGACGGTGAGGTTGCGCAGCCCGAGGAAGTCCATCTTGAGCAGGCCGATGGCCTCGCACGACGGGTAGTCCCAGCCGGTGATGATGGCGCCGTCCTGCGCCCGCTTCCACAGCGGGATGGCCTGCATCAGCGGCTCGGAGGACATGATCACCGCGCAGGCGTGCACGCCGGCGTTGCGGACCAGACCCTCCAGGCCCAGGGCGGTCTCGTAGATCTTGCGGACGTCGGGGTCGGAGTCCAGCAGCGCGCGCACCTCGGCGGCCTCGCCGTAGCGCTCGTGCGACGGGTCGGTGATGCCGGCCACCGAGATGTCCTTGGCCATCACCGGCGGGGGCAGCGCCTTGGAGATGCGGTCGGCGATGGCGAAGCCGGGCTGGCCGAAGGTGACGCGGGCGGAGTCCTTGATGGCCGCCTTGGTCTTGATGGTGCCGAAGGTGATCACCTGGGCGACACGGTCAGCACCCCACTTCTCGGTGGCGTAGCGCACCATGTCGCCGCGGCGGCGGTCGTCGAAGTCGATGTCGATGTCGGGCGCGGAGGGGCGCTCGGGGTTGAGGAACCGCTCGAACAGCAGGCCGTGCGGCAGCGGGTCGATGTTGGTGATGCCCAGCGCGTAGGCCACCAGGGAGCCGGCGGCCGAACCACGGCCCGGGCCCACCCGGATGCCGACCTCCTTGGCGTGCTTGACCAGGTCGCCGACCACCAGGAAGTAGGCCGGGAAGCCCTTCTGCTCGATGACGTCCAGCTCGAAGTCGGCCCGCTCGCGGTAGCCGTCCGGGATGCCGTCGGGGAAGCGGTTGTCCAGCCCGCGGGCGACCTCCTTGCGCAGGAAGCTGGCCTGGGTGTCGCCCTCGGGAACCGGGAAGATGGGCATCCGGTCGTGGTGGGCCCAGACGTCGTCGTAGGGCTGCACCCGCTCGGCGATGAGCAGGGTGTTGTCGCACGCCCCGGGGACCTCGGAGTCCCACAGCTCGCGCATCTCCTCGGCCGACTTGAGGTAGTAGCCGTCACCGTCGAACTTGAACCGGGTGGGGTCGGACAGCGTCTTGCCGGTCTGGATGCACAGCAGCGCCTCGTGGTTCTTGGCGTCGCTCTTGGTGACGTAGTGGCAGTCGTTGGTGGCCAGCGGCTTGAGGTCGAGCTTGCGGCCGATGTCCAGCAGGCCCTCGCGCACCCGGGTCTCGATGGACAGCCCGTGGTCCATCAGCTCCAGGAAGAAGTTGTCCGCCCCGTAGATGTCACGCCACTTGGCCGCGGCCTCCAGGGCCTCCCGCTCGTGGCCCAGGCGCAGCCGGGTCTGCACCTCGCCGGAGGGGCAGCCGGTGGTGGCGATGATGCCCTCGGCGTGCTGGGCGATGATCTCGACGTCCATGCGGGGCCACTTGCCCAGCTGGCCCTCCAGCGAGGCCAGGCTGGAGAGGGTGAACAGGTTGCGCAGACCGGTGGCGTTCTCCGCCAGCATGGTCATGTGCGTGTAGGCGCCGCTGCCGGAGACGTCGTCGCTCTTCTGGCTGCGATCGCCCCACAGCACCCGCTTGGTGCTGAACCGCGACTCCGGTGCCAGGTAGGCCTCGATGCCGATGATCGGCTTGATGCCGGCCTTCTGGGCCTGGTTGTAGAACTCGCTGGCGCCGTACATGTTGCCGTGATCGGTCATCGCGACTGCCGACATGCCCAGGCGGGCCGCCTCGTCGAACATCGGCGCCACCTTGGCCGCACCGTCGAGCATGGAGAACTCGGTGTGGTTGTGCAGGTGGACGAAGGAGTCAGCCACGGACGAGTGCACCTTTCGGCAGAGCTTCAGGATCAGCCAGAGTCTAGGCCCTCCCCCCGTCACGTCCCGGTGCCCGCCGCGCTCTGCCGGTACCGTGCGAGGTGTGACACCCCCCGACCCCACGGACCTGCGGCTGGTCTCGGCGCTGGCCGAGCTCGGTCGGACGACGGTGCTCGACCTGGCGGCCCGCGCGGGGGTGCACCCGGAGGAAGCAGCGGTGCGCCTGCTGCGCATGGGCTGGTACGGCATCCCGCTGGTCGTCGGGGTGGAGGGTGATCGCGCCGGGCTGTACGCCTGGCTGGGCGCGCAGCAGGGTGGTGTTCCCCCGCAGCCGCCGCTGCCGCAGCAGGGCGCCATGCCCCAGCCGCCGCCCATGCAGCAGCCCCCACCGATGCCCCAGCCCCCACCGATGCAGCAGCCGCCCGGGATGCCGCCGGGACCCCACGCTGCTGGGCCCCAGTCGCAGCCGGGCTGGCAGGGTCCCACCCCCTGGGGGCAGCCTCCTGCCGCAGTCGGTGCCTACCGTGCACCGGAGTCACCCCCGGCCAACCGGGAGCCGGCCGGTGCGACCACGGCCACCGTCGGCGACGAGCTCGCTGCCGTCGGACCGAGCGGGGAATCGGTGTCGATCACGCTGGTGGAGGTGGTGGACACCGCCGACGCCCTCATCGCCGCCGCCGGCCACCACCTGACGCCGGGCAAGCGGGCCACCGTCGTGCACACCGAGGTGACCGCAGGGCCGGAGGGATTCGCCGCCATCGCCGACACCGGTCTCACCGTGGTGCTGGGCGACGGCACCGAGGTGGAGAAGTCGGGCATGACGCTGAGCTCGCGGCCCCCGTTCCGGGCCGGCATCGCCGCCGGCGACACCGTGGGCGGGCACACCGTGTTCGAGCTGGACGCGCAGGCCAGCATCGTCGGGGTGCGCTGGCGCGCGGCCGAGGACAGGCCACCACTGGACTGGCGCATCCGCTAGCGAGCGCGGGTGAACGGTGCGCGCCGGTGCCTGGTGCGGGAGGTGCCCGGCCCCTAGACCGGGGCGCGGCCCAGCATGCCCAGCAGCCGGTCGAACGCCGAGGCGTCGGCGGCCACCGGCTGCGGCGGGCCGAAGGGACGACGGTCGGCCGGGATGGCAGACAGCTGGCGCTCGGTGAACCGCAGCTCCTGCTCGGCCAGCTCCGGGGACACCTCCACCGGCTGCCCGCTGGCCTGGGCGAGGTCCCAGCCGTGCACCAGCATCTCCACCACCCGCAGGTGCACCACCACCGCGCCCCGGATGGCCCCGAAGGGCACCGACACCGTCTGGTCCATCACCCCGGGCAGCCGCAGCGCGGTCACCACCTCGTTGGTGGACTCCCGGAACGCCGCGCGCAGGCGCGCCGCGTCACGCTCGTCGTCGGGGTAGCCCGGGGTGTCCGGGATGTGCCCGGGACTGCCCCGCAGCGCGGCGGTGAACACCCGATTGCCCTGCACCAGGTGGGTGACCAGGTCGCGCACGCGCCAGTCGGTGCACGGGGTGGCGTCGTCCCACTGCTCGTCGGGCAGTCCGTCCAGCAGGCTGCTGACTCGCTCCGACAGCCGCGCCAGCTCGTCGATCTTGGCGGTGCTGTCGGCGTGGTCGGTGGTGCGCTGCTGCCCCGGCGGGAACTTCTCGGTGCTGTTCTGGTTGTTGCTGGTCGTCATGGCCCCCACCTGTGGCTCGTCCCGGCACTGAGGCGACCAGCCTGGCGCACTGGCGGCGCGGCGGCCACCGGGACTAGCCCGGACACCTGCCGGAATGGGCGTCGGGCTAGCCGCCGGCGAAGGCCCGGATGCGCTGGTCGCGGCTGCGCTCCAGGTGGCTGCGCATCTCCCGTCGCGCAGCCTCCTCGTCCCGCTCGCGCAGGGCGGTGAGGATCGCGGCGTGCTCGGCGTTGAGCGCCGCCGGCTCGCCGTGGCTGGCGGGCGGGCCGCTGTCATAGATGTGCAGCTGGGTGGTGAGGCGCACCAGGATCGCGGTGATGGTGGCGTTGTGCGCGGCCTGCCACAGCACCTCGTGGAAGCGGAAGTGCGCGGTGCGGGCCACCGCCGGGTCGTCGGTGGTGCAGCACAGCCGGTGCACCTGCTCCAGGCGGGCCAGGTCCAGCTCGGTGCGCCGGGTGGCCGCCGACGACGCCGCCTCGGCCTCCAGCGCGATCCGCGCCGCGTAGATCTCCACCACGTCCTCCGGCGTGCCCGAGCGCACGTGGTACCCGCGGTCGGCGCGCTCCAGCAGCCCGTCGTGCACCAGCAGGTTCAGCGCCTCCCGCACCGGGGTGCGCGACACCCCGTACTGGGCGCTCAGCGAGGTCTCCAGCAGCACCGAGCCGCGGTCGAAGCGGCCGGCGAGGATGTCGGTGCGCAGCCGCAGGTACTGCCGCGACGTCTGGTCGGAGCGACCTTCCACCGACTCGGGCACCAGTGCCTCCAGGGCGGCCATCGGGTTGCCGTCTGCGTCCATGGCTCCTCACCGCTCGTGGATGGATCCCGCGTCGGGGACCGATCATTATGCCGCGCTGTCCGACTCACCCCCGGGAGCGCACCGAAAAGACTGCGCATCCGAGCGTATACACTCGTCGACACTGCCGCCACGGCAGGCCTGAACCCCCTCGAGGAGGACCCGCATGACTCCCCCGTCGCCACCGGCCGACCAGTCCCCGCTGGTCAGCGCCGCTGAGCTGGCCGACCAGCTCGGCCGGCCCGGGCTGGTAGTGCTGGACGTCACGGTGGAGCTGCCCGCGCCCCGCTTCGACGGCGACTACCGGGCCGTCTCCGGTGCCGCGGGCTGGGAGCGCGCCCACCTGCCCGGCTCCCGCCACGTCGACCTGCTGCACCACCTCTGCGACCCCGCGGGCCTCCGCCACCACACCCGGCCCGCCGCTGCTCAGCTGGCCGCCGACCTGGCCGAGCTGGGCATCGACCCCGACGCCACCCTGGTGCTCTACGACCGCGGCGCCACCACCTGGGCCGCCCGCGCCTGGTGGGTGCTGCGCAACGCCGGGATCAGCGCCCGCGTGCTCGACGGCGGGCTCACCGCGTGGACCGCGCAGGGCCTGCCGGTGGAGCACGGCGCCACCACCACAGCCGCCCAGCCCGTCCCCGGGCACCCCGCGCAGCTGACCGACCTCGGCCTGTGGGCCGACCGCGACGACGTGCAGGCCCTGGCCGAGGGGCGGACGCCGGGCAGCCTGGTGTGCGCGCTGTCGGCTGAGCACTTCGCGGCCACCATCCCCACTCGCTACGCCCGGCGCGGCCACATCCCCCGCAGCGTGAACCTGTCCGCCCGGACGGTGCTGGACGCCGAGGGGAGGCTGCTCGCGGCCCCACAGCTGCGCACCTTGGCCGAGACCGCGCCGGCGGCAGCCGGAGCCACCGCGCTGACCGGCGCCGAGCCGGTGGTCGTGTACTGCGGCGGCGGGGTGTCGGCCTGCCTGACCGCGCTGGCGCTCACCGTCGCCGGGATCAGCTCCGTGCGGGTCTACGACGGCTCGCTGGACGAGTGGAGCGCCGACCCGTCCTTGCCGCTGGAGACCGACCCGCCCGTCTGACCCGCCCCACCCCGACCCGTGAGGAACTCGATGTCCGCCACCCCTGTCGCCGTCACCGCTGACGACCTGGCCGCCGCGCTGGAGAACCTGCGCGCCACCACTCCCCTGGTGCAGTCCCTGACCAACGTCGTCTCGGCCAACATCGTCACCAACGTGCTGCTGGCCGCCGGCGCGAGCAACGCCCACATCGACAACGTGCACGAGGCAGCCGGGTTCGCGCAGGTGGCCAGCGCGGTGCTGGTCAACCTGGGCACCCCGGACGACGGCACCGCCGCCGCGTTCACCCTGGCCGCCGAGGCCGCCCGTGTGGCGGGCACTCCCTGGGTGCTGGACCCGGTGGGCGTGGGCGGACTGCCGTGGCGCACCGAGCTGGCGGCCGGGCTGCTGCGCCAGGGCCCCACCGCCATCCGCGGCAACGGCTCGGAGATCACCGCCCTCGCCGGGCTGGGCAGCTCCACCCGCGGCGTGGACAGCGGCTCCGACTCCGGTTCCGCCGTGCCCGCCGCGGTGGCCCTGCTGGAGCACGCCGCCGCGGTGTCGGCCTCGGGCCCGGTGGACTACGTGGTGGGCCGCACCGCCGCCGGCGAGCTGGCCGGCGTGCGGGTGCTGGGCGGCAGCGCCCTGCTCACCAAGGTCACCGCCACCGGCTGCTCCCTCGGCGGGCTGGCCGCCGCCTACCTCGCCGCCGCGCCCACCCCGCTGGTCGGGCTGGTGACCGCGCACGCCCACGTCGCGGTGGCCGCCGAGCGGGCCGCGGCCACCGCCTCCGGGCCCGGCTCGTTCGCCGTGGCCTACCTCGACGCGCTGGACAGCGTGGGTCCGGACGACCTGCGCACCCACGCCCGCGTCGAGGCCCTCTCCCTCTGACCCTCCACCCCGGAAGACGGCACATGAGCATCAAGACCCTCTGGTACCTCACCCCCGCCGACGGCGACCTGCCGTGGAGCCCCGGCGGGCTCTACCCGGTGGAGCTGCAGCGCTACCTCACCCTGGCGCGCACCATCGACGACGGCGGCTTCCACGGCGCCCTGGTGGCCACCTGGCCCAACGACCCGTTCGTCTCCGCCAGCTTCGCCGCCGCCCACACCACCCGGATGCGCTTCCTGGTGGCGGTCTACGCCAACATGATCCCCGCGCGGCTGCTGGCCGAGAAGGCGCTGGCCTTCGACACCTTCAGCGGTGGCCGGCTGATGATCAACTCGGTGAACGGCCGGGAGAACATCCTCACCAAGTACGCGATGGACGTCGCCCACGACGATCGCTACCGCCTGGGCGAGCAGTACTGGGCCGACTTCCGCCGGTACTACGCCGAGGGGTCGCACTCCAACTTCCCCAACACCCCGCTGAGCCTGCACCCCACCCAGCCCGAGGGCATCGAGCTGTGGGGTGCCGGGGACTCCCCCGCGGGGCTGCAGAACTCCGGCCGGGTGCTGGACTCCTACCTGACGATGCTGCGGGAGACGTCGTTCATCGAGTCCAAGTTCACCGCGGCCCGCGCCGCCGCGGCCGAGGAGGGGCGGCAGTTCCGCGACTTCGGCGCGCTGTCCGGGGTGATCGTGCGGCCCAGCCGCGACGAGGCGCTGGCCCGGTTCCGCCACCTGTTCGAGAAGGCCGGCATCGACCAGGTGACCGACGTGCTGGACAAGGCGGTGCGCCGACGCACCCACGGCGCGCAGGACCTGCGCACCTTCACCGCACCGGACCCGCAGCGGCAGGGCTGGGTGGACACCATCGTGGCGGGCAAGCTGCCCGAGCCCGACGACCTGTACCTGGGCGACGGCCTGCACGCCGGCATCACCGCGTGGTCACCGCTGGACATCTTCGGCACCGGCTCCTCGGCGGTGTACTACGTGGGCACCCCGGACGAGATCACCGACTCGGTGACCACGCTGCGCCGGCGCACCGGGCTGACGTCGCTGATCCTGGCCGGCTGGCCGCTGATCGACGAGGCCCGCAACGTGGCCGAGCACCTGCTGCCGCGCTTTGCCGCCATCGACTGAGCCGGCTCTCGCCCCGGCGTTCAGGGTGCGGGGACGTCCCCGTCGTCGGGGCCCGGCTCGGCCACCTCGGTCTGCTCGGGCAGCAGCGCCCGCACCGACACGCGCTGCACGGTCACGTCGGCATCGGTCATCTCCACCGCCCGCACCGCCGGCTGCTGGGCCACTGCGCGCAGCTGGTCGGCGGTGCCGCGCAGCAGCAGCGACAGCACGCACGCGCAGCCCGAGCGCAGCCGCGCCGCGGAGAGCTGGTCCACCGCCTGCTCGCGTCCGGTCTCGTCGCGGGCCAGGGTGTCCAGCTCGCTGGCCGCCACGTTCTGCAGCGCCCGCAGCTCCTGCGCACGGTCGCGCTGGTCCACCACGCTCACGGTGACCTGCGGGGTCTGCACGCGCTCCACCGGCACCCGGAAGATGGCTTGCGCCAGCCGGGCGTCGCCGGGCAGGGCGGCGGCCTCGGCGGTGGTCAGCTCGGCCCGCAGCGACACCAGTCCCCAGCGCGCCTGGTCAGCCTCCCCAGCACCGGCCAGGGAGCTCTCCGCGCGGAGGAGGTACTCGCCGACCGGCTCCCCGCTGGCCGGGCCCAGCCCCACTCCGGAGGTGCCGGCGCGGCGGACGTCGCTGCTGGCGCCGAGCACCAGCACCACCACCAGCAGCACCACCACGGCTGCGGCCCAGCCGGCCAGGGGGCGCAGCTCGTCCCACTGCTGCCGCCGGCCCGACTGCTGCGAGGTCATGACCAACCGGCCTCAGGCGCTGGCGCGCAGCAGGTCCAGGGCGTGCTGCAGGTCGTCGGGGTACTCGCTGGTCACCTGCACCCAGTGGCCGTCCACCGGGTGGGCGAAGCCCAGCGAGTGCGCGTGCAGCCACTGCCGGGTGAGGCCCAGGCGAGCGGAGAGGGTGGGGTCAGCGCCGTAGGTGATGTCGCCGCAGCAGGGGTGGCGCAGCGAGGCGAAGTGCACCCGGATCTGGTGGGTGCGCCCGGTCTCCAGGTGCACGTCCAGCAGGCTCGCGGACGGGAACGCCTCGACGGTGTCGTAGTGGGTGACGCTCTCCTTGCCGTCGGCGATCACCGCGAAGCGCCAGTCGTGCTTGGGGTGGCGGCCGATGGGCGCGTCGATGGTGCCGCTGCTCGGGTCGGGGTGGCCCTGCACCACCGCGTGGTAGCGCTTGTCCACGGTGCGCTCCTTGAACGCCCGCTTGAGCACCGTGTAGGCGTGCTCGGAGGCGGCCACCACCATGACGCCGGAGGTGCCCACGTCCAGGCGGTGCACGATGCCCTGCCGCTCGGCCGCACCGGAGGTGGCGATGCGGTAGCCGGCGGCTACCAGCCCGCTGATCACGGTGGGGCCGGTCCAGCCGGGGCTGGGGTGCGCGGCCACGCCCACCGGCTTGTCCACCACGATGATGTCGTCGTCGGAGTGCAGCACGGTGAGCCCGTCCACCGGCTCGGCGTGCGGGATCGGGGCCCGCTCGGGCTCGGGCAGGGTCACCTCCAGCCAGGAGCCGGAGACCAGCCGGTCGGACTTGCCCGCGGGGCTGCCGTCCAGGGTCACGGCGCCGGCGGCGGTCAGGGTGGCCACGGTGGTGCGGGAGAAGCCGAGCAGCCGGGCCAGGCCGGCGTCCACACGCAACCCGTCCAGGCCGTCGGGCACGGGCATGGAGCGGGTCTCAGCCACGGGTGGAGCCATTCTCGTCGGTGTCGGGATCGATATCGGTCGTCGTGTCGCCAGAGCTGGTGTCGCTGGGCTTGGTGTCGCTGGCCTTGGTGTCACTGGCCTTGGTGTCATCGGCCTTGCTGTCGCTGAGGCGGGTCCCGTCCGGCTCGCGACCCAGCACCGCCATCAGCACCAGCAGGGCACCACCGACGACGATGCAGGAGTCGGCCAGGTTGAACACCGGCCAGTACTCCCCTCGGTCGGAGAACACCGACACGAAGTCCACGACGTGGCCCTGCAGCACCCCCGGCGCCCGGAACAGGCGGTCGATCAGGTTGCCCAGCGCGCCACCGAGGATCAGCCCCAGACCCCAGGCCCAGCCTGTCGAGCGCAGCCGGCGCGCCATCCGGATGATGACCACCACCACGATCGCAGCCACGATGGTGAGCAGCCAGGTCATGCCCGTGGCCAGGGAGAACGCCGCACCGGGGTTGCGGACCAGCACCAGGTACACCGACCCGCCGAGCAGCCGCACCGGCCGGCCCGGCTCCACGTTCGCCACCACCGCGATCTTGGAGGCCAGGTCGCCGAGCACGATCAGCGCCGCCACCGTCACCAGCAGGCCGATGCGCTTGCGGCCCGCCGCCACCGGCGGCTCGGCAGACTTCTCGTCCACGGCCGGGGGACTTTCCTTCGCGCTCACAGCGCCCATCATCCCCGATGCCCGCGCACTACCCGGTCACACCCCGCCAGCGGGCCAGGCGTCCACCTGCGTCGACGGCGCGGATGCGCTGCTCGGTGGCCTCCCGCACGTCCGACGTGGCCACCACCAGCACCTGGTCACCGCGGCGCAGCCGGGTGCCCGGCTCGGGGGTGAACGCCTCCCCGTCGCGCACGATGAGGCTCACCGAGGAGCCCTTGGGCAGCCGCAGCTCGCCCAGGTACACCCCGTGCAGCTTGGACCCGGGCGGGATCTGCACCTGCATCAGGTCCGCACCCATGGCCTCCAGGGGCGCGGCGTCGATGGAGATCTCCTGCAGCTCGCCGGTGACGGTCACCTTGAGCCACTTGGCGACCCAGGGCAGCGACCAACCCTGCACCAGGGTGAACACCACCACCAGCACGAACACCACGTCCACCAGCCGCTCGGCCCCGGGCACCCCGTTGACCAGCGGGATGGTGGCCAGCACGATCGGCACCGCCCCGCGCAGCCCGGCGAAGGCCAGGAAGCCCTGTTCTCGCCACGGCACCCGCAGCGGCCAGGCCGCGGCCAGCACCGACAGCGGCCGAGCCAGCACCAGCAGCACCAGGCCGATGAGCAGCGCGTCGCCGACGGCGCTGGGCAGCCGGCTGGGGTCGACGTAGAGGCCGAGCAGCACGAACACGCCGATCTGGGCCAGCCAGCCGGTGCCCTCGGCGAAGGAGCGGGTGGCACCACGGTGGGGCAGGTTGGTGTTGCCCAGCACCAGCGCGCAGACGTAGGCAGCCAGCAGCCCCGACGTGTGGGCGGTCTGCCCGGCCGCGAAGCTGAGCACGCAGAAGGCGATGGCGGCGAGCGGGTAGAGGCCGGTGGAGGGCAGCGCGATGCGGCGCAGCACCCAGGCAGCGGCGAAGCCCAGCGCGGCCCCCACCGCCGCACCGCCCGCCAGCTCGAAGACCACCGTCAGCGGGAAGTACCAGGGAATGGTCTGGGTGCTGGCCAGCAGCGACACCGCGATCACCACGGGCGCGTCGTTGAGCCCGGACTCCAGCTCCAGGGCACCCACCAGCCGTCGGCGCACGGCCAGGTTGCGCAGCACGCTGAACACTGCGGCCGCGTCGGTGGAGGACAGCACCGCACCCCACAGCAGGGCGATCCGCCAGTCCAGGCCCAGCAGGTAGTGCACCGCCACACCCACCACGCCGATGCTCACCGCCACGGCCACGGTGGACAGCGACACCCCGAGGCCGAGGTTGGGGCGCACCGACTTCCACCGCGTGCTCAGCCCGCCCTCGGTGAGGATCAGCACCAGGGCCGCGATGCCGAGCTCCTCGGTGAGCACCGCGTTGGAGAACTCCACGCCGAGCCCGTCGGTGCCGATCAGCAGACCGATGCCCAGGAACAGCAGCAGCGCGGGCATGCCCACCCGGGAGGACGCCTGCACCCCGAGGATTCCCACCAGCAGCACCAGTGCACCTGCGCCGAGGAGGTACTCCAGGTGCACGCGGATACCGCCCTCCGGTTCGGGGATCACACAATTTGTCGTTATTATCCCTGCCGCAGCGGTCATTCGTCCAAATTGAGGTGCCGACACGGCGTACCGCGGTGCACTGCCCGACCCGGCAGCGACGGTCACTACCGTGGGTCGGGTGAGCACTCCCCGCACGGCCCTCGTCGCCGCCCTCGCCTGCCTGAGCCTGCTGACGGCCTGCTCCTCCTCGTCCAGCCCGCCCGCGCCCAGCAGCAGCGCGGCGCCGGCCACCAGCGAGGTAGCCGTCCCGGTGCCCGGGGTGTCGGTGACGGTGCGCAACCCGGGCGCCGAGCCGCGCACCACCCTCACCACCCGCACCACCGACCAGACCCGCCAGCAGGTGTCCATGACCGCCACCTCGTCGGTGGTGCAGACCGTGGGTGACAGCGAGCCGCTGGACCAGACCGTCCCGGACGTCACCCTCCCCCTGGAGGTCAGCCAGCAGGGCCCGGCCGACGACACCCACACGCTGCTGCTGCGCAACGGCACCCCCACCTCCCCCGACGCGACCCTGGCCGCCACCCTGGCCAAGGCCGCGGGCAGCACCTCCAAGCTGGAGGTGGGCACCGACAACGCGCCGAAGCAGCTGGTGCTCGACCCACCGGCGGAGCTGGACGACGCGGGGCGCTCGGCCCTGGAGCAGGCCCTGCGCCAGCTCACCCAGTTCATGCCGGTGCTGCCCACCACGCCGGTGGGGCCGGGCGCGGTGTGGACGGTGAGCCTGCAGGTCAACAGCCTGGGTCTGCTGCTGCGCCAGGACACCACGTTCACCCTGCAGCAGGTGAACGGCTCGGTGCTCACCCTCGGGGTGGAGCTCGCCCAGGTGCCGACGTCGCCGGCGTGGCAGCTGCCCGACGGGCAGGGCACCCTGGACATCACCTCCTACCAGGTGGGCGGCACCGGCTCGCTGACGATGGACCTGGCCAAGCCGCTGCCCACGGCCGGCACGGTGCGGCTCGCCGGTGACCAGGTGTTCACCCGGGCCACCGACAACCTCAAGCTCGGCCAGCGGGTGGACAGCAGCGTGAGCTGGCAGAGCTGACCTGCAGCTCGGCGACGACCGCCGCCGCAGGCGAGGTGGTCTGGGGCACGACCGCGCCGGGGGGTGGCCCGGTCGGCGCAGCTGGCGCCGCACCGACCAGGCCCGCCCGCTACCGGGCCGCCAGCTCCAGCCGGGCCCGCACCCCGTCACCGAGGTCCACGCCCTCAGCCAGCTCGTCCACCAGCTCCAGCTCCACGGCCAGCACCTCGGCCGCGATCAGGTCGCGGTGGCGCTGCGCCCACTCGCGCCGGCCGGCCGGCACCGCCAGCTGCAGCCGAATGCGGTCGGAGACGGCGAAGTCGGCGGTCCGGCGGGCCTCCTGCAGCTCGCGCACCCGGTCCTTGGCCCAGCCCTCGGCCTCCAGCTCCTCGGTGACGTTGGTGTCCAGCACCACCAGCCCCTCCCCGCCGGGCAGCGCCGCGGTCGAGCTGGGCTCCACGGCCACCAGCCGGTCGGTGTACTCCCCCGGCAGCAGCTCCACGCCGCCGGCGAGCACGGTGCCGTCGGCGCGCTGGGTCCAGTCACCGGCCTTCACCGCCTTGATGACCTGCTGCACCTGCTTGCCGATGCGCGGGCCGGCCGCGCGGGCGTTGACCACCAGCTCGAAGCGGCCGTGCTGCTCCACGTCGCTGCTCAGCTGCACGTCCTTGACGTTGACCTCCTCGGCCACCAGGTCGGTGTACGGCGCCAGCCGGGCGGAGTCCTTGGCCGCCACGGTCACCGAGGGCAGCGGCAGGCGCACCCGCAGCTTGTTGGCCTTGCGCAGGCTGAGCACCGTGGAGCACACCGCGCGGACCTCGTCCATGGCCGCCACCAGGTCGGGGTCGGCGGGCAGCTCGGTCTCGGTGGGCCAGTCGGTGAGGTGCACCGAGCGCTCGCCGGTGAGGCCGCGCCAGATCACCTCGGTCATCAACGGCAGCAGCGGCGCGGCGAGGCGGCAGACCACCTCGAGCACCGTGTGCAGGGTGTCCACCGCGTCGGTGTCACCGGCCCAGAACCGCGGTCGGGAGCGGCGCACGTACCAGTTGGTGAGCGCGTCGCAGAAGCCGCGCAGCTCCTCGCAGGCACCGGCGATGTCGTTGGCGTCCAGCGCCGCGGTCATCTCGGTGCGGCAGGCCGCCAGCTTGGCCAGCACGTAGCGGTCCAGCACGTGCGGGGAGGTGGTCCGCCAGGTGCCCGGCTTCTCCGCGTACAGCTGCAGGAAGCTCCAGGCGTTCCACAGCGGCAGCAGCGCCTGGCGCACTCCCTCGCGGATGCCCTGCTCGGTGACCACCAGGTTGCCGCCGCGCAGCACCGGGGAGGCCATCAGGAACCACCGCATGGCGTCGGAGCCGTCCCGGTCGAACACCTCCCGGACGTCGGGGTAGTTGCTCTTGGACTTGCTCATCTTGGCGCCGTCGTCGCCCAGCACGATGCCGTGGGCGAGCACGGCACGGAAGGCCGGTCGGTCGAAGAGCGCGGTGGCCAGCACGTGCAGCGTGTAGAACCAGCCGCGGGTCTGGCCGCTGTACTCCACGATGAAGTCGCCCGGGTAGTGGCTCTCGAACCACTCGCGGTTGTCGAACGGGTAGTGCACCTGGGCGAAGGGCATGGAGCCGGACTCGAACCAGCAGTCCAGCACCTCCGGCACCCGGCGCATCGTCGAGCGGCCCGTGGGGTCGTCGGGGTTGGGCCGGGTGAGCTGGTCGATGTGCGGGCGGTGCAGGTCGGCCGGGCGCACGCCGAAGTCGCGCTCCAGCTCGTCCAGGGAGCCGTAGACGTCGGTGCGCGGGTAGGTGGGATCGTCGGAGACCCACACCGGGATGGGGCTGCCCCAGTAGCGGTTGCGGCTGATGGCCCAGTCGCGGGCGCCCTCCAGCCACTTGCCGAACTGGCCGTCGCGGATGTGCTCGGGCGTCCAGCTGATCTGCTGGTTGAGCTCCACCATGCGGTCGCGGATCTCGGTGACGGCCACGAACCAGGACGACACCGCCTTGTAGATCAGCGGGCTGTCGCAGCGCCAGCAGTGCGGGTACGGGTGGTCGTAGGTCTCCTGGCGCAGCAGCCGGCCAGCCGCCTTGAGGTCGCGGATGATCGGGGTGTTGGCCTCGAACACCTGCAGGCCCTCGTACGGGGGCACCTCGGCGGTGAAGCGGCCGCGGGAGTCCACCGGGACCACCGGCGTGATCCCGGCGGCGTCGGTGACCACCTTGTCCTCCTCACCGAAGGCCGGGGCGATGTGCACGATGCCGGTGCCGTCGGTGGTGGTGACGTAGTCCGCGGACAGGATGCGGTGGGCGTTGTCCTCGCCGGTGAAGAAGTCGAACGGCGGCTCGTAGGCCAGGCCGAGCAGCTCGGTGCCGAGGTGCTCGGAGAGCACCTCGGGGTCCTCGCCCAGCTCGCGGGCGTAGGCGCCCAGGCGCTCCTTGGCCAGCACGTAGCGCTGCCCGTCCACGGCCACCTGCACGTAGGTGATCTCCGGGTTGACCGCCATCGCCAGGTTGGACGGCAGCGTCCACGGCGTGGTGGTCCACACCAGGGCGCTGGCCCCCTCCAGCGGCGAGCCCGGGGCGTGCAGCGGCATGGCCACGGTGACGGCGGGGTCCTGGCGCTGCCGGTAGACGTCGTCCATCTTGGTCTCGGTGGCGCTGAGCGGGGTCTCGCAGCGCCAGCAGTAGGCCAGCACCCGGAACCCCTCGTAGACCAGGCCCTTGTCCCACAGCGACTTGAACGCCCACATCACCGACTCCATGTAGTCGGTGTCGAGGGTCTTGTAGTCGTTGTCGAAGTCCACCCAGCGGGCCTGCCGGGTGACGTAGGCCCGCCAGTCCTCGGTGTACTGCAGGACGGAGGTGCGGCAGGCATCGTTGAAGACGTCGATGCCCAGCTTCTCGATCTCGGACTTGTGGGTGATGCCGAGCTGCTTCTCCACGTGGATCTCGGCGGGCATGCCGTGGCAGTCCCAGCCGAAGCGGCGGTCCACTCGCCGGCCCCGCATGGTCTGGTAGCGCGGGACCACGTCCTTGACGTAGCCGGTGAGCAGGTGGCCGTAGTGCGGCAGTCCGTTGGCGAAGGGCGGGCCGTCGTAGAAGACGTAGTCCTCGGCACCGTCGCGCTGGGCGATGGAGGCGCGGAAGGTGTCGTCGACGTCCCACTCGGCCAGCACCCGCTGCTCGAGCTGCGGAAAGCTGGGGCCCGTGCCGGGCTCGCGGTCGCCTGCGGCCAGGTCCACCTTGGGGTAGGTCACCGGTGTGTGCTCCTCGTGCCGTCGCGGCACGGGGACGACACCAGCGCACTGTGCGCTCCTGCCGCGGTACCACCCCGCTTGTGCCCCGGAAAAGCCCGGTGACACCACTCGTTGCAGGCTGTGACGGGCCTACCCGTCCGGTTCTACTGGGCCCACGCTGCGGGCTGTTCTTCCGGAGGCTCCCCGGTGATGGCCGGATCAACGCCTGACGTGCGTGCGGCCCTGGTGAGGGCCAGGCCGATTCTAGCGCTCGCGGGCCTGGGCGGCGAGCACCCGGGAGGGAGCGCAGCGGGCGCAGCCGGTGAAGCCCAGCTCCATCGCCTCGGCGACCGGCAGGCCCAGCGTGGGCTGGTCCCGCAGCCATGAGCAGGACCCCAGGTGGAAGCGCGGGTGCTCGTCGATCACCAGCACCTCCTCGCGCAGGCTGCCGACCACCAGGATGTCCGCGGCGTCCACGTCCTCCTCGTCGGGCTCACGGTCGGTGCGCAGGTCGTCGTGGGCCTGCAGGTCGGCGGCGGTCACGGCCGGCTGCACCGCGGTCGCGCCCAGCAGGGCCTCTGCGGCGGCGTCCTTCTCCCGCTGCTCAGCCTCCACGGCGGCGCGGTCCCGGGCCTGCTTGGCCCGGGCGGCCGCCGCCACGCGGGCCTCCTCGTCGCGTGCCGCCCGCTCTTGCTTGGCCGCGGTGCGCCGGGCACGCCAGCCGGCCTTGGTCTCCGCCGGCTCCTCGCTCGCGTGCTCCGCAGGCACCGCCGCCACCGCGGTGGTGGGAGCGTCGTCGGCGGACGGCTCGGCCACCGGGGCGGTCGCCGTGCTGGCCTGGGCGGGCGTGCTGGTCTGGGCGGTGCTGGTGCGGGTGACGGTCGGCTGGTCAGCCGCCACTGCGGTCGCCGCGGTCTCGACGCTCGCCCGGTTGCGCCGGACGGTGTCCACCAGCAGCACGATGGCGGCCACGCCGCAGGCGACGATGCAGCCCCAGGCCCACCCGGTGTTCTCCGTCAGGAAGGAGATCACCAGGAAGATGCAACCGACGAGGACGCTCCCCAGCGCCAGGATCAGCACGTCAGCTCAGAGCTCAGCTGTCCTGGACGGCACGCGCGCTGTTCGCGCCGGCCTGCACGGTCGAGGACTCCCATCCACGACGACGACCACCGGACTCGGTGTTCTCGCCCTGCGTGAGCTCGGACAGCTGGCCCTCGATGTAGGCGCGCAGCCGGGTGCGGTACTCGCGCTCGAACGTGGTGAGCTCCTCGATGCTGCTCTCCAGGCTGGCGCGCTTGGCCGTGATCGACCCGAGCATCTCGTCGTGCTTGCGCTCGGCGTCGGTGCGCAGCGCGTCGGCCTTCTCCTTGGCCTGGCGCTGCATCGTCTCGGAGCGGGTGCGGGCGTCGGTGAGCATGGACTCCGACTTGGTGCGCGCCTCGGTCACCATCTGCTCGGACTTGCTCTTGGCGTCGGCCAGCAGCTGCGCGGAGCGGGTCTTGGCCTCGGTGAGCATCTGCTCGGACTTGCCGCGGGCACCGGTGAGCAGCTCGTCGGACTCCGCCTTGGCCTCGGCGGTGAGCCGGTCGGCCATCTCCTGGGCCAGGCCGAGGATCTTCGCCGCACGCAGGTGGTGGTCGGACGGGTCGCTGCCGGCGGGCGCAGCGGACGTGGCCACGGCGTTCGTGGGGGCGTCGCTCTTGGGCGAGTCGCTCTTGGGCGCGTCGTTCTTGGGCGCCTCGTTCTGGGGGGCCTGCGTCTTGACGGTGTCCACCTTGGCCGGCGCCTGGGCCGGGGTGACCGTCGCGGGCACCACGGGAGCGGTGGCGGTGGCGGCCTGGGTCACTCCGTTGCCTGCGCCGGCACCGTTGGGCACACCAGCCGCGCCGGAGCTGTTGCCGGCCTGGGCACCGTCGCTCTTCGCTGAGCCGCCGAGGCTGCGAACCTGCTCGGCGTCCTGCAGCCGCTGCTTGAGGTCGTTGTTCTCCTCCAGCAGCCGGGCGAGCTCCTGCTCGACCATGTCGAGGAAGGCGTCGACCTCGTCCTCGTTGTAGCCACGCTTGCCAATCGGCGGCTTGCTGAACGCGACATTGTGTACGTCAGCGGGAGTCAGCGGCATCGAACGATCACCTCAGGCATTCCTCAGCGGTCCATCACGGGTGGAGCAAGGTCCAGAACTGTGCCGCGCGTGGGCTCACGGGCCAACCTGCGCGCCCACTACCTGCATCAGTATGCCCACGCCGAACAGCAGAACCATAATCGATATGTCCAGCCGCACGGCACCCAGCGGAATCGTCGGGATGACCTTGCGCAGCAAGCGCACTGGCGGATCGGTGACGGTGAAGACCGCCTCTAGCACGACGGCGACCACCCCGCGCGGGTGCCAGTCCCGCGCGAGCGAGCGAATCACCTCCACCACGATCCTGGCGATGAGCAGCAGCCAGAACGTGAAGAGGAGGTAGTAGAGGACGGTCAGCACAGCCACGTCCCCACTGTGCCTGATGTCGGGGTCACCGAGCCACCCGCACGAGCGGGGCCGGTGACGTCAGCAGCGTTGGTCGTCATCAGGAGTGGTTGTAGAAGCCGTTCTCCACGATGTGACGTTTCACCTCGGCGGAGACGTCGACGTTGGAGGGCGACAGCAGGAACACCTTGTTGGTGACCTTGTCGATGGAGCCGCGCATGGCGAAGGCCAGCCCGGCCGCGAAGTCCACCAGGCGCTTGGCGTCGGAGTCGCTCATCTCGGTGAGGTTCATGATCACCGGGATGCCCTCGCGGTAGCGCTCACCGATGGTGCGCGCCTCGTTGTAGCTGCTGGGGTTGAGGGTGGTGATCTTGGCCAGCGGGTTGCTCCCCTCGGCCAGGGACTCGCTGCGCTGTGCGCTCGCGGCACGGTCGTCCATGGCCAGTGCACCGCGGGTGGCACCGGTGGCCGCGGCGCTGGGGCGGCGCGCGCTCAGCGGCTCCAGGCGCGGGCGGGAGCGGGGTGCCTCCACCGCGGGCTCGTAGGCGGCCGAGTCGTAGCCGGCCGGCTCCTCGGCGCCCCGGCGCGAGCTGCCGGAGAACGCGGGGTCGTGCTCGGCGTAGCCGTCGGCGTAACCCTCCTCGTCGTAGTCCTCGCTTGGCACCATGCCGAAGTAAGCCTTGAACTTGTGCAGGGAGCTCATGAGAGGGACCTTCCGTGAGGGTGGATCGTGTGCCCGGGGTAGTGGGCGGGCACGAGAATCAGGTGCGTCGTGTGCAGGTGCATCGTGATCAGGTTGAGATTATCGGCCGCGCGCCCAGCAGGGCCGTACCGACACGCACGCAGGTGGAGCCGTGACGCACAGCCGCCTCCAGGTCGTGGGACATGCCGGTGGAGAGCTGGTCGGCGGACGGGTGCTGCTGCCGGACGGCCTCGGCGAGCTCGGCCGTGGTGGCGAACGCGGTGTCGGGGTCGGCCTCCTGGGGAGCGACGGCCATCAGGCCCCGCAGCCGCAGGTGCTCGGCCGTGGCGGCGCGCTCGACCAGCTCGGGCAGGTCCTCGCGGGGGCAGCCACCGCGGGTGGGGTCGCCGTCCAGGCTCACCTGCACCAGCACCTCCAGCGGCGTGCTGCGCTCCCCCGCACTCGCGGCGTTGCCCGTGGCGCGGTCCAGCGCGGCCAGCAGCCGGGGACTGTCCACCGTCTCCACCCGGTGCGCCCAGCGGGCCACCGAGCGGGTCTTGTTGCGCTGCAGCCGGCCGATGACGTGCCAGCGCACCGGCGCGTCCGGCCGCAGCTGGGCCAGCTCAGCCACCTTGGGGGTGGCTTCCTGCTCGCGGGCCTCGCCCAGGCTCCGGCAGCCCAGGTCCACCAGGTGGGCGGCGTCGGTGGCGGGGAAGGTCTTGGTGACGGCCAGCAGCTCGACCGCGGCCTCGTCCCGTCCCGCAGCACGGCAGGCGTCGCGGACGCGACCGCGCACCGCAGCCAGGGCGCTGGCGATCTCGGCGGCGCGGCCGGCTCCGCGGTCACTCTCCGCTCCCGGACCGGTCACCGCGCCACGTCCTCGCTCCAGATGACGCCGGCCAGCCGCCCGGTGGGGGCGCCGCGGCGGTGGCTGAACAGCTCCGCCGACTCCATGGTGCACCGCTGGTCCACCGCCACCCCGGCCACGCCGTGCTCCAGCAGGGACCGCCGCAGCCCGGCGCGAATGTCCAGACCCGGCGTGCCTGCGCGAGTTCGGCTGGCGCTGCCCGGCAGGTGCGCCTCCACGTCGTCACGCATGTGGGCGGGGACCTCGTAGCACTGCCCGCAGGCGGCAGGGCCCAGCAGCGCGGCGATCCGCTCGGTCACCGCACCCGCCGAGCGCATAGCCGCCAGGGTGGCGGCGACGATGTCGATGCGGGCACCGACCCGGCCGGCATGCACCGCGGCCACCACGCCGGCGGTGTCGTCGGACAGCAGCACCGGGGTGCAGTCGGCCGCGAGCACCACCAGCGCCAGGTTGCGCTCGGCGGTCACCAGGCCGTCGGTGGCCGGCACGGGGTGCGGCTGCGGACCGTCCACGACGGCCACCGACCGACCGTGCACCTGCTCCATCCAGACCAGCCGGTCAGCGGGCAGACCGATGCCCTCGGCCAGCCGGAGCCGGTTGGCGGCCACCGCGGCGGGATCGTCACCGACGTGGTCACCGAAGTTGAAGGAGGCGTACGGGCCGACCGAGCTGCCACCGGCTCGCGTGGTGACCACCCGGCGCACCCGCAGCGGCGCCGACGGACTCACCGCCGCATGAAGGGAGGAACGTCCACCTCGTCATCGCCGTCGTCCTCGACGGGGACGGTGCGACCGCCGCCGAAGCCGCTGGCCGGACGCTGGCCCGGGCGCGGCGGAAGGCCGCCGGGACCGTTCTGCACCGGTCCGCGACCGGCCTCGCCCGTGGCACCCGCGCGCGGGTACTCCTGGCGACCGGCGTCGAAGGCGCTGGCCCGGGTGGGCGGCAGGCCCTGCGCGGACTGGCCGGTGTTGCCGGTGGAGTTGCGCGGTGCGACGGCGGTGGGCTCCAGCGACTTGCGCACCGGGCCGGACCCGTCGAAGCCGGCGGCGATCACGGTCACCCGGACCTCGTCACCGAGGGAGTCGTCGATGACCGTCCCGAAGATGATGTTGGCGTCGACGTGGGCGGCCTCCTGCACCAGGGTGGCGGCCTCGTTGATCTCGAACAGGCCGAGGTCGGAGCCACCGGCGATGGACAGCAGCACGCCGTGCGCACCCTCCATGGAGGCCTCGAGCAGCGGCGAGTTGATGGCGGTCTGGGCGGCCTGCACGGCGCGCCCGTCCCCGCGGGCGGAGCCGATGCCCATCAGGGCGCTGCCCGCGCCGGACATGACGCTCTTGACGTCGGCGAAGTCGACGTTGATCAGGCCCGGGGTGGTGATCAGGTCGGTGATGCCCTGCACACCGTTGAGCAGCACCTCGTCGGCGGAGCGGAACGCGTCCATCAGGCTGACGGCGGCGTCGCCGAGCTGCAGCAGCCGGTCGTTGGGGATGACGATGAGGGTGTCGCAGGACTCGCGCAGGCCGGCGATGCCGTCCTCGGCCTGGCCGCCACGGCGCTTGCCCTCGAAGGAGAACGGGCGGGTGACCACACCGATGGTCAGCGCACCCAGCTTGCGGGCGATGCTGGCGACCACGGGGGCGCCACCGGTACCGGTGCCACCACCCTCGCCGGCGGTCACGAAGACCATGTCGGCCCCCTTGAGGACCTCCTCGATCTCGTCCTTGTGGTCCTCGGCGGCGCGGCGGCCGACCTCGGGGTCGGCGCCGGCACCGAGGCCGCGGGTGAGCTCGCGGCCGACGTCGAGCTTGACGTCGGCGTCGCTCATCAGCAGCGCCTGGGCGTCGGTGTTGATGGCGATGAACTCCACGCCCTTGAGGCCGACGTCGATCATCCGGTTGACCGCGTTGACACCGCCGCCGCCGATGCCGACGACCTTGATTACGGCGAGGTAGTTGTGCGGAGGCGTCATGGGTGGGTCCTCACAGGCTTTCGTGTGTCCGTCGGGTGCAGGGGTGGAGCTGGTGTGTCTGGGTGCTGCTGGCGCGGACGCCGGGGCGGGGTCAAAACCCTCACCCTAAACTGCAGGCTTAGAGTTATGTCAAGTTGTTCGACGAGGAGACGCTATGCAGCCGCTCCACCTGGGTCCAGCAGGCGCGCCGCACGCGCCCATCATTTTTGTGTGACCCACTCCGCGCCCCTGGTCAGCTGATGGTCGGCAGGTCGGGGCTGGAGACGTCGTACACCTTGCCAGGCTGGGTGAGCACCGCTGCCAGCACCTGTGCCTTGCGGCCCAGGTTGTCCGGTGTCCCCCAGACCACCACGCGGTCCGCGCCGAGGGTGAACCGCACGTCAGCGGCCGAGCCCGGGTTCACCAGGGTGACCTGGGCGCGCACCGGCGCCGGGAGCGAGGTGATCACGGTCAGCGCTGCGGTGGTCACCGGGTCGCTGCGCCCGGGGCGCTCCGTCACCAGGCGCGGCACGCCGGGCGGGGGCACCGCGGCGGCGAAGTCCACTCCGGTGGCGTCCAGCAGGTGCGGGCCGTCGGCCTTGTCCACGTAGACCACCGGCACCCGCTCCTCCACCAGCACGCGCAGGTCGGAGGGGAAGTGCCGGTCGACGGTCACCCGGGCGGCGCGGGGCAGCATCGCCACCCGGCCGGCCGCCTCGGTGAGGTCCACCTGCAGCAGCGGCGTGCCGTCGGCCACGTCCAGCGCCGCGGTCACCTCCTCGGCGGTGAGCACCTGCGCCCCCTCCACCTGCACGCTGCGCACCGACAGCAGCGGGCTGAACCACGCCACGGCGCCCAGCACCACCACCAGCACGACCGCAACGGTCAGCGCCATCTTCTGCCGGCTGCCGACCTGCAGGCCCAGCCTGGGCAGCCGCGCCCGTCCGGCCCCGCTGCGGCTGGCAGCACTGCTGCGGGCACCACCGCGCCGGGCACTGCGCCGGGCGCTGCGGCCGGCACGGCCGCCCGGCTCGGCGGCCGTGGTGTCCGTGGTGCGCCGGGAGCGGGTGGCCGCGCGGGCGGCGGCCGAGCGGGCACCACGGTGCGTGGCCGTCCTGCGGCTGCCACCCCGAGCGGTGGGCCGTGGAGAGCGACCAGCCGGGCTCACGGCAACGACCCACCCGCACGCAGGCGCAGGCTCCGCAGGATCTCCGGACCGAGCATGGTCACGTCGCCGGCGCCCATAGTGAGCACCAGGTCGCCGGGCCGGGTCAGCGCGGCCACCTGCTCGGGGGCCGCGGCCAGGTGCGGCTGGTAGTTCACCGGGCAGGTCACCGCCTCGGCGACGATCGCCCCGCTCACTCCGGCCACCGGTTCCTCGCGGGCGGCGTAGACGTCGAGCACCACCACCTCGTCGGCCAGCGACAGGGCGGCGCCGAACTCCGTGGCGAAGGTGAGCGTGCGCGAGTACAGGTGCGGCTGGAACAGCACGACCACCCGGCCGGGTCCGTCCGGCTGCTGCTCGACCACGGCGCGGGCAGCGCGCAGCACCGCCTGCACCTCGGTGGGGTGGTGGGCGTAGTCGTCGTAGACGCGCACCCCGGCCTCGCTGCCGGTGAGCTGGAACCGCCGGTGCACCCCGCCGAAGGAGGTGAGTCCCTCCAGCGCCCGGGCCGGGTCAGCGCCCACCGCCAGGGCGGCCAGCAGCGCACCCAGGGCGTTGAGGGCCATGTGCTCGCCGGGGACGTTGAGCCGCATGGGACGCGCAGCGCTCTCCCCCGCCAGCGCCACCTCCCCCGCGCCGCCACCGTCGGCCGCCGACCAGCTGAGCAGGCGGGCGTCGGCGCCCTCGGCGCGGCCGTAGCGCTGCACCCGGAGGCCGGCGGCCTCGGCCCGGTCGGCCAGCGCGGCCGAGCCCGGGTCGTCGGCGCAGGCGATGAGCACGCCATCGGGGTCGATGCGCTCGAGGAAGGCGTCGAACACCGCCACGTAGGCCTCGACGGTGCCGAAGTAGTCCAGGTGGTCGTAGTCGACGTTGGTGACCACCACGACGTGCGGGCTGTACTCCAGCAGCGAGCCGTCGCTCTCGTCGGCCTCGGCCACGAAGACGTCGCCGCTGCCGTGGTGGGCGTTGGTGCCCGACTCGTTGAGCTCGCCGCCGATGGCGAACGACGGGTCGAAGGCGCAGCGCTGCAGGGCCACCACCAGCATCGAGGTGGTGGAGGTCTTGCCGTGCGTGCCGGCCACCAGCACGTTGCGGGTCTCGGTCATCAGCGAGGCCAGCACCTTGGGCCGCACCGTCACCGGGATGCCGCGCCGACGAGCCTCGACCAGCTCTGGGTTGTCCTTGGGGATGGCGGCCGTGGTGGTGACCACCGTGGTGGGCCCACCCGGCAGCAGGTCCAGCGCGGAGGGGTCGTGGCCCAGCCGCACCTGGGCGCCGCGGGCGCGCAGCGCCAGGACGCCGCGGGACTCCTTGGCGTCGGAGCCGGAGACCTGCCCACCGCGGGCGAGCAGGATCCGCGCCACCCCGCTCATGCCGGCACCGCCGATGCCCACCATGTGCACCCGCGCCAGCTCGGCCGGCAACCCTTCGCTGAGCTCGTTCGGCTCGTCGAGCGGGGTCATCGGGCTACCTCCAGGACGATCTCGGCGATGCGGGCGGCCGCGCTGCGGTGCCCGGACGCGGCGGCGGCGGCCCCCATGGCCGCCAGCCGCTCGGGGTCGGTGAGCAGCGGCACGACGGTGGTCGCCACCAGCTCGGGAGTGAGGTCGGCGTCGCGCACCAGCAGTCCACCGCCGGCGTCGACCACCGGACGAGCGTTGAGCTCCTGCTCGCCGTTGCCGTGCGGCAGGGGCACGAAGATGCCCGGCAGGCCGACCGCGGAGACCTCGGCGACGGTCATCGCGCCGGAGCGGCAGATGGTGGCGTCGGCGGCGGCGTAGGCCAGGTCCATCCGGGACAGGTACGGCACGGCCACGTAGCGCGGCGCGCCCTCCGGCGAGTGCACCTCGACGGTGTTGCGCGGGCCGTGCGCGTGCAGCACGCCGATGCCGGCCCGGCCCAGGGCCTGCGCCGCACCGGACACGGCGTCGTTGATGCTGCGGGCGCCCTGCGAGCCACCGGTGACCAGCAGCACCGGCCCGTCGGGGTCGAGGTCGAAGTGCTTGCGGGCCTCGGCGCGCAGCGCGGCGCGGTCGAGGTCGGTGATGGACTGCCGCAGCGGGATGCCCACCACCTCGGCGCCACGGAGCCCGCTGCCGGGCACAGCCGCCAGCACGCGGCGCGCCACGCGGGCACCCACCTTGTTGGCGACGCCGGCGCGGGCGTTGGCCTCGTGCACCACCACCGGCACCCCGCGGCGCCCGCGGGCGGCGAGGTAGGCCGGCAGCGCGACGTAGCCGCCGAAGCCGACCACCACGTCGGCGTCCACCGCGCGCAGCACCGCCCGGGTGGCGCGCACCGAGGCGACCACACGGGCCGGCAGCCGGAGCAGGTCGGCGGAGAGCTTGCGCGGCAGCGGGACCGGCGGGATCAGCTGCAGCGGGTAGCCCCGCTCTGGTACCAGCGTGGTCTCCAGCCCGCGAGCGGTGCCCAGGGCAGTGACCCGCACGTCCGGCCGCACCAGGCGGAGGGCGTCGGCCACGGCCAGCGCGGGCTCGACGTGTCCGGCCGTGCCACCTCCGGCCACCACCACCGAGAGCGGGCGCTGGTCAGCAGCAGTGCTCACCTGCGACCTCCGCGTCCGGTGTCGGTGCCGCGGCTGGTGCCGGGACGCCGCGGCGGCTCGGGGGTGCGGCTGCGCGGACCACGGGCGGGCTGGCGGGACTGCCCGCGGGGGGCGGAGCGCAGCGGCTCGGTCCTGCGGTCGGCGGCAACGCCCTCCGGCCCAGCACGCTCGGCGGTCGGGCGGGCACCACCAGGTGCCGGGTGCGCGGTGCGCGCGCGGCGCGCCTGCTCGCCGGTGCGCACCACCCGGGAGCTGGGGCGGGCGCGGTAGGGCTCAGGCGCCGGCAGCCGCAGCAGCCGGCCGAGCGGGCCCTCCCCCTGGGTGCGCAGGGCGGCCACGGCGGGTGGCTCGTGGCGCGCGGCGTTGGCCAGCAGTCCGAACACGAACATGGTCACGGCGGTGGAAGTACCTCCAGAGGACACCAGCGGCAGGGTGAGCCCGGTGACGGGCAGCAGCCCGATGACGTAGCCGATGTTGATGACGGCCTGACCCACCAGCCACAGCGTGACGGTGGCGGTGAGCAGGCGCAGGAACGGGTCGATGGAGCGGCGGGCGATGCGCAGCCCGGTGTAGGCGAGGGCGCCGAAGAGCAGCAGCACCGCGGCGGCGCCGACGAAGCCCAGCTCCTCGCCGAGGATGGCGAAGATGAAGTCGTTGTGCGCCTCGGGCAGGTAGCTCCACTTGCCGCGGCTCTGCCCCAGCCCCACGCCCCACAGCCCGCCCCCGGCCAGGGAGTACCGGGCCTGCATGGCCTGGTAGCCCGCCCCCTGCGGGTCGGCCCCGGGGTCGAGGAAGGAGGTGATGCGCTCCAGGCGGTAGCTCGCGGTCAGCGCCACCACCACGAAGACCACACCGGCCAGGGCCAGCAGGGTCAGGAACAGCTTGACCGGCGCCCCGGCGAACCACAGCAGTCCCAGCACCACGATGGCCAGCGAGATGCTGGTGCCCAGGTCGGGCTGCAGGAAGATCAGCACCAGCACGATGGCCGCCGCCGGCAGCAGCGGCATGAGCATGTGCCGCAGCGAGTGCAGCTGGCCACGCTTGATCGACAGCAGGTGCGCGCCCCACACGGCGATCGCGATCTTGGCCACCTCGGAGGGCTGCAGCGACACCGGCCCGAGGACGAACCACGACCGGGCGCCGTTGGACATGCTGCCGATGCCGGGCACCAGCACCAGCACCAGCATCGCCACGCAGCCCAGGAACGCCGGCAGCGACCACCTGCGCAGGGTGGCCACCTTGACGCGCATGCCCACGTAGAACAGGCACAGACCCAGCAGCACGAAGATGACCTGCCGGGTGAAGACGCTGTAGGCGGAGCCGTCCTGGGCGTAGGACTCCACGCTGGAGGCCGAGAGCACCATGGTGAGCCCGAGCCCGCTGAGCAGCAGCAGCAGGCTGACCACCAGGTGGAACGAGGTGAGCGGCCGGGAGAGCCAGCCGGTGAGCCGCTCGCCGACCTGGCGGGCCGTGGCGGAGACCCCCGCCGACGCCGACGAGGCCCCGCGCCGGGGGCGTCGGTCCTCGGCGGCGCCCCGCGTCCCGCGGCTGCCGGTGCGCGAGCCGGTGCTCCGGCGCCCGGCGGCGTCCTTGCTGATGGTCACCGCTCCGTCCCCGGCGCGGTCGCACCGGTGGCCAGCGCCTGGGCTGCCGCGGCGAAGGCATCTCCGCGGTGGCCGTAGTCGGTGAACATGTCCATGGAGGCCGCGGCCGGCGCGAGCAGCACCACGTCGCCGGGCTGGGCCAGCCGCGCCGCCTCGCCGACCACCGCGGACATCGCAGCGTCAGCCGACAGCACCTCGCTCATGGGTCCATCGTGGCCCTTGCCCACCTCCACCACCGGGATCTGCGGCGCGTGTCGCCGCAGTGCGTCGGCGATCACCGCACGGTCGCGACCCAGCAGCACCGCACCCACCAGCCGGTCGGCGACCGCCTGCACCAGCGCGTCCACGCTGGCTCCCTTGAGCAGCCCGCCGGCCACCCAGACCACCCGGGGGTGGGCGGTGACGGAGGCGAGCGCGGCGTGCGGGTTGGTGGCCTTGGAGTCGTCGACGTAGTCCACGCCGTCGTGGGTGGCCACCAGCACCGCGCGGTGCGCACCCTGCTGCACGGCCCGCAGCCCCGCCGCCACCGACTCCGGCGCCACCCCGGCGGAGCGGGCCAGCGCGGCCGCCGCGAGGGCGTCCAGCAGCCCGGGCGGGCCGGCCGGGGTGACGTCAGCGGTGTGCGCCAGCACGGTGTGCGCCTCGGGGCCGTCGCCGAAGGCCCGGTCCACCAGCGCGTCGCCGACGACGCCGAGCTGGTCTGCCGTGGGCTCGCCCAGGGTGAAGCCCACGGTGCGCCCAGCCCGGGGCTGCTCGCCCAGCGCGGCCGCGGCCGGGTCGTCCACCCCCACCACCGCCACGTCGCCGGTGAGGACCTGCGCCTTGGCCGCGGTGTAGGCGGCCATCCCACCGTGCCAGTCCAGGTGGTCCTCGGCGATGTTCAGCACGGCACCGGCTGCGGGGCGCACCGACGGCGCCCAGTGCAGCTGGAAGGAGGACAGCTCCACCGCGAGGTGGGTCAGCGCCGGCTCCGCCAGCAGCACGTCCAGCACCGCGCGCCCGATGTTGCCGCAGGCGGTGCTGGCCAGGCCGTCGGCGGTGAGGATCGCGTCCAGCATGGTGGTGGTGGTGGTCTTGCCGTTGGTGCCGGTGACCACCAGCCACTGCTTGCGGGGGCCGAACACCTCGGCCTGGTCGCACCACCAGGCCAGCTCGACGTCGCCCCACACCGGCAGCCCCGCGGCCGCCGCGGCCCGCAGCAGCGGCGCATCGGGGCGGAACCCGGGCACGGTGCACACCAGCTCGGTGCCCGCGGGCGGCTCCTGCAGGTCCAGGTGCGCCTCCGCACCCAGGGCGGTGAGCTGGTCGAGCATGGCGGGGTTGGAGTCGGTGGCCACCACCCGGGCGCCGAGGCGAACCAGGGCGCGCACCATGGCCAGGCCGCTCACCCGGCCGCCGGCCACCAGCACCTGCCGACCGGTCAGCTCGCGCACGTCCAGCGCCGGGCGCGGGGCCGCAGCGCTCGTGCCGCCGGGACCGGTCACGGCCCGATCGCCGAGAGCCACTCGCTGTAGAACAGCGCCAGGCCCAGGGCGCAGGAGATCGCGGCGAGGATCCAGAAGCGGATGATCACCGTGGTCTCCGCCCATCCGGCGAGCTCGAAGTGGTGGTGGAACGGGGCCATCCGGAACACCCGTCGGCGGCTGGTGCGGAACACCGCCACCTGCACCACCACGGAGGCTGCCTCCATCACGAACAGCGCGCCCAGCACCACCAGCAGCAGCTCGGTGCGGGTGACCATGCTGATGCCGGCGAGCAGCCCACCCAGGGCCAGCGAGCCGGTGTCGCCCATGAAGATCTTGGCCGGTGCGGCGTTCCACCACAGGAAGCCGACGCAGCCACCCATCGCCGCAGCGGCGAGCAGGGACACGTCCAGCGGGTCGCGCACCTCGTAGCAGCCGGCCAGCGCGGTGGTGCCGCAGTCGTTGCGGTACTGCCAGAAGCAGATGATGACGTAGGTGGCCAGCACCATCGCCATGGAGCCGGCGGCGAGCCCGTCCAAGCCGTCGGTGAGGTTCACCGCGTTGGACCAGGCGCTCACCAGCAGGTAGCAGAACAGCACGAAGCCGACCGTGCCGAAGGACACCGTGGCGATGTCCCGCACGAAGGACAGGTTGGGCGTGGCCGGGGTGAGGCCCTCCTCGTTGGCGAAGCGCAGCGCCAGCACCCCGAACAGCACCGCGGCGACCAGCTGGCCGACGAGCTTGGCCGTCTTGTTCAGGCCGAGGTTGCGCTGCTTGCGGATCTTGATGAAGTCGTCGAGGAAGCCCACCAGCCCGAGGACCGAGGTCAGTCCCAGCACCAGCAGCCCCGACGCTGTCGGCCCCTCCGCCTCCAGGCCGGCCCCGATGGCGTGGGAACCCCAGTAGCCGGCCCACAGCGCCGCGATGATGGCGACCCCGCCCATGGTGGGGGTGCCGCGCTTGGCCTGGTGGCTGGCCGGGCCCTCCTGGCGGATCTCCTGGCCGAAGCCCTGCCCGGAGAAGACCTTGATCAGGTAGGGGGTCAGCAGGATGGAGACCGCGAACGCGATGCCCGCGGCGATGAGGATCTGTCTCACTGCTGTCCCTCCTCTGCCTGTTCGCTGTTGCTGTTGCTGTTGCTGTCCTGGTCGGGGCCGGACCTGGGCCCGTCGTCGGCCAGCAGCGCCTCGGCCACCCGCCACAGGCCCTGGGACTGCGAGGCCTTCACCAGCACCACGTCACCGGGTTCGACCTCGCGGCGCAGCAGGTCGATCGCCGCGGCCACGTCGGGCACGATCACCGACTCCTCTCCCCACGACCCCTCCTGCACGGCGCCGGTGTGCATGGCCCGGGCGGACTCGCCCACCACCACCAGCCGGTGCACGTCCAGCCGGACCGCGAGGCGACCGATGCCGTCGTGCGCGGCAACGGTATCCGCCCCCAGCTCGGCCATCTCGCCGAGCACCGCCCAGCTGCGGCGCGGAACCGCGGCCCGGGCACCCCGGGACATGCTGACCAGCGCCTTCAGCGCGGCGCGCACCGAGTCGGGGTTGGCGTTGTAGGAGTCGTTGATGACGGTGACGCCGTCGGCGCGGGTGCGCAGGTCCATCCGGCGCACCGAGGCCGCGCGCGCACCGGCCAGCGCGGTGCGCACCTGGCCCAGGCTGGCCCCGGCCTCCAGCGCCACCGCGACGGCCGCCAGCGCGTTGCCCACGTTGTGCTCGCCGTGCACGGCCAGCTCCACCTGGGTGTGCCCCTGCGGGGTGTGCAGGGTGAACCGCGGCCGGGCCTGCTCGTCCAGCTCGATGTCGGTGGCCCGGATGTCGGCGCTGGGCGAGGTGCCCACCAGCACCACCCGGGCAGTGGTGCGCGAGGCCATGGCGGCCACCAGGGGGTCGTCGGCGTTGAGCACGGCAACCCCGCCGTCGGCGGCGGCGGGCAGCGCCTCCACCAGCTCGCCCTTGGCCTGGGCGATGGCCGCGCGCGAGCCGAACTCGCCCAGGTGCGCGGTGCCCACGTTCAGCACCACGCCGATCTGCGGTGGGGCCACCTCGCACAGCGCCGCCACGTGGCCGACGCCGCGGGCGGAGAGCTCCAGCACCAGGAAGCGGGTGTCCGCGTCGGCGCGCAGCACCGTCCAGGGATGGCCCAGCTCGTTGTTGAACGATCCCGGGGGCGCCACCACGGTGCCGAGCGGGGCGAGGACGGCGGCGAGCAGGTCCTTGGTGGAGGTCTTGCCGGAGGACCCGGTCACGCCCACCACCCGCAGGCCGGGCAGCGCGTCCACCGAGGCGCGGGCCAGCCGCGCCAGGGCGGCGAGCACCGCGGCGCCGGAGCCGTCGGTGTCGGCGGCCAGGGCCATCGCCCGGCGGTCGTGCGCACCGGCGGCCGGCACCACCACGGCGGGCACGCCCACCGGTCGGGCAGCCAGCACGCCCACCGCACCCTGGGCGACGGCGGCGGCGGCGTGGTCGTGGCCGTCCACCCGCTCGCCGGGCAGGGCCAGGAACAGCCCGCCCGGCACGATCTTGCGGCTGTCGAACTCCACCCCGGCGGTCACCTGCACGGTCGGGTCGGGACAGTCGTGCAGCGTCCCGCCCACCACGTCGGCCACCTGCTGCAGGCTCAGCGCGATCATGAGCGGGTCCGCGTGATGGCAGCTGCCAGCACGTCTCGGTCGTCGAACGGGTGCTTCACGCCGTTGATCTCCTGTCCGGTCTCGTGGCCCTTGCCGGCCACCAGCACCACGTCCCCGGGCTGGGCCCAGCGGACCGCCCGGTCGATGGCCGAGGCGCGGTCGAGGGCCTCGACGACCTCGGCTCGCACGTCGGCGGGCACCTGCTCGGTGCCGGCCAGCACCGCGGCCCGGATGGTGGCCGGGTCCTCGCTGCGGGGGTTGTCGTCGGTGACCACGAGGAGGTCGGCGCCGCGGGCGGCCGCCTCGCCCATCATGGTGCGCTTGCCCGGGTCGCGGTCTCCCCCGGCGCCGACCACCACGGCCACCCGGCCGGACACCTGCTCGCGCAGGGCCTCGATCACGGCCTGCAGCGCGGCGGGCTTGTGCGCGTAGTCCACGACCGCCAGGAAGGGCTGGCCGACGTCGACCCGCTCCATCCGCCCCGGCACGTCCACCGCGGCCACGCCGGCGGCCGCGTGCTCGGCGGAGACGCCGGCGCAGGTGAGCATGGCGATGGCGAGCAGGGCGTTGGCCACGTTGTAGCGGCCGGGCAGGCGCAGGTGCGCGGGCAGCCGCACGCCCGCGGGTCCGCAGGCGGTGAAGTGCTGGCCGCCGTCGTCGGCGGCGGAGACGTCCTCGGCCCACCAACTGGCGGCGGAGCCGGTGGCGCTGACGGTCACCGCGTCCGGGCCGTAGAGCTCGGCGATGCGCCGGCCCCACTCGTCGTCCACGCACACCACGGCCCGCTCGCAGCGCACCGCGGAGCCGGGGGCGAACAGTCGGGCCTTGGCCGCGAAGTAGTCCTCGAAGGTGGGGTGGAAGTCCAGGTGCTCGCGGGAGAGGTTGGTGAAGCCGCCCACCGCGAAGCGGGTGCCCTCCACCCGGCCCAGGGTGAGCGCGTGGCTGGAGACCTCCATGACCACGGCGTCGACCGCCCCCTCGTCCATCCGTCCCAGCAGGGCCTGCAGGTCCGGCGCCTCCGGCGTGGTGAAGCTGCTGGGGATGCGCCGACCGGCCACCCGCGTCTCCACGGTGCCGATGAGGCCGGGCACCAGCCCAGCGGCGCGCAGGCCGGCCTCCACCAGGTAGGCGGTGGTGGTCTTGCCGGAGGTCCCGGTGATGCCGAGCACGGGCACGTGCGCCGACGGGTTGCCGTAGAGGTGCGCGGAGAGGATGCCCACGACCGAGCGGGGGTCGGGGTGCACCAGCACCGGCACGTCGACCAGGGCGGGCCGGGTGGCGCCGGCGGCGTCGGTCAGCACGGCCACCGCACCGGCGGCCAGGGCGGTGGCGGCGAAGTCGGCACCGTGGGCGCGCGCACCCGGCAGCGCGGCGAAGAGGTCGCCGGGGCGCACTGTGTCGGCGCGCAGGGTGGCTCCGGTGACCGTGATCTCGGCGCTGGTGCTGGTGCTGCGCAGCTCGGCGCCGACCAGGACGGCCAGCTCGGTCAGCGTCGTGGGCACGCTCGCGGTGGGGCGCTCGTCCTCGGCTGGTGGAGCGGCAACCGGCGTCTGACCGGGGGTCTGCGGGTGGATCCGGTCGGGCACCGGGGAACTCTCGGACTCGGGGGCGGGAAGCTCAGGGGGCGGCGGCACGTGCGATGAGGTTACCGGCTCGCGTGGGGCTCTCACTCCTTCACGAAGGGCATGACCGGCGTGGGGCCGCTGGAGAGCGGAACCCGGTTGCGCAGCAGCAGCCAGGAGGCGATGTCGTGGAAGAGCGGGGCGGCGGAGGCACCCGGCTTGCCGTCGGTGGACCGCTCGGGGGCGTCGAGCATGATGCCGATGACGTACTTGGGGTTGTCGGCCGGAACCATGCCCGCGAAGGTGATGTTGTACTGCGAGTTGGAGTAGCAGCCGCACTTCGGGTCGACCTGCTGGGCGGTGCCGGTCTTGCCGGACACCTGGTAGCCGTCGATGCCCGCTGCCACTCCGGTGCCACGCTCCTGGTTCGGCTCGTCCTGCACCACCGCGCGGAACATGTCCTTGACGGTGCTGGCCGTCTGCTCGCTGACCACCCGCACGCCCTCGGGCTCGGGCGTCTCGGTGCGGTTGCCGCTGGCGTCGACGGTGGCGGCCACCACGCGGGGCGGGATGCGCACGCCGCCGTTGGCGATGGCCTGGTACATGCCGGTCATCTGCAGCAGGGACATGGACAGGCCCTGCCCGATGGGCAGGTTGGCGAAGGTGCTGCCCGACCACTGCGACTGCGGCGGCACCGAGCCGGCCGTCTCGCCGGGCAGGCCGACGTTGGTGAGCTGACCCAGCCCGAAGCGGCTGACCATGTCGGAGAAGCGGTCGGCGCCCACCCGCTGGGCGAGCACCAGGGTGCCGATGTTGGAGGACTTCCCGAACACCCCGGTGGTCGTGTACTTGACGTCGCCGTGTCCCCACGCGTCGCGCACGGTGGCGCCACCCATGGTGATGCCGGCGGGGATGTCCAGCACTTCCTCCGGCGTGGTGACGCCGTACTCGATGGCGGCGGCGGCGGTGACGATCTTGGCCACCGAGCCGGGCTCGAACGGGGTGGTGACCGACGGGTTGCCCAGCGCGGCGGCGGGCGCGGTCCCGGTCTCGGTGCCCGGGTCGAAGGTGCCGTCGTTGGCCATCGCCACGATCTTGCCCTTGGTGTCCATGACCACCACCGAGGCGTGCTTGGCCCCGGAGAGGTCCTTGGCGCGCTGGGTCATCTCCTGCACCTGGTACTGGGCGTCGGCGTCGAAGGTCAGCTGGATGGTGTCGCCGTCCTGGGCCGGCTGCTCGTCGCGGGTGCTGCCCGGGATGACGGCGCCGTCGGAGCCGACCTCCACGGTGCGGGTGCCGTCGGTGCCCGCCAGGGTGGCGTCCATCGAGCCCTCCAGGCCGAGCAGGCCGTGGCCGTCCCAGCCGGTGCCGCCGATCATGTTGGCTCCGGTGCGACCGGTGGGGTACTGCCGGATGTCCTGGCGCTCGGCGCCGACCTCCGGGAAGCTCTCGGTGATCTGCGTGGCCAGGGCCGGGTCCACGCCCCGGGCCAGGTAGGTGAAGGTGGTGTCCGCGCTCATCGCCTGCACCAGCTTGGCCACCGGGGCGGCCGGGCCCAGGACGTCGTGCACGCCGACGGCGATCTGCTGGATGCGGTCGGCCGGCGTGGGTGCGGCGGGGTTGGCCTCACGGGCCTTGACCAGGTCCGCCTTGACCGCCTGCGGCTGGAAGGTGAGGGCCTTGGCCTGCAGGGTGAACGCCATCTTCTTGCCGGTGACGTCGGTGATGGCGCCGCGGTTGGCCACCAGTGTCTGGGTGGAGGTGCGCTGGGCATCGGCCCGGGCGGACAGCCCGGCGGCGTCCACGCCCTGCACGCGGATCAGCTGGAAGCCGGCAATGACCAGCGCCGCCACCATCAGCATGGCGCTGACCTGGTGGCGGCGGTAGTCGGCGGGACGGACGGTGCGCGGGCCGGTGTCACGTCGCCGCAGGCTCATCCTGCGGGTGGAGCTCCGAGCTGCCGAGGCCGATCGCGGTGCGCGTCGATCGTCGGGCATCAGGCTCCTCCACCGGCAGTGGCCGGGGCCGCCCCCGGCTGGATCTGCTCAGAGTGTGCCTGCGGGACAGCGGGAGCCGCGGGAGGCGCGCCCGGCGTGGTGGCGGCCTCGGCCACCGGGGGCACCGGGGTCGGTGGGATGGTGGCGACCCGGGTCGGGGCGGCCGGAGCGGGGGCCTGGGTCGCAGGGGCTGCCGGGCGGCTGTCGGCGGCGGGGGCGCTGGTGCCGGCAGGAGCGCTGCTGGTCGGCCGGGTGGCGCGCGGGGTGGTGGCGCTCGGGGTGGTCGGGGTGGTGGCGCCCGCGGTGGGGGTCTCGGCACCGGCGCGGGTGGCCGGGGCGATCTGCTGGGTGGCCACCGGCGACGGCGCGGCACCCACCGGCGGCACGCCGGCCACCTGCGGGGCGGGGGGCGGGCCGGCGGGCGGCGCGGCCGGGGCCGGGCTGCCGACCACGGTGACGGCGCCGTCCGGACCCACCGACAGGCGGGCGACGTTGGTGCTGGGCACCATGCCCAGCTGCTTGGCCCGGGTGGCCAGCGCGGCGGCGGAGTCCATGGTGGCCACGTCGCGCTGCAGGGCTTCCACCCGCTCGGAGAGCAGCCGGTTCTCCTTCTGCGCGTCGGTGATCTGGTAGGAGCTGGCCGCGGAGTTGGTGGACAGCCACAGCGTGCTCACGAGGCCGAGGCCGAGCAGGGCGATGACCAGCACCACGAAGGGCACCTTGCGGGCCACGGCCACGCTGGCCAGCTGCTCCGGCACCAGGTGGTTCCACCGCTGCGTGCGGTCGACCTTGCGCTCGTAGGCGCGCTGCGCGGCCACCGAGCGTCCACCACGCCGGGTGGGCGGGGCGTTGCGCGGGGCGCGACGGGTGGGGGCCGGACGGGTACGGGTGGGTGCGGTCATGCCGGCCTCCTGGAGATGCGCTGCACGGCACGGAGTCGTACCGGTGCAGCCCGCGGGTTTTCCTCGATCTCGGTCTCGCTCGCGCGCTCGGCGCCCCGGGTGAGGGACTCCAGCTCGGGGCCCTGCCCGGGCAGCTCCACGGGCAGTCCCTCGGGGGTGTTGGAGCGCAGTCGCGGGGCCAGCTCGTGCTTGGTCACCCGGTCCTCCAGCGACTGGTAGGACATCACCACCATGCGCCCGCCCACGCCGAGCGCGTCGATGGCCGCGGGCAGTGCGGCGCGCAGCGCGTCCAGCTCTCCGTTGACCTCGATGCGCAGCGCCTGGAAGGTGCGCTTGGCGGGGTGCCCCCCGGTGCGGCGGGTGGCGGCGGGGACGGCGGCGTAGATGGCCTCCACCAGGCGGGCGCTGGTGGTGAAGGGCTCGCGCTCGCGCTGGCGCAGCACCTCCGAGGCGATCCGTCCGGCGAAGCGCTCCTCGCCGTAGGTGGACAGCACCCGGGCCAGCTGGCCGTGGGAGTAGGTGTTGAGCACCTCGGCGGCGGTGATGCCCGTGGTCGGGTCCATCCGCATGTCCAGCGGGGCGTCCTTGCTGTACGCGAAGCCGCGCTCGGTGGCGTCGAGCTGCATGGAGGACACGCCCAGGTCGAACAGCACGCCCTGCACCAGGCCGCCGCGGCCCAGCCCGGCCTGCTCGAGCGCGTCGTAGATGCCGTCGTAGACGGTGTGCACCAGGGTGATCCGGTTGCGGTATGGCGCGAGCCGCTCCCCCGCCATCGCCAGGGCGTCGGGGTCGCGGTCCAGGCCGATGAGGCGGATGCCCGGGTTGCGTGCGAGCAGGTGCTCGGCGTGCCCACCGAGACCGAGGGTGGCGTCGATGAGCACGCTGCCGGGCGCCAGGGCCGGCTCGAGCAGCTCGGTGACGCGGTCGCGGAGCACGGGGACGTGCCGGTGCTGCTCGGGCTGCTGCTGGCCGTCTGGCTCGGGTGCCACGGTGTCCTCCTCGTCTGCTCGCTGGGTGTTGGGGCGCTGGGGTGGGCCGGGGTAGTGCGGGGCGGGTGCTGAGCTGGCTGGCTGATCGCGGTGGCGACGGATGTCGGGAGGTCCCCGTCCGAACGAAGGTGACCTGACGCCGGGGAAGTGCGTCAGGGCCAACCTCGGACGGAGGCCTCGGGACACCCGTGGGTGCCGCTGCTCAGAGGATGTCGCCCAGCGCCTCCTCCCGTCCTTGGGAGAAGCTCTCCTCGTTGGCGTCCAGGTAGGTCTGCCAGGCCTGGGCGTCCCAGATCTCCAGGAAGTCCACCGAGCCGACTACTACGCACTCCTTGGCCAGGCCGGCGTAGCGGCGGTGGTCGGCCGAGAGGCTGATGCGACCCTGCCCGTCCGGGTGCTGCTCGTCGGTGCCGGCGGCGAGGGCCCGGACGAAGGCCCGGGCCGTCTCGTTGGTGCGGGAGGCCTCGGCCGCCTTGCGGGCCCGCACGATGAACTCCTCGCGCGGGTAGACGGCGAGGCTGTGGTCCTGACCCTTGGTGACCATGACTCCGCCGGCCAGGGCGTCGCGGAACTTGGCCGGCAGCGTGAGCCGGCCCTTGTCGTCCAGCTTGGGGGTGTAGGTGCCCAGGAACATCGGCTTCATCTCGACCATGTCCGCACCTCCCCACTCCCCCGCCGCCCGGCTCGTCCGCGAGGGTGGTGCTGCACATCACCCCACTTCGCACCACCTTACCCCACCAGGGCCCACTATCAAGCCGACACAACCGGGAAAAACCGGGCGCTTCACGGCGTTTTCGCAGGTAGCAGAAGGCGGTTCGCGGTGGGGGGCGAGTGGGGCGACCGCCCTGCCCTCGGCCGCGCAGCGACCCCTTCCGGCCCCGTTCACCTGGTCGCAGAGCGCCCTGGCGGGGTCCGCCCCGGCTCGCTGACGGTCATGGTGGGGCGTGGTGGGTGGTGGGGAGCGGGAGCACCGGACGCCCGGCACCCGGGCGGGCCCCGCGCTCGTCCGAACACGCCACCCGCAGGTTTGGCACACTCGTGGAGAGACCTGGGACGTCACCGTCACTGCCCGCCGTGCGGCGCAGCCGGCGGCCGCCCGCACCGCCGGGAAGGACACACGTGAGCAGACCGCGGACCACGGGCGGCTTCGACGGCGCCTGGGAGCAGGAGCTCGCGCGACCGGGGTCGTCGGCGCACGGCCGGGACGGGGCGCCCGACGGCTCCGCGCACCAGACCAACGGGCGCCACGCCACCACCCAGTCGACGGCCACGGCGCAGCAGCCGGCCACCCAGTCGACGGCCACACAGTGGACGGTGAGCGAGGTGGCCGAGACGGCCGAGCGGGTGGTGGCCACCGTCGAGCAGGTGCTGGTGGGCAAGACGGCAGTGGTGCGCACGGCCGTGCTCACCCTGCTGGCCGGCGGCCACCTGCTGCTGGAGGACGTTCCGGGCGTGGGCAAGACCGCGCTGGCCAAGGCGCTCGCCCGTGCCGTCGACTCCTCGGTATCGCGCATCCAGTTCACTCCGGACCTGATGCCCAGCGACGTCACCGGGGTGTCCATCTACGACCGCCAGAACGGGGAGTTCGAGTTCCAGCCCGGACCGGTGTTCGCCAACCTGCTGGTGGCCGACGAGATCAACCGGGCCTCGCCCAAGACCCAGTCTGCCCTGCTGGAGTGCATGGAGGAGCAGCAGGTCACCGTGGACGGCCACACCTACCAGCTCGCCGAGCCGTTCATGGTGCTCGCCACCCAGAACCCGGTGGAGATGGAGGGCACCTACCCCCTGCCCGAGGCCCAGCGCGACCGCTTCACCACCCGCGTGTCGCTGGGCTACCCCTCGGCCGAGGCCGAGCTGATGATGATCGACACCCACTCCGGCCACGACGCGGTGGGCCAGCTGGTGCCCGCCTGCTCGGCCGCCGAGGTGAGCCGGATGATCGACGCCGTCCGCGACGTGCACGTCTCTGCCGAGCTGCGCCGGTACGTGGTGACCCTGGTGAGCGCCACCCGCACCTCTCCGCTGGTGCGCCTGGGTGCCTCGCCGCGCGCCACCCTGCACGTGGTCCGCGCCGCCCGGGCCCACGCGGCGATGGCCGGTCGCGCCCACGTGCTGCCCGACGACGTGATCGCCGTGGCCGAGCCGGTGCTGGCCCACCGCCTGCTGCTCTCCGGCGAGGCGGTGGCCGCCCGACGCGACGCGGCTGCGGTGGTGCAGGAGATCGTCGGCCGCACTCCCGTGCCGCGAGGCGGTCCGGCTCCGCGCGCGGCGCGCTGAGTGAGCTCGCCGCTGTCGGGCCTGACCACCCGCGGGCGCTGCCTGGTCGCCGCGGGAGTGGCCTGCATGGTGTGCGCACTGGTCCTGGACGAGCGCGACCTGCTTCGCGCCGGTGTGCTGCTGCTGGTGCTGCCCGTGCTCACCGCCCTGCTGCACACCCTGCTGCCGCTGCGGCTGGAGGTCAGCCGGTCGGTGGGCCCGGAGCCGGCGTCGGTGGGGCAGCCCTGCCCGGTGACCACCGAGGTGCGCGCGGTGGCCCGGCAGCCCGCCGGTGGGCTGCTGGTGCTCGACCCGGTGCCCGCCGAGCTCGGCCGCGACGCCGTGCTGGCGCTGCCCCGGCTGCGCGCCCGGGAGAGCGCGGTGCTGCAGCACGCCCTGCTGCCCACCCGCCGCGGCGAGCACCGGGTGGGACCGCTGCGGGTGTCGCTGACCGACGCGCTGGGCCTGGTGCAGGTGCAGCGCCCGGTGGGCGCGGCCACCCCGGTGCTGGTGCGGCCCCGGGTGGAGCCGCTGCGGCCCGTGGTGCTGGGTGGGGCGGCGGGCGCCGAGACCGCCGCCCGGGCCAGCAGCGGCCACGCCGTCCGCGACACGCAGCTGCGCGGGTACGTCCCCGGCGACGAGATCCGCAGCATCCACTGGCGCAGCTCCGCGCGCCGCGACGAGCTGATGGTGCGCACCGCCGAGCAGGGCCAGCGCGCCCGGGTGACGGTGCTGCTGGACAACCGGGACTCCGCCTTCGGCGGGCCTGCGGGTGAGCCGGCCTTCGAGCGCGCCGTGAGCCTGGCGGCCAGCCTCGCCGAGCACCTGCGTCGCACCAGCACCCCGGTGCGGGTGGTCACCGCCGACGCCGCGGTGCTGGCACCGGGCGGGTCCGGCCTGGACCAGCTGGCCGTGCTTGGCCTGTCCGCCACCACCGAGCTGGGCCCGGCGCTGGCGGTGGCCGGGAGCGACGAGCTGGTGGCGGTGCTCGGCGAGCCCGGCGCCGCCGACGCCACCGTGCTGCTCGAGCACCGCGCACGGGTGGGGGCGGCCGGCACGGTGGCCCACCTGCTGCCCGGCGACGGCGTCCCCCTGCTGACCGGTGCGGGTTGGCTGGTGACGGCCGTGGGCGGCAGCACCCCGCTGGCGGACCTGCTGCCGGCGTTCTCCGCCGCCGGGTCGGTGGGGCGGTGACGTTCCGCGACGCCCGGCCGGCGCAGGCCCTGGTGGGTGCGCTCGCCCTGCTGCTGGCCAGCGCAGCGCTGGCCACCCTGTTCACCTCCAGCCGCTGGGTGCTGCCCGTGGCGGGCACCTTCGCCACCGTCGCGGCCGTGGGTGTGGTGCTGCGGCTGGTGCGCGTCCCGCACTTCCTAGTGCCTGTGGGGCAGCTGCTCGCCCTGGGGGTGCTGCTGTGTGCCTCCTTCGCCGGCACCGCGCTGCCCGGCCCCGCGGCCCTGACCCGGCTGCGCGAGCTGCTGTCCGGCGCGGGTGCGCAGATCGCCAACGAGCAGTCGCCGGTGGCCGTCACCGACGAGATGCTGCTGCTGCTGGTGCTGTGCCTGGGGTGCGCGGCCGTGCTGGTGGACCTGCTGGTGGCGGGCATCCAGACGCCGGCGGTGGCTGGACTGGTGCTGCTGTGCGTGGTGGCGGTGCCCGCGTCGCTGTCCAGCACGCTGCTGGCGTGGTGGTCGTTCGCGCTCGGTGCGCTGGGGGTGCTGCTGCTGCTGCTCTCCGACGGCAGTCGACGCGCTGCGCTGGCCGGTCCGTCGGCGGGCATGACCGGGCTGCGCTCACCGTTGGTGGCGGTGTCGGTGGCCGGCGCCCTGGCCTGCGCGCTGTGGGTGGGCACGGCCGCCACCGGGGTGGGCACCTCCGCCCGGCTGCAGGGCACCAGCGGCGGCTCCGACGGGGTGGCGCTCAACCCCTTCACCGAGCTGCGCGGCGACCTCACCCGCGAGAGCATCCCGCTGTTCACCGTGGAGGGGATGACGGCGCCGACCTACCTGCGGGCGGTCACCCTGGACACCTTCGTCAACGACCGGGGCTGGGTGGTCGAGGAGCTGCCCGCGGGCACGCCCGCCGGCGACCGGCTGGCCCAGCAGGGGCTGGTGGGCAGCCCGCAGGACGTCACCATCCGCGGGTTGGGCTACAACGACCGCTGGCTGCCCTCGCCCGGCATCCCGGTGGCCCTGCGCGGCCTGGACGAACAGCTGCGCGGGTACCGGTACAACGCCGAGGCCGGGGTGCTGCAGGCCAGCCAGCGCCAGCAGCTGCCGAGCTACGTCGTGCAGGCGGTGGACCCGGGCACCTCCGTCGAGCGGCTGCGCGCAGTGGGGGCCGGGCAGCAGAGCCAGGCCGGGGTGGACGCGCGGTGGCGCCAGCTCGACGGGGTGGACCCCCGGGTGTCCGCGCTGGCCCGGCAGGTGGCCGGCTCCGCCCCCACGACCTTCGACGCAGCGGTGCTGCTCAGCGACTTCTTCACCAACCGGGCCAACGGCTTCACCTACGACCTGCGCGCCGGCGACGGCACGGTCGGCGAGGACGCACTGGTGGACTTCCTCACCCGCAGCAGGCGCGGGTTCTGCGAGCAGTACGCCTCCGCCATGGGCGTGATGCTGCGCGAGCTGGGTATCGCCTCCCGGGTGGTGCTGGGCTACACCCCCGGTACCGGCGACGCCAGCCAGCGGACGGTGACCACCGACGACGCCCACGCCTGGGTGGAGGTGTACTTCACCGGGGTGGGCTGGGTGCGGTTCGATCCCACGCCGCTGGCCCAGGGACGCAACAACGTGCCCAGCTACGTCCGCGAGGCCACGGCCGGGGACGCCGCGCCGGAGAGCGCCGCACCCGCGGCCGCCCCGGCACCCGCACCCCAGCCGGCGCCAGCGGCTCCGACCGAGACGCCCCCGCCCCCCACCCCCGCTCCGGAGGACGAGCCGCAGCCGGCGGCGGCTCCCCCGGCCACCTCCTCCAACCTGGCCGCTGCCGTGGGGTGGACGGTGCTGGCGGTGACGCTGCTGGGCGCCATCTGCTGCGTGCCGGTGGTGCTGCGCCGCAGCCGGCGCTCCCGGCGGATGGCGGTGGGCAGCGCGGACGCGGCCTGGGCCGAGCTGGTCGACGTCGCCGCCGACCACGGGCTGCAGCTGAGCAGCTCCGACACCGCGCGCACCAGTGGACAGCGCCTGAGCGACGAGCTCGGCCTGGACGAGCCGGGCCGTGCCGCCGTCGCCGGGCTGGTGGAAGCGGTGGAGCTCGCCTGGTACGGCGACCCCAGCGCGACGGCCGGGACCGAGCGCTCGTGCCGGGAAGCCCTGCAGAGGTTGACCGCCGCCGAGCACCGCTGCGCCCCGCTGCCCTGGCTGCGGCGTGCGCTGCCGCTGTCGGTGCTGTGCCCCCGCTGGGCCGGCCGCGCACCCCGGGAGCTCGAGCACACCGGGTAGGGGTCGGCCCCGGGTCCGGGGAGTCCACCCTGGACAGTCAGCTCCGGCCGCGGGCACCGGGCCGCCAGGAGCCGGGGTCGGCTGGGGCACAGGGCCGGACACAGGACGAGGGCTGCCGGACGATGTCTCGTCCGGCAGCCCTCGTCGTGGTCGTGCCTGGCCAGCTCGCGGCGGCCTGTGCTGCCGACTACTCCTGGTCGAAGCGACGCTTGAAGCGCTCTTCCATCTTGGCGGAGAACCCACCACCGTCGGAGCGATTGGTGCTGCGGGTCTCGCGGCGGCCGTGCCCGGAAGCACCGTCTCCCGCACCGGGTGCGTCCGCTCGACCCCTGCCGAGGAGCAGCAGGACGCCCGCAGCGAACATCACCAGGAAGCCGAGCACGCTCACCACGGGGACGCCCCCGGGCTTGAGGGGCAGCGCAATTCCACCGACCAGCAGGACCAGCCCGAGGAGGAACACCGCGACTGACTGAACACCGCGTCGATGGCCAACACGCAGCCCTCGACCCGTTCGAACGTTGGAGGCAAATTTCGGATCTTCCGCGTACAGCGCGGACTCGATCTGATCGAGCAGTCGCTGCTCGTGCTCCGAGAGTGGCACTGTCCCTCCCCCGGCACTGAGGTCTTGGGCTGTCGGCTCCCCGTCGGAGTCAACGAATGCCCGACCTGCCGGGCATCTACTCGACATCGTACGAGTCTGGCGGGCGGGAGACCACCCAAAGTCAGGGCAGGGGTGCAGCCGGCTGAAGTTGATCTCTTCGGTCAGTGCTCGCGCTCTCGACCCTCGAGGAGGGTGGCGGGGCGCAGCACGCTGTCGCCGAAGCGGGAGCGCAACCGGTCGGCCGCCTTCTCCGCGTCGCGCCAGCCGTGCTCGGGGGCACCGAGCTCGAGCTGTTCCACCGCGGCGGAGGCCGCCACGAGCTGCTCCGCCCGCACCCCCACGAGGCGCACGGCCTGAGCACGAGGCCCCAACCCGTCCAACAGGTCGCAGGCGCACTGGTACACCTCGTGGGCCACGTCGGTGGGCACCCGCAGCGTCCGGGACCGGGTGAGGGTGGTGAAGTCGGCGTAGCGGACCTTGATGGACACGGTGCGCGCCCGCACGTTCTTGCGGCGCAGCCCCGCCGTGGTCCGCTGGGCCAGGCGCAGCAGCTCGCGGCGCAGCGCGGCGGTGTCGTAGAGGTCGGTGCTGAAGGTCTCCTCCGCGCCGACGGACTTCTCCACCGAGTCGGGCACCACGGAGCGGTCGTCCTGGCCGTTGGCCAGGGCGTGCAGGTGGGCGCCGCTGGCCCGGCCCACCCACTGCTGCAGCACGTGCAGGTCGGTACCCGCCAGGTCGCCGACGGTGCGCAGCCCGTGGCCGGTGAGCACCTCCCCGGTGCGCGCGCCCACCCCGTACAGCGCCCCCACCGGCAGCGCGTGCAGGATCTCCCGCTCCCGCACCACGGGGACGACCATCACCCCGTCCGGCTTGGCCATGGCCGAGGCCAGCTTGGCCATGGACTTGGTGCGCGCCACCCCCACCGAGCAGGTCAGCGCAGTGGTCTCCTGCACCTGCCGGCGGATCTGCGCGGCGACCCCGGCTGGCGTGGTGCCCAGCCGGCGCAGCGCCCCGGAGACGTCGAGGAAGGCCTCGTCCAGGCTCAGCGGCTCCACCAGCGGCGTGATCCCCCGGAAGATGTCCATCACCAGCCGGGACGCCTCGGTGTAGAGCGGGAAGCGGGGCGGCACGAACACCGCCCGCGGGCACAGCCGCCGAGCCTGGCTGGTGGGCATGGCCGCACGCACCCCGTAGCGCCGCGCCGGGTAGGTCGCCGAGACCACCACGCCCCGGTTGTCGCCGCCGGCCACCACCACCGGCAGCCCGGCCAGGTGCGGGGCCTCGCGCACCTCGACGGAGGCGTAGAAGGCGTCCATGTCCACGTGCAGCACCGGGCAGCCGGCGTCGTCGGCGCCCGCCGCGTCCCGGTCGGGGTGGCTGGCCAGGTCGCCGCTGCGGCCCATGGCGCTGCGGCCCCCTAGACGTTCAGCGGCAGACGGGCCAGGGCGTGCAGCCGACTGGCGATCTCCCGCAGCGGGCTCGTGCCGCTGGCCAGGGCGTCCAGCTCGTGCAGCTGGACGGCGGCCTGCGAGCCGGCCTCCAGCGACGCGGAGGGCACCAGGTCGCTGAGCGCGGCGTCACCCTGCACCAGCTCCACCACCAGTCCCGACGAGGTGAGCAGCGTGGTCAGCCCGGGCAGGTCGAAGCGGCGCAGCAGCGGGTCGTGCTCGCCGAAGCGGCCGTCGGGGTCGGTGAGCACCCGAGCGGCGTCGGCCAGCCGCCCGGCCAGCGCGCGGTGCAGCACCGCCGCGGCCCGGCCGGCCACCAGCACCGAGAGCACCCCGCCGGGGGCCAGCGCGGTGACCAGCGCGTGCATGGCGGCGGGCACGTCCTCGACCACCTCGAGCACCCCGTGGGCCAGGACCACGTCCGCGGTGCCGGGGGCCACCAGCTCGCCGAGGCAGTCCATGTCGCCCTGCACCGCGGTGACCTGCGCGGTCGCGCCGGTCTCTCGGGCACGGCGCGCCAGGGAGGCCAGCGCGTCCGGGCTGGGGTCGACCACGGTGACGTCGCAGCCGAGCTCGGCCAGCGGCACCGCCCACCCGCCGGAGCCCCCGCCGACGTCGAGCACGCGGCACGGCTGCCCGGCCTCGCGGCGCAGCACCTCACGGCGGATCGCCCCGTGCACCAGGACGTTCCGGTCGCCCTCGGCAGTGGCGCCCCGGTGCCTGGACTGGCGCTCGGTCACCGGGACATCCTCGCAGGTCTTTTCACGGCTCCGCACTCTAGTGGCACCCGCGCGGCGGGCCGGGGCCGAGCGGCCCAGGCTCACCGGTGCCCCCGGTTGCGGCAGGCGGCGGCGCGGGCCAGGCCGAGGAACTGCTCCGCCTGGCGCAGCAGGTCGTCGGCGTCGCGGGTGGTGATGCTGCGGGTGACGGCCTGCGCGGCGAAGAACTCCGACCACTCCCCCAGCTCCGGCGCCACCCGGCCCAGCAGCAGCCAGACGCTGTTCGGCCGGGAGCGCACCGGGGCAGCACCGGCGCAGATGGGCTGCGCGCGGGTGGCCAGCACCGCCGCCCCGGCCCGCAGCGCGGCCAGCTGGGCCTGGGAGAAGCGGAGCTCCACCGCCGCGGCCCGCCGGGCCTGCTGCAGGCCGACCTCCGCCTGCTCCAGCAGCGCGGCCGCCGCGCGGGCGCCCTGCACGGCCGAAACCTGCCCGGCCGCCCGCTGTCCAGCCGTCCGCTGCCCAGCTGGCCGTCGCATCCCGGCCCGCACCTTCTCCACCGCCGTCATGACCTCAGCCATCGCGCACACCTCCACCACTCGCACCCGCTCATCACCAGGCCACCCAGACCGCAGCGGCAGCCAGATCGCTGTTCGAACACTTGTTCGACAGCGCCACTGTAGCGCCCCCGCCGCCCCCGGCGTCAAGACCAGGTCGTGGTGTGATGGCGCGGTGAGCGTGACCGTGGTTGACCTGTCTCGGGACGCACTGCACGCCAGGATGGGCGAGGCGCTGGGGATCTACGTCGCAGCCATGGGTTATCCACGCGGAACCGAGCGGCAGCGCGCCCCGATGTGGGCCGAGCACGCGTTGCGCGTGGGGTGGCACGCGGTGGCCGCAGTGGGCGATCCGGGCCCCGGCGAGCGGGAGAACCGGGAGGCCGGCCGCGCGGCGGGCCCCGTCCCCACCGGCCAGCTGCTCGGCATCGCCTACGGCTACCGGGGTGCCCGGCGGCAGTGGTGGTGCGAGGAGGTGCGCGGCGGGCTGCTGGCTCGCGGCATCCCCCCGCACGAGGTCGACGTGCTGCTGGGCGAGTACTTCGAGCTGACCGAGCTGCACGTGCTGCCCAGCGCGCAGGGCCAGGGGCTGGGCGAGGCGATGCTGCGCCGGCTGCTCACCGGTCGCCCGGAGCAGCGGGTGCTGCTGTCCACCCCGGAGGTGGCGGAGGAGGAGAACCGGGCCTGGCACCTCTACCGGCGGCTGGGCTTCACCGACGTGCTGCGGCAGTTCAGCTTTGCCGGTGACTCACGCCCCTTCGCAGTGCTTGGGCGCGACCTGCCGCTGTGAGGGCCGCTACGGTCGGGGCGTGCATGACGTCATCGTGGTGGGCTCCGGCCACAACGCCCTGGTCAGTGCCTGCTACCTCGCCCGCAGTGGCCTGGACGTCACGGTGCTGGAGGCCGACACCGTGCTCGGCGGCGCCGTCTCCACCGTCGAGCGCTTCCCCGGCCACCAGGTCGACCGCGGCTCCTCGGCCCACCTCATGGTCCGCCACCTGGGCATCATCGAGGAGCTCGACCTCGCCGCGCACGGCCTGAGCTACGCCGACTGCGACCCGTGGGCCTTCGCCCCCGCCCCGGCCGGCAGCGACGCCCCCGCCCTGGTCTTCCACCGCGACCTGGACACCACCTGCGCCTCCATCGAGGCCGCGTGCGGGGCGTCCGAGGCCGACGCCTACCGGCGCTTCGTCGCCGAGTGGGGCCCGCGCAGCGTGCGGGTGCTCGCCGCCTTCGCCGGGCCGCCCACGCCCGGGCACCTGCTGCGCTCGTTCTGGGGCATGGACTCCCAGGGCAACCCCGCGCGGCTGTCCCGGGAGTTCCTCACCTCCGGCGACGCGCTGCTGGAGGAGTGGTTCGACGACGAGCGGCTGCGCGCCGCGCTGGCCTGGTTCGGTGCGCAGTCCGGCCCGCCCACGTCCGAGGTGGGCACCGCGCCGATGGTGGGCTTCGCCGCCGCCATGCACTCCATCCCGCCGGGCCGGGCGATCGGCGGCAGCGGCGCGCTCACGAAGGCACTGGCCTCCCGGCTGCGCTCCGACGGCGGCGAGATCTGCCTGGGCGACGCGGTCACCTCGCTGCGCCGGGGCATCGACGGTTGGCAGGTGCGCACCGCCAGCGGGCGCCGGCTGCAGGCTCGCACCGTGGTGGCCGGCTGCCACGTGCTCACCACGCTGGACCTGCTGGCCGCCGGCGGCGAGCGCACCGCCGAGCAGGCCCGCTGGCGCCGTGGGGTGCGGGTGGGCCCGGGCATCGGCATGGTGGTGCGCCTGGCCACCTCCGGGCTGCCGCAGTACAGCAGCGCCTCCCCGCACGACTCCCCGCACGCGGGCCTGCAGCTGCTGGTCAGCGACCGCCGCCAGCTGCACGCCGCGCACGGCGCGGCGCTGGCCGGTGAGCTGCCGCCCAGGCCGGTGGTGCTGGCCATGAGCTTCTCCACCCTCGACCGCAGCACCGTGCCCGAGGGTGAGCAGCAGCTGTCGCTGTGGGCGCAGTGGCACCCCTACCGGCTCAGCGGCGGGCGCAGCTGGGACGACGTCGGCCAGGCCGAGGCGGACCGCATCATCGCCGAGGTGGACGCGCTGGCCCCTGGCTTCGCGGCCACCGAGCTGCACCGGCACGTGCAGACGCCGCTGGACCTGGAGCGCGAGCTGCGGCTGATCGGCGGCAACGTCATGCACGTGGAGATGTCGATGGACCAGATGATGCTGTGGCGTCCTGCGCCGGAGCTGGCTGGCTACCGGGTGCCCGGCCTGGACGGGCTCTACCTGACCGGGGCCTCCACCCACCCCGGCGGCGGCGTGGCCGGGGCCAGCGGGCGCAACACCGCCGCCCTGGTGCTCAAGGACGCCAGGGGCGGGCTGCTGCGCCGCACCGTCACCGCCACCCAGCAGCGCCTGGGCCAGCGGTGAGCGCTCGCTCGGCTCGGCTCGGTCGTCGCGCCGCGTGGGTGCTGGGTGGGGTGGCCGTGCTCGCCCAGATCACCTACCCGCTGACCCAGGGCTCCGCCCGCGACGACGTGAGCGTGGCGGTGGTGCTGCTGCTCGCGGCGGCCTGCACCGTGCACGCCGCGTCCACCCGCGGGCTGCAATGGACCGCCGGTTTGCTGGCCGTCACCGCGGTGGGCGGGTTCCTGGTGGAGATGCTGGGCACCGCCACCGGCTTCCCCTTCGGCGCCTACGACTACGCCACCGGCCGCCTGGGCCCCACCGTCTCCACCGTGCCGGTGATCATCGGGCTGGCCTGGACCGCCGGCGCCTACCCGGCCTGGTGCGCGGCCAGCACGGTGGCCGGGGGCGCTCGGGGCCGGCGGCTGCTGCTGGCCACCGTGGGCCTGGCGGCGTGGGACCTCTACCTCGACCCGCAGATGGTCGCGGACGGGCGGTGGACGTGGATGCCGGGCTCGGCCACGCTGCCCTTCCTTGACGACATCCCGGTGAGCAACTACCTGGGCTGGGTGCTCACCGCCGCGGTGATGGTCGCGGCGCTGGAGGCGCTGCCGCAGACCCGACCGGACCGCCTGCAGCCCGACGAGCTGCCGCTGGCGCTGTACCTGTGGACCTGGCTGGGCTCGGCGCTGGCGCACGCGGTGTTCCTGGACCTGCCCGCCTCGGCGGTCTACGGCTTCGTGGCGATGGGCCTGCTCGGTGTCCCGCTGCTGCGCGCCCTGCTCCGGGGTGGCGCGACTCACGGCGGCGGCCAAGATCACCGGCGCGCCGAAGTCGCACGCCCGGCTCGCCGCGGCGGCCGACTGGCACGATGGGCCCGTGCACCTCTCGAAGACCCGGCAGCCCCGCATCCGTAGGTCGGCAGCCGTGGCGCTGCTGCTACTCGTGATGCTTCCCCTGCTCAGCGGGTGCCTGCGGGCCAGGATGACGATGGGTGTCTCCGGCGACGACAAGGTGACCGGCGAGATCATCATCGCCACCCAGGGCGGCGCCCAGGCGCCCAAGGTGGAGGCACCCTCGGCGATCGCCGACCGGGTCAGCGTCCGCAGCTACGACCAGGACGGCTACCAGGGCAGCCAGGTGTACTTCAGCAACCTCTCCTTCTCGGAGCTGCAGCAGCTGACCACCATGACCAGCTACAGCGGCAACCAGTACCGGCTGAACGTGCGCCGCTCGGGCGAGGTGGTGAACCTGGACGGCTCGGTGAACCTCACCTCCCTGCGCAAGGAGGGTGCCGACGTGCAGCTGCGGGTGAACTTCCCCGGCGAGGTGACCAGCACCAACGGCGAGCGCGACGGCAGCACCGGCGTGAGCTGGAACCTGCCCGCAGGCGAGCTCACCAACATCCAGGCTGCCGCCACGTACCAGGATCCGGGCACCCGCGGCTACTTCACCTGGTTCGTGGTGATGATCCTGCTGGTGCTCGGCGCCTCGGCGCTGGTGGTGTGGATGGCCCTCAAGGACCGCAACTACACCGCTCGGCTGCAGCGCGAGCGCGAGCTGCGCTGAGCGTGCGCCGCGCTCCCCTGCTGCTCAGCTGCGGGACGGCGCTGGCCTGGTCCGGGCTGCTCACCGCGGCGCTGAACAGCCTGGTGCTGCCGCGCCCGCGCCGACCCGTCGCCCCGGTGCAGCACCCGGTGACGGTGTGCGTGCCGGCCCGCAACGAGGCCGCCCGGCTGCCTCAGCTGCTGGCCGACCTGCGGGCCCAGCAGCACGTGCCGCGGCTGCGGGTGCTGGTGCTCGACGACGACTCCACCGACGGCACCTCCGCCGCGGCGACCATCGCCGCCGGTGGTGACGAGCGGGTGTCGGTGCACCGCCGCACCGACGGTCCGCCACCGGGCTGGCTCGGCAAGTCCGCCGCCTGCCACCGGTTGGCCGAGCTGGCCCTGGCGGAGCCGGCCCACCGCCCCGAGGTGCTGGTGTTCGTCGACGCCGACGTGCGGCTGGCCCCGGACGCGGTGGCCGCCGGGGTGGCCCTGCTGCACGACACCGGCACCGCGCTGGTGTGCCCGTGGCCGGTGCAGGTGGCCGAGACCGCAGCCGAGCGGCTGGTGCAGCCGCTGCAGCAGTGGAGCTGGCTGAGCACGCTGCCGCTGCCGGTGGCCCTGCGCTCGCACCGCCCGTCCATGGCTGCGGTGTGCGGGCAGCTGCTGGTGGTGGACACCGCCGCCTACGCCGCGGTCGGTGGGCACTCCGCGGTCGCCGGCGCGGTGCTGGAGGACCTGGAGCTGGCCCGGGCGCTGCGTCGGCACGGCTACCGCACCACGCCGGCCGACGGCTCGGAGCTGGCCAGCTGCCGCATGTACACCAGCGCGGCCGAGCTGCGCGCGGGCTACGGCAAGTCGCTGTGGACGGCCTTCGGCACACCGGTCACGGCGGTGGCGCTGTTCGCGGTGCTCGGCGCGGCCTACGTGCTCCCACCCGCGGCGGCGGTGCTCGGCCGCGGCGCCACCCGCCGCTGGGGGGTGGCCGGGTACCTGGCTGCGGTCGGCTCGCGGGTGATCGCCGCCCGCGTCGGTGGCAGCCGAGCCTGGCCGGACGCGCTGACCCAGCCGCTGGGCGTGCTGGCGCTGGCGGGGATGACGGCCGCCTCGCACCGCGACCACCGCCGCGGGCGGCTGAGCTGGAAGAACCGCTACCTGGCGTGAGCCCGCCGGGCGTGAACCAGGTGCGCCGCACCCAGCACCGCCAGCACCACGCCCACCCAACCGGTGGCCGGGCCGGTGAACCCGGTGGCGTCCCACTCCACCGCCACCAGCCCCACCACCGCCAGCACCGCACGGGAGGGGCGCTCCCACACCGTGATCGCGCCGTAGCGACCGCCGCGGGCCCGGCTGGCCTCCATGCCCAGCGCCAGCGCCCCGAACACCACCACCTGCCACACCGGCACCCCCGCGGTGAGCACCAGCGCCACCCACCAGGCCAGCTCGGAGAAGCGGTCGGCGACGGAGTCCAGCGCCCGCCCGTAGCGACTGACCCGGCCGGACAGCACGGCCACCGCGCCGTCGAGACCGTCCATCGCCACCGACACCAGCACCGCCACGGCTGCCACCACGGGCAGCCCGGCCTCGGCGAGCACCGGCACCGCCAGCGACACCAGCAGCCCCACCGCAGTCAGCACGTCCGGCGTGACGCGCAGCCGCACCAGCGGCACGGCGAGGACGTACATCACCCGCAGCCAGCCGGACAGCAGCGGCACGTCGTCCGGGGTGATTCCCTGGTGCTGGGCCGACCACCCGTCGAGGTAGGCCTGCACGCCGCCGACCGGGGTCCGGCGGGGGCGAGGTCCACGCTCGGTCGCCACGCCCCGACGGTAACCGAGCGCGCCGGTCACGGCGGGCCGGCGTCGGGCGGGCTAACCCTGCTTGGGCTGCACCATGCCCAGCTCGGTGAGCACCTCGAGCGTCGCCCGGGAGAAGTTCAGCGTGTAGAAGTGCAGGCAGGGCACACCCTCGTCGATCAGCCGCTGCGAGAGCTCCGCGGCGATGGCCACGCCCTCACGGCGCACCGCGTCCTTGTCCTCCACCTCGCCGGTGCCGGCGGCGCGCTCCAGGCGCTGCACCACCTCCGGCGGCACCTCCTTGCCGGACAGCTCGGCCATCCGCTTCACCGAGCGCAGCGAGGTGATGGGCATGATGCCCGGCACGATCGGCTTCTCGCCCTGCTCGGGGTCGAGCCTGACCACCCGGTCGCGCAGGCCCAGGTAGTCCTCCGCCCGGAAGAACATCTGGGTGATGGAGTACTCCGCGCCGGCACGCAGCTTGTTCACGAAGTGCCGAGCATCGTGGTCGAGGTCGGGCGAGCGGTGGTGGCCCTCCGGGAAGGCGGCCACGCCCACGGTGAAGTCACCGAGGCTGCGGACCAGGCGCACCAGGTCGGAGGCGTGCTCCAGGCCGTCGGGGTGCTGCTGCCACTCCCCCAGCGGGTCGCCGGGCGGGTCGCCGCGCAGCGCCAGCACGTTGCGGATGCCGGCGTCGGCGTAGGCCCCGATGACGCTGCGCAGCTGCTCGGCGGAGTGCGACACCGCGGTCAGGTGGGCCACCGGCAGCAGCGTGGTCTCCGTGGCCAGCTGGCCGGTGATCCGCACGGTGCGGTCGCGGGTGGAGCCGCCCGCGCCGTAGGTCATGGACACGAACGCCGGCTGCAGCTGCTCCAGGATCCGCACCGTCCGCCACAGCTGCGCCTCGCCCACCTCGTCGCGCGGCGGGGAGAACTCGAAGGAGAAAGTGGGACGTCCGTCACGTCCGGAGCGGATGCGCTCCACCACCGACGGGGTGCCGGAGGAGTCCTCGGGGACCCCTGACAGCTGGTTCTCCGAGGTGGGGACGGGTGTCGGGCTCTGCGCGGTAACCACCGAACCAGCATAGAGAGCCCCCGGTCACGTGCGATCATTAGCACGTCGTGACACTCTCAGCCCATGTCCGTTTCGACCCTCGCCACCGCGGTGGAGCACGAGCTCACCACCTTCTTCGCGAGCCGCCGCGCCCAGACCACGCGGGTCGATCCGCTCTTCACCGAGGCCGCCCGCGCCCTCGAGGAGTTCGTCCTGCGGGGCGGCAAGCGGGTGCGTCCCAGCTTCGCCTGGTGGGGCTGGCGCGGCGCCGGCGGTGATCCCGACGGCCCGGAGGCCACCCGGGTGCTGCGGGCCTGCTCCGCGCTGGAGCTGATCCAGGCCTGCGCGCTGGTGCACGACGACCTGATGGACGACTCCGACACTCGCCGCGGCTTCCCCACCGTGCACACCGAGTTCACCCAGCGCCACCGCGACATGGGCTGGCACGGCGACGCCGAGCGCTTCGGCCTGGCCGCGGCGGTGCTGCTGGGCGACCTGGCGCTGGCCTGGGCCGACGACATGCTCCGCGCGGCCGACCTGCCCGCCCCCGCGCTGGCCCGGGCGCTGCCGTTCTGGGAGTCCATGCGCACCGAGATGCTGGGCGGGCAGTACCTGGACGTCTCCGCCGACGCCCGCCGCGACGAGACCCCCGAGGCCGCGCTGCGCATCGACCGCTTCAAGACCGCGGCGTACACCATCGAGCGACCGCTGCACCTCGGCGGCGCCCTGGCCGGTGGCTCCCCGGAGATGATGGCGGCCTACAGCTGCTTCGGCGCCGACATCGGGGTGGCCTTCCAGCTGCGCGACGACCTGCTCGGGGTGTTCGGCGACCCGGAGGTGACCGGCAAGCCCGCCGGTGACGACCTGCGAGAGGGCAAGCGCACCCTGCTGGTGGCGCTGGCCCTGCAGCGCGCCGACGCCACCGAGCCCGCCACCGCCGCGCTGCTGCGCCGCTCCCTGGGCCGCACGCTCGACGCCGACACCATCGCCGAGCTGCGCCGCGCGCTGGTTCGCCTGGGTGCGGTGGACGAGGTGGAGCAGCGCATCACCGAGCTCACCGCCAGCGGCCTGGCCGCCATGGACACCGACCTGGTGGAGCCGCTGGCCCGCAAGGAGCTGCAGGCCATGGCCGAGTCCGCCACCAGCCGGAGCTACTGATGCGCACCGTCGCCGGCCCCACCGACCACGTGGTCGTCGTGGGGGCGGGGCTCGCCGGGCTGTCCGCGGCCCTGCACCTGCTCGGCGCCGGCCGCGCGGTCACCCTCCTCGAGCGCGACGACCTGCCGGGTGGGCGGATGGGGCGCCTCGACGTCGACGGCTACCGCATCGACACCGGGCCCACCGTGCTCACCATGCCCGAGCTGATCGACGACGCGCTGTCCGCGGTCGGCGCGTCCCTGCACGACACCGTGCGGCTGCACCGGCTCGACCCCGCCTACCGGGCCCGCTACGCCGACGGCACCACCCTGGACGTGCACACCGATCCCGACGCCATGGAGGCCGAGGTGCGCGCCAAGATGGGCGCGGCCGACGCGGCGGGCTACCGGCGGCTGCGCACCTGGCTCACCGCCATGTACGACGCCGAGATCGACCGCTTCATCGGCGGCAACTTCGACTCCCCGCTGGACATGGTGTCCTCCCGCGCCGCGCTGGCCGACCTGTCCCGCTTCACCAGGCTGGGTGGGCTCGCCAGCCTCGCCGGCAAGGTCGGCGCGCACGTCACCGACGAGCGGCTGCGCCGGATCTTCACCTTCCAGGCCCTCTACGCCGGCGTGGCACCGCAGCGGGCGCGGGCGGCCTACGGCGTCATCTCCTACATGGACACCGTGGCCGGGGTGTACTTCCCCGAGGGCGGCATGCACGCCGTCGCCCAGGCCATGGCCGACGCCGCGGTCACCGGCGGCGCCAAGCTGCAGCTGGGCACCGAGGTGGCCGAGCTGGAGCACGACGGCGACCGGGTCAGCGCGGTGCGCACCGCCGCCGGCGAGCGCATCGCCTGCGACGCCGTGGTCCTCACTCCCGACCTGCCGCTGGTGGACGAGCTCCTGGGCCGCCCGCACCGCCGCCGGCTGCCCACCCGCTGGGCGCCCTCGGCCGTGGTCCTGCACGGCGGGGTGTCCCGGGAGGTCACCGCTGGCTGGCCGGAGGCCGCGCACCACACCATCGACTTCGGCGCCGCCTGGAAGCAGACGTTCACCGAGATCATCGCCGGCGGCCGACCCGGCCGCGGCCGGCTGATGAGCGACCCGTCCCTGCTGGTCACCCGCCCCAGCCTCACCGACCCCACGCTCGCCCCCGACGGCCAGGAGCTCTGCTACATCCTGGCCCCGTGCCCCAACCTGCGCACCGCCCCGCTGGACTGGGACACCCTGGGCCCGGCCTACCGCGACGAGCTGCTCGGCGTGCTCGAGGCCCGCGGCTACACCGGCATCGCCGAGCACCTCACGGTGCACGAGCTGGTCACCCCGGCCGGGTGGGCCGCGCAGGGCATGGCGGCCGGCACCCCCTTTTCGGCGGCGCACACCGTCGCCCAGACCGGGCCGTTCCGCCGCGGCAACCTGGTGCCCGGGCTGGACAACGCGGTGCTGGCCGGCTGCGGCACCACCCCCGGCGTCGGCGTGCCCACCACCGTCATCTCCGGTCGGCTTGCGGCCCAGCGCGTCACCGGGTGAGTGGTACAACGGGAAGTACGGTCACGAGACGGCAACATCACTCGATTCGCGCGTCGTTGCCCACGGGCCATGGGGGATGATGCTCGGTGATGACAGCGCCCACCAGTCTTCGCGAACGATCTCGAAGCGGCAACGGACAGGATCTCCTGAACCGTGGCCGCGTTTTTCTGCGTGGGCCGGCGGCCCCGGACGTGTACCTCGGACTCGTCGCCAGCCTGCTGATCCTGGCGGGCGGGCTCGGGGCCGGCAGCGTCCGCGTGCGCGACCCGCTGCTGGAGTCGGTCAAGCTGTCCTGGCTGCGCTTCGGCCACGGCCACGACCTGTCCACCGCCGCCATCTACGTCGGCGTGCTGGCCATGTTCTTCGCCTGGATGCGCATCGGGCGCCGGGTGCTGCGCGACGAGCTCAGCCCCACCGCGCTGCGTGGCGTGCTGGTGCTGTGGATGGCCCCGCTGCTGGCCTCGCCACCGCTGTTCAGCCGCGACGCCTACTCCTACCTCGCCCAGGGCGCGCTGCTGCGCGACGGGTTCAAGCCCTACGAGGTGGGGCCGGTGGCCAACCCCGGGGTGCTGCTGGACAACGTCAGCAGCGTCTGGACCACCACCACCGCCCCCTACGGCCCGCTGTTCCTGCTGCTGTCGGACCTCATCACCCGCATCTGCGGTGACAGCGTGGTCGCCGGCACCATCCTGCTGCGGCTGGTGATGCTGCCGGGCATCGGGCTGCTGGTGTGGGCGCTGCCCCGCCTGGCTGCGCACCTGGGTGGCAACCACGCCGTGGCGCTGTGGATCGCGCTGCTCAACCCGCTGGTGCTGGTGAACCTGGTGGGTGGCGTGCACAACGAGATGCTCATGGTGGGCCTGCTCGCCGCCGGCACCGTGCTGGTGCTCAACCGCAGGCACGTGGCGGGGTTCGCCGCGGTCGCCGTGGGCATGGCGATCAAGGCCACCGCCGGGCTGGCGCTGCCGTTCCTGGTGTGGGTGTGGATGGTGCACCGGCGCGAGGACGCCCTGGCGCGCGGCGAGCAGCCGGCGCACCCGCTGCGGGTCTTCGCGGTGACCGCCGGCGCCGGTGTGGCCATCGTGGTGGCGGTCTTCCTCGGTCCGTCGGTGCACCCCAACCTGGGCCTGGGCTGGATCACCGCGCTCAGCGGCTCCGGGTTGATCATCAACTGGCTGTCGCTGCCCACCGCGATGGCGCACATCATCACGCTGGTGTTCGGCTGGCTGCTGAACTTCCAGCTGGTGGCGGTGCTGCCCTACACCCGGATGCTGTGCGCGCTGGCGCTGGTGGGCATCGTGGTGTGGCTGTGGTGGCGCAGCCGGCACTCCGCCGTGGCGGCCACCCGGTCCCTGGTGCTGGCCCTGGTGGCCGTGGTCATCCTGTCGCCCGCCGCGCTCACCTGGTACTACGCCTGGCCGCTGGCGCTGGGCGCGGCGCTGCCGTGGCGGCCGCGGCCGATGGCGCTGGTGGTGGGCCTGTCGGTGGGGCTCATGCTGCTGTTCCGCCCCTCGGGCGTCACCGGCATGTACAACTGGCTGGACGTGGCCGCCGCCCTGGGCCTGGGCGTCCTCACCGGCGTCTCGCTGCTGCGCCCGGACCCGCTCCGCCTGCGCGCACACTCCCCCGTCCACGCCCCGCTGCCCACCCAGCCGTGAGCGTCGCCGTGGTGGAGCGGGCACCGATGTCGCCGGACCTGGCCGAGTGCTACCGCCAGTGCCGCGAGCTCAACGCCCAGCACGGCCGCACCTACTACCTGGCCACCCGCCTGCTGCCGGCCTCCCGTCGCCCCGCGGTGCACGCCCTGTACGGCTTCGCCCGGCTGGTGGACGAGATCGTCGACGCCACCGACGACCCACGGCCCTGGCCCGAGCGTGCCGCCGAGCTGGACGCGGTGGCCGCCGAGCTGCGGTCCGGGCTGACCGGCAGCGGCCCGGCGCCGGTCACCCCCGTGGTGCGCGCGGTCTGCGACACCGCGCAGCGCTACACCATCGAGCCGCAGCTGTTCGAGGACTTCCTGAGCTCCATGCGGATGGACGCGGTGGGGTCGGACACCCAGGTGGACGAGTACGCCGACCTGGCCCAGCTGACCACCTACATGTACGGCTCGGCCTCGGTCATCGGGCTGCAGATGCTGCCGGTGCTGGGCACCGTGGTGCGCCGCGAGGTGGCCGCGCCCTTCGCCAGCGACCTGGGCATCGCCTTCCAGCTGACGAACTTCCTGCGTGACGTGGGCGAGGACCTCGACCGCGGCCGGGTGTACCTGCCGGCGGACACCCTGGCCGCCTTCGGCGTGGACCGCCAGCTGCTGGCCGAGCTGCGGGCCAGCGGGCGCAGCGACCCGCGGGTGCGCCGTGCGCTGGCCCACCTGGTGGCACTCACGCGCAGCACCTACCGGGCCGCCGAGCCCGGGGTGGACATGCTGCAGCCGGACGCCCGCCGCTGCGTGCGGGCGGCGTTCACGCTGTACTCCGACATCCTCGGCGAGATCGAGCGCGCCGACTACGACGTGCTCAGCCACCGGGTGGTGGTGCCGCGGCGCCGTCGGCTGCGGGTGGCGGCTCCGCTGCTGGCCCGCAGCCTGGTCAGAGCGCCATCGCTTGGGCGCGGCGCGTGACCTCCTTGCCCCGGTTGCCGTGCAGGGCGTCGATGGGGGTGCCGGGCAGGGTCTCGTCCTCGGTGAACAGCCACTCCAGGATCTCCTGGTCGCGGTACCCACCGTCGCGGAGCACGCTGATCAGGCCGGGCAGGCCCTTGAGCACCCGGCCCTCCTCCTCCAGGAAGATCTCCGGCACGCTCACCACGCCGTTGCGCCACACCGCGAACATCGCGCCGTCGCGGAGCAGCTGCTCCACGCTGGTGCGGGGTCGGTTGAGCTTCTTGGCCACGTCGGACAGCTGCAGGACCGGGACGTCAGGATCGAGGACGTCGTCCAGGTAGGGAATCGCGCTCACGACCACCACGGTAGCGGGCGGTGTCCGGCGGCTCGTCGGCCCGTCCGTCGCCGGTGCTGGGACGGGGCGCGTGGAACCGCTCGCAGGCAGGTCCGTCGCTACGATTGACTCGCTCCCGCCGGTCTACCCGGGACCCCGCCCCGCACCACCCCGTGCCCCCTGACAGACCAGATTGAGGTGTTGACGAAGTGCGCAGCAGCGGCTCCGAACTGCTTGGCGTGCTGCTCGACGGGCGCTACCGCATCGACTCCCCGATCGCCCACGGTGGGATGTCCACGGTGTACCGCGGCGTCGACCTGCGGCTGGACCGCCCGGTGGCCATCAAGGTGATGGCCCCGCACTTCGCCGACGACCCCGCCTTCCTGGCCCGCTTCGAGCTGGAGGCCCGCTCGGTGGCCCGGCTCAGCCACGCGGGGCTGGTGGCGGTGTACGACCAGGGCCGCGACGACGGCCACGTGTTCCTTGTGATGGAGCTGGTGGAGGGCGGCACGCTGCGTGGCCTGCTGCAGCAGAACGGCGCGCTGTCGGTCCCGGTGGCCTTCGCGGTGATGGAGCCGGTGCTGGCTGCGCTGGCCACCGCCCACCGGGCCGGCCTGGTGCACCGCGACGTCAAGCCGGAGAACATCCTCATCGCCGAGGACGGGGCGGTGAAGGTGGCCGACTTCGGGCTGGTGCGCGCTGCGGCTGCCGCCGGGGTCACCGCCAACAACGGCGTCATCCTGGGCACCGCCGCCTACCTCTCGCCCGAGCAGGTCTCCCCCGGCACCGCCGACGCCCGCAGCGACGTCTACTCCACCGGGATCCTGCTCTACGAGATGCTCACCGGCACCCCGCCCTACACCGGCGACAGCGCGCTGTCGGTGGCCTACCAGCACGTCAACAACGACACGTCCGCCCCGAGCCTGCGGGTGCGTGGGCTGGCGCCGGAGCTGGACGACCTGGTGCTGCGGGCCACCCGGCGCGACCCTGCCGCCCGCTTCGTCGACGCCGGCCAGATGCTCGCCGAGGTGCTGGAGCTGCGTCGCTGGCTGCACGTCCCCTCGGTGCGGGTGCCGCTGCCCCAGCCGGTCAGCCCGCACGCGGTGGGCGTGCGTCCCCCGGTGCCTGCTGACCCTGCCAAGGGGACTGAGGGGGCACCCGACGAGCCCACCGTGCCCGCCCGGCGGACCACGGTGATGTCCGGCGCGATGCCAGGGGCCACGTCCACCCGCGGCTACCCGCGCACCGGCTCGGCGGCCATGGAGGTGCCGGTCAACGACAGCGAGTACTCCCTGCTGCGCCAGCGCGGCCGCCGGGTGGCGCTGGTGTGGGTGCTGGTGGTGCTGCTGCTGGCGGTGGCGGTCGGCGTCGGTGGCTGGTGGCTGGGCTCGGGCCGGTTCACCACGGTCCCCAACCTCACCGGCCTGTCCCACGGCGAGGCCCAGCAGGTGCTCGAGGACGTGGACCTCAAGGCCGAGGCACGCGACGGCTACGACAACACCGCCCCCATCAGCCAGGTGCTCGCCGCGCGACCGGCCCCGGGCGCCAAGGTCGCCAAGGGCTCCACCGTGGTGCTCACCGTGTCCCTGGGCCGGCCCGTGGTGCCCACCATCGTCAGCGGCACCATCTCGGCCGCGGTCAGCGAGCAGCTGCGCCAGCACGGGTTGCTGCCCGTGCTGGCTCCCGGCGCACACAGCGAGACCGTGGCCGAGGGCGGCCTGCTGCGGCTGAGCCCCGAGCCCGGCACGGTGCTCACCGTGGACGCGCCGGTACAGGTGACCCTCAGCCTCGGCCCGCCGCCGGTGCGGGTGCCCGACGTCGCCGGTCGCAGCGCCGAGGAGGCCACCGCCGTGCTCGGCGACAGCGGACTCACGGTGGGCGGCACCATCCCGGTGTACAGCTCCGCGGTGCCGGCCGGGTCGGTGGTGGGCTCCGAGCCCGCCGCCGGTGCCGAGTCGCGACGCGGGTCGGCGGTCACCCTGCAGGTGTCCAACGCCCTCTCCGTCCCCGACGTCACCGGCACCTCCCCGGCCGAGGCCACCGCCCGGCTGAGCGCCGCCGGCTTCGCCCCCGTCATCGGCGCCACCGTGTTCGACCCTGCGGCCGACGCAGGCTCGGTCGCCTCCACCGTCCCGCCCGCGGGCACGCTGGTCGACCCGGCCACGCCCCAGGTGCAGGTGCAGATCTCCGACGCCGTCACGGTGCCCGGCGTGCGCGGGCGCACCGTGGACAGCGCCCGGGCCGCGCTGGCGGAGCTGGGGCTGCGGGTGAAGGTGCAGCAGCTGGTGCCCTTTGACGGGTCACTGGTGGTGGGGCAGTCCGCCGAGGGCGGCAGCCGGGTGGCCCCGGGCGCCGAGGTCACCATCACCGCCCTGCCCTGAGCTGGCGCCCTGCCCGAGCTAGGCGGCCTTGCGGTCCCAGCTGTCCTCGAGCATGCGCGGCTTGCAGGCGACGTAGCCGCCCACCAGCAGCACCGCCACGGCGCAGCCGAGCATGCTGAACGGCAGCCCCCACCCGCCGGTGGCCTCGTGCAGCAGGCCGAACAGCAGCGGGCCCAGGCAGGCCACCGTGTAGCCCACGCCCTGGCTGAACCCGGAGAGCGCGGCCGAGCCGGCCGGGGTGCGGGTGCGCAGGTTGATGAGCGTGAGCGCCAGCGGGAAGGTGCTGGGGCCCAGACCCACCAGGCTCACCCAGAGCAGCGGCAGCTCCATCGGCGCCAGGTACAGGCCCACGTAGCCCACGGCGAAGAAGGCGGCGCAGAGCACCACGATGAAGTACGGGTTGGCCACCCGGGTGGCCAGCACCGGCATGGTCAGCGCACCCACCAGGCCCAGCGCGGAGAACAGTCCCACCATGTTGCCGCCCAGCTCGGCGCTGCCGCCGGCCTCGGTGAGGATCTTGGGGATCCAGGTGAACATGGCGTAGGTGTTGAGCGAGGTCATGCCGAACATCGCGGCCATCCCCAGGCCCACCGGTGAGCGCCAGGCCCGGCCCTCGGCCCGCACCACCGGCAGCCCGTCGTCCCCGGTGCCGTCGCGCCCCCGCCTGCCGCGCTCCAGCAGCAGCACCGCCGTCCACGGCACCGCCGCGGCCAGCGCCACCAGGGTCCAGGAGCCGGTGGACACCCGCCAGTCGCTGGCGTTGGCCAGCGGCACGGCCACCAGCGCGGGCAGCACGGTGCCCAGCTGCAGCACAGTGATGTAGACGGTGCTCAGCCCGCCCACCCGGTCGGGGAAGTAGCGCTTGACCAGCGGCGGGATCACCACGTTGCCGATCCCCATGCCGCCCAGGGCCACAGCGGACAGCGCCAGCAGCACCAGGGTGTCGCCGGCCAACGAGCGGGTGAAGGTGCCGATCGCGGCCATCGCCATGGCCACCAGGGCCACCTGCTCCAGGCCGATGCGGTGCACCAGTGCCGGGGTCAGCAGGCCGAACACCGCGAAGGCCAGCGTGGGCAGCATGCCCAGCACCCCCGCCACCGACGGCCCGAAGCCGAGGTCGTCGCCGATCGGGTCCAGCAGCGGGGTGATCGAGGTGACCGCGGTGCGCAGGGTGAACGCCGCCAGCACGATGCCCAGCAGCACCAGGACGCGCCCCGCCCACAACGGCTTGGGGTGAGCGGCCGCCGGCCCACCTCCGGGTGTGCCCGGGCCCTGGGTGGCGCTCCCCTGCCCGACCGCTGTCATCACTGTTCTCCGCTTCTGCTGCTCGTGGTGCTCGTCTGTGCTCGTCTGTGCTCGGCCACCTCTGGCGACGCGCCGGTCAGCTCCCCCACGCACGAGGGCACCGGCGCGCGTGCGCCGGTGCCCTCGTGGGTGCTGGTGACCAGGTGGGTCAGTCGCGCAGCATCTCCGCCACCAGGAAGGCCAGCTCCAGCGCCTGCTGGGTGTTCAGCCGCGGGTCGCAGGCGGTCTCGTAGCGACCGGCCAGGTCAGCGTCGGAGATGTCCTGGGCGCCACCCATGCACTCGGTGACGTTCTCGCCGGTGATCTCCAGGTGGATGCCGCCGGGGTGGGTGCCCACCCTGCGGTGCACCTCGAAGAAGCCCTGCACCTCGTCCACGATCCGGTCGAAGTGCCGCGTCTTGTAGCCCGACGCCGACTCGTGGGTGTTGCCGTGCATCGGGTCGCACTGCCAGATCACCTGGTGGCCGGTGGCCTGCACCTTCTCGATGATCGGCGGCAGGAGCTCACGAACCTTGGTGTTGCCCATCCGGGAGATCAGCGTGAGCCGGCCCGGGGTGTTGTGCGGGTCGAGCCGCTCCACGTACTCCACGGCCATCTCCGGCGTGGTGGAGGGACCGATCTTCAGCCCGATCGGGTTGGCCACCAGCTCGGCGAAGGCGATGTGCGCCCCGTCCAGCTGCCGGGTGCGGTCGCCGATCCAGAGGAAGTGCGCCGACAGGTCGAACAGCCGCGCGTTGGCGTCCGGCTCCACGTCGCGCTCCAGGCGGAGCATGGCGCGCTCGTAGTCCAGCACCAGCGCCTCGTGGCTGGCGAAGATCTCGGCGGAGTGCAGCGACGGGTCGCTCACGCCGCAGGCGTCCATGAAGCGCAGGCCGCGGTCGATCTCCTCGGCCATCGCCTCGTAGCGGGCGCCGGCGGGAGAGTTCAGCACGAACTCGCGGTTCCAGTCGTGCACCTTGTGCAGGTCAGCCATCCCGGCCGCGGTCAGCGCCCGCACCATGTTCATGGCGGCGCTGGAGTTGGCGTAGGCGCGCACCAGCCGCGACGGGTCGTGGCCGCGGACGGCCTCGTCGGCCACCAGCGAGTTGATCATGTCACCGCGGTAGGACTTCAGCCCCAGCGCGTCGATGTCGGACGAGCGCGGCTTGGCGTACTGGCCGGCGATGCGGGCCACCTTCACCACCGGCATGGAGGCGCCGTAGGTGAGCACCACCGCCATCTGCAGCAGGGTGCGGATGTTGCCGCGGATGTGCGGCTCGGTGTTGTCCGCAAAGGTCTCCGCGCAGTCACCTCCCTGCAGCAGGAACGCCTCGCCCCGGGCTACCTGCGCGAGGCGCTCGTGCAGGTTGTCCACCTCGCGGGAGACGGTGATGGGCGGCACGCTCTCGAGCACCTTGCGCATGGCCGCGGCCTGGTCGGCCGGCCAGCTGGGCTGCTGGGCGGCCGGGCGGGCCAAGGCGTCATCGAGCTTGGCACGCATGGCCTCCGACAACGGGGGAAGCTCGGGCAGCGTGTCGATCGGCACGTCGACGGTCCAGTTCACGCGGTCAATCCTAGGTGTTCGCCTGCGGCGCCTGCCGAGCGGTCAGGTACGCCTCGATCGCCCGGAAGCGCTGCAGGTTGTGCCGGGCGTCCGCGAGCGCGTCGTGGGCGTCGTCCGGGGCCTTGGGCAGCTCGGGGCTGCCGGAGTCCTCCCAGAGCTGGCGCAGCTCGCGGGTGAACCGCGGCAGCGCCCTCGGAAGCGCGGGCATGGCCCCCCACAGCTGGCACAGGGCCACGTGGTCGTAGGCGGCGATCCAGGCCCACAACTCCGGGGAGTCCTCCGCGGTGAGGAAGGCCAGCAGCTCCTCGCGGATCTGGGCCCGGCTGCGCCACAGCGGCGAGGAGGGGTTGGGCAGCTTGGGCAGGACGTTGGCCCGCACCCACTTGCCGGCCTTGTCCGGGTTGAACTCGGTGGACACCGCGTAGTACTCGCGGCCGTCCTCGGCCGCCACCCCGATCGACACCAGGTCGATGGTGGTGCCGTCCTCGATGAACTCGCAGTCGTAGAAGTAGCGCACCGCGACAGCCTAGGGCCGCTCGCTGGACCCGGGATCCACCTCGGGCACCAGCCCGGTACCCGGGGCGTCCCCGGGGCGGGCTGACCGGACCGTGCTGGCGTAGACGTCCACGTACTCCTGGCCGGACAGCCGCTGCAGGGCCTGCATCACCTCGTCGGTGGCGGCCCGCAGCACGGCCGGGTCGGCGTGCCCGCCCGCGTGCGGCGAGAGGTCGATCGGCCGGCCCAGCGTCACCACCACCCGGGCCGGCCGCCACATCCGCGAGCCGATCGGGTTGACCCGATCGGTACCGGTCATGGCTACCGGGATCACCGGCACCCCGGCCTCCAGCGCCACCTGGGCCAGCCCGGCCTTGCCCCGGTAGAGGCGCCCGTCGGGTGAGCGGGTGCCCTCCGGGTAGATCCCCAGCACCGCGCCCCGGCGCAGCAGCTGCAGCGCGGTGGCCAGCGCCGGCTGCGCCGCGCGCAGGCTGGAGCGATCCACCGGCACGTGGCCGACGCCCAGGAAGAACCACCGTCTCAGCCGACCCACCAACCCCGGGGCGGTGAAGTACTCGCTCTTGGCCAGGAAGCTCACCCGCCGGGGTACCACCAGGGGCAGGAAGAAGGAGTCGGCGACCGCGAGGTGGTTGCTGGCCAGGATCACCGGGCCCTCCGCCGGCAGGTTCTCCAGACCCCGTACCTGGGGCTTGCAGGTCACCCGCAGCAAGGGCCCCAGCAGGACGTGCTTGGTGAGCCAGTACAGCATCGGCGACCCTCTTTCAGCTCCGCCCGCGTGCTCCAACCCTAGCCAGGCACCACCCGTCCGAGGGGCGAGCCGCTGCGGCCAGCCCCTCGACCGCCGGTCGTGCCACCATGGTGAGGTGCCCCTCCCCCCCGGCGCCGAGCCGCTCGTCCCTGCTGGTCGCCCCAGCTCCGCGGTGGTGCCGTCGCGCCAAGGGTCCACCGTCACCATCGTCGACGTCGACCGCGCGCAGGAGGCGAGCCAGCGATGAGCACACCGGACTCCGCAGGAGGAGAGCGCGAGGAGCGCGACAAGGACGCCGCCGAGATCGACGCCGCGTTCGCCGAGCTGGTCGCGGGCTGGGACGCCGAGCCCAGCTGGGAGCAGGCCGAGCGGGAGGCGGGCGCCGCCACCGCCCGCTCGTCGACCGCCCCGAGCACCGACGAGCGCACCACCGACCCGGACGAGGACGACGCGCAGGGGCACGGCCCGGCGGGGGCTGAGCCGAGTCCGGCCGAGCCCGAGCAGCCCGGCGTCGCCACCACCGAGCCCCCGGTGAGCCGGCCGGCGCGGGTGGTCCGGCCCGACGAGCTGGACCTGGACGAGGACGAGGACGAGGGGCACTACGAGCCGCCGGAGCCGCCGCCCATCCCGCGCCCGCACGGGGCCGGGCTGGGAGCGTTGGTCCTGCTGGCCATCGGGGTGGTGCTGCTGTTCATCCCCGGCGTCATCGGCCTCACCGACTCGGTGGGCTTCCCGCTGGGGCTGCTGGCCATGGCGTCGTCGCTGTTCTGGATGTTCCTGCTGCTGCGCGACGGCCCGCCGGTGGACTCCGGCTGGGACGACGGGTCGCGGATCTAGCGCACTCCCTGGGTCAGCGCGCTCCGGGCACCGATGGGGTGACCACGGCACGCGCCAGCTCCGCGGCGCCCACCAGGCCCGCGGCGTGCCCGGTCTGGGCGGTGCGGATGCGGGCCGGTGGGCGGTGTCCGGCGCCGGTGACCCGCCGGGCGTAGTGCTCGCGAGCCGCGTCCAGGAACAGCGGTGCCGACACGCTGACGCCGCCACCGACCACCACCAGGTCAGGGTCGTAGACGTCGCCCACCACGGCCAGGCCCTCCCCCAGCCAGCGGGCCAGGTCGTCCACCGCGGCCACTGCCACCGGGTCCCCGTCGCGGGCGGCCATCATCACCCGACGCCCCGTCAGCGAGTCCGGCTCGGCGGCGGCCTCCCTGGCCAGCACCGACGACCGCTGGGGATCGGCCGCCAGCAGCTCCAGCGCGGTGGTGGCCAGGGCCGTGCCGCTGCAGTAGCGCTCCCAGCAGCCCCGCTTGCCGCACGGGCAGGGACGCCCGTCGGGCACCACCCGCAGGTGGCCCAGCTCCGGCGCCACCCCGTGCGCGCCCCGGAACAGCCGGCCGTCCAGCAGCAGGGCGGCCCCGATCCCGGTGCCCAGGGAGATCAGCAGCACCACTCGGCCGCCCCGGGCGGCGCCAAAGCGGTGCTCGGCCCAGGCAGCGGAGTTGGCGTCGTGCTCGAGCACCACCGGCAGCCCGAGGCGCTCGCTCATCCGGGCGGCGACGGGAGCGTCGCGCCAGGGCAGGTGCGGGGCGAACAGCACGGTGGCGTTGTCGGGACTGATGAACCCGGCGACGGCCAGGCCCACGGCGTGCACCTCGTGGCGGGTGCGCAGCTCGGTGACGGAGCGGGCCAGCGCAGCCTCCAGCGCCGCGGACGAGGCGGGGGTGGGGGCGTCGACGCTGTCCAGCACCTGTCCGTGCACGTCCACCACACCGGCCCGGATGTTGGTGCCGCCCACGTCGATCCCCACGGTGAGCAGGCCCGACTCCCCCACTCCAGCGCCACCCACGGTCAGCGCCACCGGCCGCTGTCGACCACCGGGATCTGCTGCACCCGCGGACGGGTGTCGGCCGTCACCCCCGGGTCGGGCGCCTCGCTCGCCGGGGCGGGTTCGCCGGCGTGCTCGTGCTCCTCCACCAGCAACCGCACAGTGCTGAGCCAGGCCAGGCCCTGCTCGGACAACCGGCGCAGCAGGTCGGGGCGCTCCCCCCGCAGCGCAGCGGCTGCCGCGCACAGCGGGCACCACCCGCAGTCGGGGGCATCCGACTCTGCTGCTTCGGCGGTCTGCGCGCGCAGCCAGGGGTCGAGGCGGTCCAGCAGCGCCTCCAGCAGGGCGCGCAGCTCGGCGAGGGTCTCCTCGGCGTCCAGGTGGGGCGGGCTCACTCGAGGGGTCACTGCATCCACGTCTCTGGGTCGGGGCGGAACCGGACCAGCAGCCCGGTGGGAGTCAGGTCGGCGGCCACGGCCACGCAGCGGCGCAGCACCGGGGGCAGCGGCATCCGGCGGCGCTGCCCGGCCACGGTCACCAGCAGGTCGTCGTCGATGCGCCCGAGCTGCACCGAGGAGGCCTGCACCAGTGGGAGCGGCAGCTCCCAGCGGTACACCGAGTCCAGCCCGGAGCCGGACTCCCGGAGCACCTGCGGCGCCGCCACGGTGGCACCCGCGGAGGCGAGCACGTCGGTGTCGCGGTAGACCTCGGCCGCCAGCTCGGCCAGCTGCGGCAGGCCCACCGGCTCGCGGGCCTGGCAGGGCACCGCCTGCACGCCGGCGTCGGGCAGCTCGGCGTCCAGCGCCGCGAGCACCGCCGCCTGCTCGGCGCAGCGGGTGCGCAGCCACTGCAGGGCGGGATCGGCGGCGACGTCGGCGCCGGCAGCGGCCGTCGGTGCGGGCAGCACCTGGTTGGCCAGCACGCGGTCCACCCGCAGGCCGTGCAGCGCCAGCGACGTCACGGTGCGCCGGGTCTCGGCCAGCACCACGCGCTCGGGCGTGAGCACCAGCCGGACGGTGGTGCGCTCGGGGTCGGCCAGCAGGGCGCGCACCGCGCGGGTGGACTCCTCCAGGCGCTCCACCGCGTCCACCAGCCGGGCCACGCGCGCGCCACCGCGACCACCGAACGCGCCGTAGGTGAGCCGGCGGTGGCGGGGCCACACCCGCTCCAGGTAGCCGCTCACCGCCTCGGGCAGGGCCAGCATCCGCAGCGTCTCGGCGGTGGGCCCGCAGTCGAGCACCACCACGTCCCACCTCCCGCTGTCGGCCTGGCGGCGCACCTCGGCCAGCGCGAGCAGCTCCTCCACGCCGGGCAGCACGCTCAGCTCCTCCGGCTCCAGGCCCGCCATGCCGGTGTCGGCGGGCAGCGCCGCGCCCACCAGGGCACCCAGCTCGGCGCGCAGCGTCACCCACTGCTGGTCGAGCAGCGCGTGCGCGTCCAGCTGCATGCCGGCCAGGGCGCCGTCCACCTCGGTGGGCTGGGAGCCCAGGGGCACGTCCAGCGCATCGGCCAGGGAGTGCGCGGGATCGCTGGAGACGACGAGGACCTTCAGCCCGGACTCAGCCAGGCGAACCGCGCTCGCCGCGGCCAGGGTCGTCTTGCCCACGCCGCCCTTGCCGGTGAACAGCAGTATCCGCACGTGACTCCCCCCAACCGGCGACGTGGCACCCGGCGCAGGTCCCAGCAGAAGCCCCGACCCTACCGGCCGGTGCCGGTTCAGCCCTCTACGCGCTTCTTGAGCTCCTTGAGAGCGGTGTCGGTGATGACCTTCTCCGCCTTGCGCTTGAACATGCCGATCATCGGGATGGCGAGGTCCACCGCCAGCGAGTAGGTCACCTCGGTGCTCTCGCCGCGCGGGCGCAGGGTGTAGGACCCCTCCTGCGCCTTCTGCATCTGGCCCTTGACCAGCTTCCAGCTCACCGCGCAGCCGTCCGGCGCCCAGGTGTAGGTCAGCTCGTAGGTGTCCTTGACCATGCCGGCGTCCAGCTCGAAGCGGACGTGCGAGCCGCGGCCGTCGTCGCCACGCTCGAGCACCTCCACGACCTTCACCGCCTGGGCCCACTCGGGGTAGGCCTCGAAGTCGGCGATCACGGCCATGACCTGCGCCGGTGGCGCGTCGATGACGATGGACTGAGTTGTCTTGTCGGCCACGGCGCTGAGGCTACCGCTTCACCACGAGCGTGGGACCGCTCGGCTGGGCCGGGCCGGCGCTGCCCGCGGGCGCCTCACCTGCTGCTCGCCCCGCCTCCAGCTCGGCCTTGAGCTCGAAGGCCAGTGCCTTGGCCCGCCGCCGGCGCGCCTGCGCGGCCGCGAAGATCTCCTCCGGCGCGGCGTCGGGCACCTCCGCCCGCAGGAAGTAGTGCAGCACGGTGCCGTCCAGCACCGGCTCCAGCCACACCTCCATGCTGCCCTCGACGGCACCGCTGACCCGCCAGCGCAGCCCGGCCGGGCCGCGGTCGTCGTGCAGGTGCAGCGACAGCTCGGGCCACCAGCGTCGCCAGCGCTGCCGCGGAGCCAGCGCCGCAGCCACCTGAGCAGGGGCTACGGCCAGGAACGTCTCGTCCACCACGTCGAGGGCACTCACGCACACAGCGTCACACACCGGCGCAAGAACCAGCCAGTCGCCAGACGCACACGATAGGTTGACCACACGATAGGTTGACCAGAGGTAACAGGCACTTGCCTGACTGAGCAGCCCAGCTCCACACCTGACCGGAGGCACTTCGTGCGTGAGTACAGCGTCCCTTCCAACTACTCCGTCGACGACAGCGCCAGCGTGGCCGCGATGGTGTTCTCCCACGCTGAGAGCTATCCAGACACGGTGATGTTCCAGCGCCGGGTCGGTGGCGAGTGGACCGACGTCACGGCAGCGGAGTTCGCGGTGCAGGTGACCGCGGTGGCCAAGGGACTGATGGCCTCGGGCGTGCAGAAGGGCGACCGGGTGGGACTGCTCTCGGCCACCCGCTACGAGTGGGAACTCATCGACTTCGCCATCTGGACCGCCGGCGCGGTGACGGTGCCGATCTACGAGACCTCCTCCGCCGACCAGGTGCAGTGGATCCTCAGCGACTCCGCCGCCGTGGGCATCGTCTGCGAGAACGCCAAGCACCGCGCGATGCTCAACACCATCGAGGCCGAGTGCCCCGACCTCGCGCACACCTGGCAGATCGAGGGCACCGAGGCCCACGTCCTGGAGGGCTCCGGCTCGGCCGCCGTGGAGGCCCTCACCCAGGCCGGCGCCGGCATCACCGACGACGAGCTGCACGCGCGCCGCCGGGAGGTGGTCGCCGACGACATGGCCACCCTCATCTACACCTCCGGCACCACCGGCCGCCCCAAGGGCTGCATCCTCACCCACCGCAACCTGCTCGCGGAGTCCGACTCGGCCACCTCGGTGTTCGCCAAGCTGATGCACCCCGGCCAGCGCACCCTGCTGTTCCTGCCACTGGCTCACGTCTTCGCCCGGGTCATCGCCGTGGCCAGCTTCGAGAAGCGCGTGGTGCTCGGCCACACCGCCGACGTGAAGAACCTGGTCAACGACCTCGGCGTGTTCAAGCCCGACTTCGTCCTCTCGGTGCCGCGCGTGTTCGAGAAGGTCTACAACACCGCCCGCCAGAAGGCGCACTCCGGCGGCAGCCTCAAGGGCAAGATCTTCGAGGCCGCCGACGCCACCGCGGTGGCCTACAGCGAGGCCCAGTACACCGGGGGCCCGAGCCTGGCCCTCACGGTCCGCCACGCCGTGTTCGACAAGCTGGTCTACGCCAAGCTCAAGGCCGCCCTCGGCGGGCGCTGCAACGCCGCCATCGTCGGTGGCGCACCGCTGGGTGCCCGGCTGGGCCACTTCTTCAGCGGTGTGGGCGTGCCGGTGTACGAGGGCTACGGGCTCACCGAGACCACCGCGGCCCTCACCGCCAACGGCCCGGGCGCCCAGAAGATGGGCACCGTCGGGCGCCCCATCCCCGGCTGCGCGGTGCGGGTGGCCGAGGACGAGGAGATCCTGGCGACCGGGGACGTGGTGTTCTCCGGCTACTGGCACAACGAGCAGGCCACCAAGGACACCTTCGTCGACGGCTGGTTCCGCACCGGCGACCTCGGCTCGCTGGACTCCGACGGCTACCTGACGATCACCGGCCGCAAGAAGGAGCTGATCGTCACCGCCGGCGGCAAGAACGTGGCACCCGCCGTGCTGGAGGACAAGCTCCGCCAGCACCCGCTGATCAGCCAGTGCATGGTGGTCGGCGACCAGAAGCCGTTCATCGGTGCGCTCATCACCATCGACCCCGAGGCGTTCCCCGACTGGCTCAAGGCCCACGGCAAGCCCGCGGACACCGACGTCGCCAGCCTGGTGGAGGACGTGCAGCTGCTGGCCGACATCGAGGGCGCGGTGACCAACGCCAACAAGGCGGTCTCCCACGCCGAGGCCATCAAGAAGTTCCGCATCCTGCCGGTGGACTTCACCGAGGACACCGGTGAGCTGACCCCCACGCTCAAGCTCAAGCGCAACGTGGTGGCCAAGTCCTTCGCCACCGACATCGAGAGCATCTACACCACGTAGCTCGCCGCGGTCTGGCCGACAGCCCAGGCCGCCCCGCCGCCAGCACAGCGCCCCCGCGACCGACGTCGCGGGGGCGCTGTGCTGTGCCTGTCCCGGGGCCGCTGTTGCCCTGGCGCGGTGGGCTCAGCCGTCGATGAGGGTGCGCAGCCGCTGGGACAGCCGGTCCCAGCGCCAGTGCTCCGCCGCCCAGGTGCGCCCGGCCGCCCCCATCCGCGCGGCGAGGTCGGGGTCGGCCAGCAGTCCGCCGACGGCGCGGGCCAGCTCGTCCACGTCGCGCCCGTCCACCACCCGCCCGGTCTGTCCGTCCAGCACCGTCTCCGGGGCGCCGCCGGAGCGTCCGGCCACCACCGGCAGCCCCGAGGCGGAGGCCTCCAGGTACACGATGCCCAGCCCCTCCACGTCCAGCCCCGCGCCGCGGGTGCGGCAGGGCATGGCGAAGACGTCGCCGAAGGTGTGGTGGGCGGCCAGCTCGTCGGCGGGCACTCCCCCGGTGAACACCACGTCCTGGGCCACCCCGGTGGCGGCGGCCAGCTTGTGCAGGGTGTCGGAGTAGGGCCCGCCGCCCACCAGCACCAGGGCGGCACCGGGCACCTGCCGCTGGATCTGGGGCAGCGCGCGGATCAGCATGTCCTGCCCCTTGCGCGGCACCATCCGGGACACGCACACCACCACCGGGCGCTCCCCCAGCCCGTAGCGGGCGCGCAGCTCGGCGCGCGCGGCCGGGTCGGGCTGGAACACGGTGGTGTCCACGCCGGAGGGCAGGTGCTCCAGCGCGGCGCGGGGACCGAACGCCGAGGCGAAGCGCCCGCGGGTGTAGCGGCTGACGTAGGTGACGACGTCGGCGCTGTCGCCGATGCGGCGCAGGGCGCTGCGGGCAGCGGGCAGCATCGACCAGCCCACCTCGTGGCCGTGCGTGCTGGCCAGCACCCGCTCGGCGCCGGCCGAGCGCAGCGCCGGGCCGAGCAGCGCCAGCGGGGCCGCCGCGCCGAACCACACCGCCGAGCACTGCCGGTCCACCAGCAGCCGGCGAGCCCGAGCCAGCACGTCGGGGGTGGGCAGCATCAGCGTCCTGGGGTGGCGCACCACCTCGAAGGGCTGCGCGGCGTCGAAGCGCACGTGCGAGTCGCCCCGCCAGGACGGGGCGTAGACCACCAGCTCGTCGGCGGGCAGGTGCTGGGCGAAGGTGTGCAGGTAGGACTGGATGCCGCCCGGTCGTGGGGGAAAGTCGTTGGTCACCACGAGTGTCCGGCGCATCCTGAGCAGGCTAGTCCAGCGCCTGCTGCAGCCAGCGGCCCCACTCGACCAGCAGGGCGCCGAGCGAGACGCCGAGCACCGGCTGCACCGCGGCGTCGATCTCCGCGGTGGAGGGAGCGGGTAGTGCAGCGACGGCGAGGTACACCCCGCGCAGCGCGTCCTCGCCCCGGGTGGCGGCCAGGAACACCGCGAACGACCACGACAGCTGGTAGGCCAGCTCCACCTTGGCGCCGCTGGTGGTGGTGGCGAACTGGGTGTCCACGGGCAGGCTGTCCGGTGGGCCCGCCGAGCGCACCACCGCGGCCACGGCGGGTGCGCCGTCGGACAGCGAGACCCCGCTGGCCCGGTAGCCGACGTAGTCGGCGAAGCCTTCGGCCAGCCACACCGGGGCCTGGGCGCTGGTGGCGGCCCGCGCGGCCACGTGGGTGAGCTCGTGGCGCAGCACCACCCGGCGCGACAGCGGGGTGAGCCGGCTCAGCGTGGCCGGGTTGAACACCACTCGCTGGCCACGGACGGTGCCCGCGGAGCGGTCGATGTTGTCCGCGATGGAGACTGCGGCAATCTCCCCCTCGGCGAAGTCCGGGCCCACCAGCGCGCGCAGCTCGTCCTGGTGGTCTGGCAGGAAGACCGCGGCGCGCTGCTGCCAGCCCGGCCCCCAGAAGTCGGTGACCGCGGCGACCGCCGGGCCGAGCTCCTTGGCCAGCAGGTCGAGGTCGGCGGCGCGGCTGGGGTGGCCGAGCACCACTCCCTGGGGCACCACCCGGGCGATCACCGGGCCGAAGTCCCACAGCCCGCGCCAGGTGCTGCGGCCGTAGCGGTCGGCGGCGGTGTCGCTGACCAGCCGCCACACCTGTCCGCGGCGGGCCAGCACCACGCCCACCGGGCGGGTGGTGCTGGCGGCGTCCGCCCCGGCGATGGCGTAGCGCAGCACCACCGGTGGCGACCAGACCTCGTCGGCGCCCAGCCGCGCGGTCACCGCGGGGTCGACGGTGGGCACCGCCTCCTCGGTGATGTCGTAGCCCCAGTCGGCCAGCGGCACCTGGGCGAGGTTGGCGGCCCTGCGGGCCTCGGCGGCAGGGAAGCCGACGTCGGCACCCGTGTCGAACAGGGTGGCCAGCAGCGCGGAGTCGTTGCTGCGCACGGCGACGGCCCACTGGTCGAGCAGCTGTTGCACCGCCTTCTTGCGCGCGGCCTGGCTCGCCGCGGGCGGCACTGCGTTCTGCGAGGCGGTGGCGGTCAGCGGTGGGGCACCGGTGGTGCTGGGCCCGGACACTCCCGCGTCCCGCGACGTTGGGGTGTCCGACCGCAGCGCCACCACGGCCGCGGTGATCACCAGGACGAGCACGAGCGCCGCCAGCAGGACGCGCGGCAGCGCACGACTGCTCATCGGTCCAGCCTAGGACACCCCGTCGTCGTGGCGGGGTGTCCGTTCCGGTGGCCCGCGCGGATCAGTGCAGCGGAGTGATCAGTAGCGGCGAGCACCGGTGTAGGGCATGTTGCCCATCGGCGCGACCTTGACGGGCTGGCCCTCGGTGGGGGCGTGCACCATGTTGCCGCCGCCGGCGTAGATGCCCACGTGCGAGACCGGGCTGTAGAAGAACACCAGGTCGCCGGGCTGCAGCTGGTCGCGGGAGACCGGGGTGCCGCCGCCGGCCTGTGCTGCGGCGGTGCGCGGGATGGCGGTGCCGGCCTGGCGGAAGGCCCACTGGGTCAGCCCGGAGCAGTCGAAGGAGCCGGGGCCGGTGGCGCCGTATACGTAGGGCGAGCCGAGCTTGCTCATCGCCGCCTGCAGGGCGGTGGCGCCGCGACCCGAACCGGCGGACCGGGTGCTGGCGACCGCGGGAGCGGCCGGGGCGACGGCCCCGCCACGAACGGCCGCAGCGGGAGCCGCGGGCTGGCTGGCAGCCTCCGCGGGCGGCGTGACGGGGGTGGTGGGAACCGGGGAGACGAAGCCCGCCGGGACGATGGCACCGGCGTAGCGCACCCGCTCGGCCTCGGTGAGCGAGGCCAGCTTGGCGCGGACCGCGGTGGCGCGGGTGCTCAGCTCGTCCTGCTTCTTGCGCAGGTCCGCCTGCACCAGGGCGGCGGCGTCGGCGGCGGCCTTGGCGGCGGCAGTGGCCGAGCGCGCGTCGGTGGCGGCGGTGGCGGCCTGGGCGGAGGCGGCGGAGAACTTCTGCACCCGGTCGTTGGTGTCCGCGGCCAGCACGTCCAGGCCCGACATCTGGTCGAGCAGGTCCTGCGGCGACTCGCTGATCATCAGCGCGGACAGCTTGTTCAGGCGTGCGCCCTGGTAGGAGGCGGAGGTGAGGGCGTCCACGGTGCCGCGGAACTGCTCCTGCTCCGACTGCGCCACCCGGAGGCTCTCCTGCGCGGAACCCAGCCGGGTCTCGGCGTCGACCCGCTGCGATTGCTTGGCGTCCAGGTCGACCTGCGCGCCCAGGAGCTGCTCGTTGACCACCTCGGCGTCGTGGCCCAGCCGGGCGAGCTCCTGCTCAGCCTGGGTCGCGTTGTCGGGGAGCACCGGGTCGGCGCTGGCCGGGGTGGCCGACATCGTGGCGATGGCCACCGCGGCCATTCCGGCGGCGAGGACGCCACGAACAGTGCGTGTGCGGGCCGTACGAGCTCGAGCTAGGGACGCCACAGGGCGAAGTCTCCTTGTATCCGTTAACCGCCTACCGAGTTAGCTGACGGGTTCGGACTGGACACAAACAGCCCTACAGCGCGGTCGCCCGTGACGGCGGCGAGCTGATTCACCCCGGAGAACTGGGTTCCCGGCTCGACTCCCCGACGGGTCGACTCGGCGGTGACCCCCAGTGCAATCCTCTTGAGACCGCTAACCCCTGGAAGGTCTCGGCCAGGTTACGGAATGGACATCCCCCGTGTCTACTGTGACCGTTTCGAGACGTGGGTGGCGTCGCTCAACGGCTCGCCACGTCGAAGGTCATGCCGGCGCGGCGCAACCTGTCGAGCAGGGCGGTCCCCATGGCGCTGGCCGGGGTGAGCACGCCCGCCGCTGCAGGCAGCTGCGCGCGGTCCAGGGCCAGGCACAGCGCGCTCTCCCCCATCATCATCGCGGTCGCGGCGTAACCGGGATCACCCTGCGCGGCGACGGTGCACACGTAGCGTCGACCGGTGGTGGTGCGGGTGTGCACCTCCATCCGGAAGTAGCCGTTGCGCTGCGCTCGCTCGGACGGGCCGCTGCCGGGGCTGGGCAGCACCCGGTCGAGCACCCAGCGGGCGGGGCCGAACATGAGCCCGGCCGCAGCACCCCAGGTGCCGCCGGCGATGGCCAGCGCAGCACCGGGTGAGACCACCGAGTCGCCGCAGCCGATCACCTCGCGGTAGCGGAGCGTGCGGCCGTAGGCCCAGCCCTGCAGCGCGTTGCTGCGCCGCACGATCCGGGTGTTGTACTGCGCCATGACGAACGGGGCCGTCCAGCCGCCCACCTCGGGGTCGCGGCGCACGAAGGCCTGGTCGGCCTCCTCGCCCAGCTGCGGCTCGGCGGCGCGGTCGGGGCTCATCGCGTAGGGGTCGGCCACGTGCTCGGCCAGGGACGGGTCGGTGCGCACCACGTCCACCTGGTTGCGCAGCGAGTCGATGGTGCCGCCGCTGAACCCGCCGCGGGCCGCCTTCACCACCAGCGTGGTGTCGGTGAGCTCGCCGGCGCCGTCCGCGCGGACCTGCTCGTGCAGGCTGAGCACCCCGAGGTCGGAGGGGATGGAGTCGAAGCCGCAGGAGTGCACGATGCGGGCACCGGTGCGCGCCGCCACGTCGTGGGCGGCGGCCATGCTGTCGCGGACGAAGAGCACCTCGCCGGTGAGGTCGACGTAGTCGGTGCCCGCGGCGGCGCAGGCGCGCACCAGGGGCAGGCCGTACTTGGCGTAGGGCCCCACCGTGGTGGCGACCACCCGGGCGGCCTGGGCCACCCGGCCCACCGCGTCGGCGTCGGCCGCGTCGGCCACCACCAGCGGCCAGCTCTGCGCGGCCGGGCCCAGCCCCGCGCGAGCCGACTCCAGCCGCTGCAGGGAGCGACCGGCCAGGCCCACGCGCAGGTCCGCCGGGGCGTGCTCGGCCAGGTAGCGGGCCACGAGCTTGCCGACGAAGCCGGTGGCTCCGAACAGGACGACATCGAGCTCCCGGTCCCCGGCGGGCTGCACCGGGGCTTCCGGCGCGGCGGGCTCGGTGGGTGCGGTCGGCTCGGTGGGTGCGGGCTCCGTCACCTCCACCACGGGCTCCGTGGACTCGGAAGGCTCAGTGGGCTCGAGGGGCTCGTGCTCGGTGTCTGCCATGCCGACCACCCTAGGGGGACAGGGCGAGCCGCCGCTGCCCCACGAGGCGGCTCAGCCCGCGCGGCGGTCCGGCGCCGGCGGCGGATCCTGGGGCACCAGCCGCAGGCGGGGCACCATGCCGGCCTCGGCCAGCACCTCCATGGCCCGCTGCTCCTCGGCCCCGATCTCCACCGCGCTGCGAGCGGGCAGCCCGGTGGTGGCCGTGGCCGGCGCGGGGAGCCCGGGGTGGCCCAGCAGCACGGAGATCACGCAGTCTCCGCACGCGAGGTCGCGCACCGCACACGTGTCGCAGTCGATCACCATGGTCCTGCTCCATCTCGCCGAGCGGTCGGGTGGCTCCTGACCGGCCTCGGCGCGGACGCTAGGGGCGGGCACCGACAAGAACCCGTGCTCAGCGGGCCAGCCGCTCCAGGAGCACGTCCGAGGCGACGCTGTGCGCGCCCATCGCCCGCACCGACTCGGCCACCTCCCGGTCGGAGCTGGCCACCACCACCGGCCGGCCCTCCGGCTCGGCGGCGGTGAGCTCGCGGATGACGTCGTCGGCGATCACGCCGTCGGCGCTGAAGACCACCCGCACCCCGCGCGCCCACACGTGTCCGCCGCCGGAGACCACCGCCGCGCCGTCGAACACCACGGTGACCTCCGCCCGGGTCTGGGCGGCCAGCAGCGCCAGCGAGCGCACCAGCCGGTCGCGCTGGGCGATCAGCGTCAGCTGCGGGTACCCGGTCTTGCTCACGTTGTAGCCGTCCACCAGCAGGTGCACCTCCGGCAGCCGCAGCGCCCGGTCCAGCGCGCGCTCGTCGGGCAGCACCCGGCCGGGGGTGCGCGGCCGAGCGAGGGCGGCGGCCACCTGGTCGGCCGGCAGCACGCCGCGGGCGGTGGTCTGCGGGTAGATGCCCAGCTCGGAGCGCAGGCCCTTGCCCACCCCGGTGAGGGTGTCCAGCAGCAGCCGCAGCCGCACGTCGTCGGCGTTGCGGGCCTCCCCCGCCGCCAGCCGGGCCTGGTCGCGCTCGCGCTCGGCCCGCTCGGCCCTGGCCTGCTCGGCCGCCAGCCGCGCCTGGTCGCGGGCCCAGTCCGCGCGCACCTGCTCCAGCTCGGCCGCCACGTCCTGGGCGCGGCCCTGCTGGGTGGTCGAGGCGACCGCGGCGGCGTCCAGTGCCTCCCGCAGGCGCTGGCCCTGCTGGCGCAGCCGCGCGCGCAGCCGGGTCACCTCCTCCTCCAGCGCGGGGGCGGGGGCGGCGGCAGTCGCCTCCCGTGCCTGGGCCAGCTCGGCCGCCAGGCGCTCGTGGGTGCGCTCCGCCTTCAGCAGCCGCCCGCGCAGCACCGCCACCTCCGCCCGCAGCGCCCGCAGCTCGTCGATCTCGCCCGCCTCCGCCACCAGCTCGGCCGCCACCGGCTCACCCAGCAGCAGGCTGCTGGCGGCGGCGGCCACCCGGTCGGCGGAGGCGGTGTCCAGCTGGTGGACCGTGCTGCCCCGCAGCTGCTCCACCACCGCCGCCCGGAAGCGGGGCTGGGTCCGCACCGCCGCGACCATCTGCCGCGAGCCCAGGCGTCGGCGCTTGGCGGGGGTGAACCGCAGCAGCGGTCGCAGCTCGGCGGGCACGTCGGCGGGGCGCATGGCGGGCAGCGCCGCGTCGACCAGGTCGGCCAGCCGGTCGAGCACCGCGGCGGGCAGCTCCTCCGGCCCGGCGTCGCGCAGGGTTTCGGTCACCGCTCAATGCTATTCACCGGGCAACGCCGCAGGTCGCGGCGACGGCACAGGAAGTGTCGGTCGCCTGACCTAGCGTGCGCGCCCATGAGCTCTCCACAGCTGGTGCAGCCGAACCAGCGGCAGCTGACGTTCGACGAGCTGGGCACCCCGCTGAGCGAGGTCACCTTCGTGGTGGTGGACCTGGAGACCACCGGCGGCAAGGCCGGCGTGGACGCGATCACCGAGATCGGCGCGGTGAAGGTGCGCGGCGGTGAGGTGGTCGGCGAGCTGGCCACCCTGGTCGACCCCGAGCGCGGCATCCCCCCGCAGATCAGCCAGATCACCGGCATCACCTCGGCGATGGTGCACGACGCCCCGACCATCGCCGCCGTGCTGCCCGCGTTCCTGGAGTTCGCCGCCGGCGCGGTGCTGGTGGCCCACAACGCCCCCTTCGACACGGGCTTCCTCAAGGCGGCCTGCGAGCGGCTGGGGCTGCCCTGGCCCGCCCCGCGGGTGCTGTGCACGGTGAAGCTGGCCCGCCGGGTGCTCACCCGCGACGAGGCACCCTCGGTGCGGCTGTCCGCGCTGTCGGCGCTGTTCGGCACCGAGACGCTGCCCACCCACCGCGCCCTCGACGACGCCCGTGCCACCGTGGAGGTGATGCACCGGTTGTTCGAGCGGGTGGGCAACCTGGGGGTGCACAGCTACGAGGAGCTGGTCACCTTCCTGCCCGCGGTCACCCCGACCCAGCGGCGCAAGCGCAGCCTGGCCGAGCACCTGCCCAGCGAGCCGGGCGTCTACCTCTTCCGCGGGCCGGGCGAGGAGGTGCTCTACGTGGGCACCGCCACCGACCTGCGGCGCCGGGTGCGCAGCTACTTCACCGGCTCGGAGACCCGCACCCGGATCAAGGAGATGGTGGCGCTGGCCACCCGGGTGGACTCGGTGAGCTGCGCGCACGCGCTGGAGGCCGGGGTGCGCGAGCTGCGGCTGCTGGCCCACCACGCCCCGCCCTACAACCGGCGCTCCAAGTTCCCGCACAAGGCGTGGTGGGTGACGCTCACCGACGAGGCCTTCCCGCGGCTGTCGGTGGTGCGCACCCCGCGGGACGGGGCCCTGGGGCCGTTCTCCCGCCGCTCGGCCGCGGTGGAGGCCGCCCAGGTGCTGGCCGACGCCAGCGCGGTGCGGCCCTGCTCGCAGCGCATCCCGCTGCGCTCCCCCAGCGCCACCCCGTGCGCGCTGCACGAGATGAACCGCTGCGCGGCGCCCTGCGCGGGGCTGCAGTCGGCCACCGACTACGCCCGCGGGCCGCGGCTGGTCGCCGAGGCGGTGGCCGGTCGCGACACCCGGGTGCTGCTCACGCTGGTGGCCGGGGTGGAGGAGCTGTCCACGCAGTGCCGGTTCGAGTCCGCGGCCCAGCGCCGCGACGAGGCCGCCGCGCTCATCGCCGCCACCCGGCGGGCCCAGCGGCTGGCCGCCCTGGCCGCGGTGGACGAGCTGGTGGCCGCGCGGCCGGACGGCAGCGGCGGCTGGGAGCTGGTGGTGGTGCGCTGCGGACGGCTGGCCTCGGCGGGCACCGCCCCGCGCGGAGTGCACCCGGTACCGGTGGTGGACGTCCTGGTGGCCTCGGCCGAGACGGTGCTGCCCGGACCCGGACCGCTGCGCGGCGCCCCCGCCGAGGAGGTGGGGCTGGTGGCCCGGTGGCTGGAGCAGCCCGGGGTGCGCCTGGTGCGCGCCAGCACTCCCTACGCCGAGCCCGCCTGGGGTGCCGGACGCTGGACGGAGTGGGCGGTGCGGGCCCGGACCGCGGCGCGGGAGCCGCTGCAGGCCCAGCACTGGTGAGCGGGGCACCGGCCCCTAAACTCCGGGCACGGCCCTACCCAGGAGGATCTGTGCTCACAGCCATCGTTCTCGTGCACACCGCAGCTGACCGCATCCCGGAGGTGGCCCAGCAGATCGCCGACATCCCCGGCGTCACCGAGGTCTACTCGTGCGCCGGCGACGTGGACCTCATCGCGCTGCTGCGGGTGCGGGAGCACGAGCAGATCGCCGAGATCGTCACCGAGCACATCAGCAAGGTGCCGGGCGTGCAGCGCACGGGCACCCACATCGCCTTCCGGTCCTACTCCAGCCTGGACGCCGACTCCGGCTTCGAGATCGGCGCGAGCTAGCCGCTGGCCCGCCCTCAGCCGGCCAGCTGGGTGGACAGCACCGCCCACCGGCGCAGCAGGGTCGCCGCGGCACCGCTGTCGATCGACTCCGCCGCCCGCGGAAGCTGGGCTGCCACTGCCTCGGTCAGCCCACCCACCGGCACCCCGGCGTGCGCCGCCAGCGCACCGGCGGCGTTGAGCAGCACCGCGTCCCGCACGGGGCCGGTCTCGCCCTTCAGCACCGCGCGGGCTACCGCGGCGTTCTCGGCGGCGTCGCCGCCGCGCAGCGCCTCCACCGGCACCCGCGCCAGTCCGAGGTCGTGGGGGTCGAACGCCTCCTTGGTCACCGAGCCCTCGTGCACCACCCACACCGTGGACGTGGTGGTGGTGGTCAGCTCGTCCAGCCCGTCGTCGCCGCGGGCCACCAGCACCGAGGAGCCCCGCTTGGCGAAGACGTCGGCCAGCGGCCCGGTCATGTGCTCGTAAGCGCAGCCGATCAGCCCGGCCCGGGGCCGGCCCGGGTTGGTCAGGGGGCCCAGCACGTTGAACGCGGTGGGGATGCCGATCTCGCGGCGCGGGCCGGCGGCGTGGCGCAGCGCCGGGTGGTAGACCGGCGCGAAGCAGAAGCCGATGCCCAGCTCCTTGACCGTGGCGCTCACGCCGGTGGGCCCCAGCCCGATGGCCACCCCGAGCGCCTCCAGGACGTCGGCGGTGCCGCTCTTGGACGACGCGGCGCGGTTGCCGTGCTTGACCACCGCCACGCCAGCGCCGGCCACCACCAGCGCGGCCATGGTGGAGATGTTCACCGTGTTGGAGCGGTCACCACCAGTGCCCACGACGTCCACCGCGTCGCGGTCCACCTCCACCAGCTTGGCGTGGCGCAGCATCGAGTCGGCCATGCCGGACACCTCGGCCCCGGTCTCTCCCTTGGCCCGCATGGCCACCCCGAGGGCGGCGATCTGCGCGGGAGTGGCGGCGCCGGTCATGATCTCGTCCATCGCCCAGGCGGTGTCGGCGGGCGTCAGGTCGCAGCCGTCCACGACACGACCGAGCAGGCTCGGCCAGGTGATGTTGGTCATCCGCGCACGACCGCCAGCCCGGAGCTGCGCAGCACCTCGGCCACGGTCTCGGCTGCGGTCAGCGGGTCCAGCGGGTGCACCAGCACGGCGTCGGCCTGCGACCAGGTGGCCAGCCAGCGGTCGTCCTGACGGCGCACGGCCACCACCACCGGCGGGCAGTGGGTGATCTCGTGCTTGAGCTGGCGGCACAGGCCGATGCCCCCGGTGGGCTGTGCCTCGCCGTCGAGCACCGCCAGGTCCACCGTGCCCGCATCCAGGTGCTGGAGGACCTCGGCGATGGTGCCCGCCTCGACGTAGCTGATCCGGCCCAGGTCAGCGGCGGGACGACGGCCCACCGCGCTGATGATCGCCTCGCGCACCGGGGGGCGGTGGCTGAACACCAGGACGGTGCGGCTGGGGGCGTCCGCGTGGCTGCTCATCGGCACAAATCCTCCTGGTGGACGGGTGCCAGGCATGTTATCGGCCGACGGCGCCCAACGGTTGTGCGGGCGCTTGCAGCGCGTCCCAGCCCAGCACGTCGCCGCCGAGGCGCTGGGCCAGCCCGACCATCCGGGAGCGCTCCTGCGAGCAGTGCAGGGCGTCCAGCAGCTGCACCCGCTGCAGCACCAGCACGTCCGGCTCACCGGTCACCTCAGCTGCGGGCGCGTAGCCGTCCTGCGCGGCGATCGACACCGCCTCGGCCACCGCCGCGGCGGGCACCCGCAGGTGGTGGCGCAGCACGGCGGGCTCCTCTTCTCGCCACTGCGGCGACTCCGCCAGAGCCGTGGAGCAGGCCTGCACCTCGTCGAAGCCGCGCGCCACCACCAGCAGGTCGGCTCGGTCCGGATCAAGCTCCTGGCGCTGCGTGGCGCCCCGGCCAAGGCCCACCGCCGCGGCCCACCGACGCACCCGTCCACCCACTGAGGCACCCATGCCGTCCACCCTGCCCTGCCGCCCGTGTGCAGGGCGAGCGGGACAGGCCACACGCCTGAGTCGCGACACCACCCGACCCCATGACGCCGCGGCCGCGCTGAGGCGGCATACTGCTGCTCGTGACGAGCTCAGTAGGGACCTCCGGGACCGCCATCACCCAACGCGTGCACTCGCTGAACCGACCCAACATGGTCAGCGTCGGCACGGTGGTCTGGCTGTCCAGCGAACTGATGTTCTTTGCCGGCCTGTTTGCCATGTACTTCACAGCACGTGCGCAGGCAGACCCGGCCATGGGTTGGCCGCCGGAGCCTACGGAGCTAGAGCTTCCGTACGCCCTGGTGTTCACGGTCATCCTGGTGGCTTCCTCCTTCACCTGCCAGATGGGCGTGTTCGCCGCCGAGCGCGGTGACGTGTTCGGCCTGCGCCGCTGGTACATGGTGACGCTGGTGCTGGGCCTCATCTTCGTGCTGGGCCAGGCCAACGAGTTCAAGAACCTGGTGCACCACGGCACGTCGATCTCCAGCAGCTCCTACGGCTCGGTCTTCTACCTCACCACCGGCTTCCACGGCCTGCACGTGATCGGCGGACTGGTCGCCTTCGTGTTCCTGATGATGCGCACCCGGATGAGCAAGTTCACGCCAGCTCAGGCCACCGCGGCCATCGTCGTGTCCTACTACTGGCACTTCGTCGACATCGTGTGGATCGGCCTGTTCGCCACGATCTACATCGTGCGCTGAGCCCGTGGCCGCTCTCCGCACCGCACCGCTCGTGTCCTGCCCGATGACCGCGACCCCAGCCGTCCCCGATCACAAGGGATCCCGATGAGCTCCTCACCGACCGCGACCAGCTCGCGAATACAACGCAAGAGCCGCAGCAAGCTGCGTCGCCGCGCCACCGGACTGGTGGTGCTGATGCTGGCCCTCGTCGGTGCCGGTGTCATCGCCTCGGTGGTCACCCCCACCCCGCAGGTGGCGGTCGCCCAGGACCAGACGGCGCAGGCTCGTGAGGGCAAGCAGCTCTACGACAACGCGTGCATCACCTGCCACGGCGCGAACCTGCAGGGTGTGCAGGACCGCGGCCCCAGCCTGATCGGCGTGGGCGAGGCGGCCGTGTACTTCCAGGTCTCCACCGGCCGCATGCCGGCAGTCCGCTCCGAGGCGCAGGCCGCTCGCAAGCCTGCCAAGTACGACACCGCGCAGATCGACCAGCTCTCCGCCTACATCCAGGAGAACGGTGGCGGCCCGGAGGTCGTGCGCAACGCCGACGGCAGCATCGCGCAGGAGTCGCTGCGCGGCGAGGACGTCGCCCGCGGCGGCGAGCTCTTCCGTCTCAACTGCGCCTCGTGCCACAACTTCACCGGCCGCGGCGGGGCGCTGTCCTCCGGGCAGTACGCCCCCGCGCTGGACCCGGCCAACGAGCAGCAGATCTACACCGCGATGGTCTCCGGCCCGCAGAACATGCCGAAGTTCTCCGACCGGCAGCTCTCTGCCGAGGAGAAGGCCGACATCATCGCCTACGTCAAGTCGTCGACCGAGACGCCCGCACCGGGCGGCTACGGCCTCGGCGGCATCGGGCCGGTCTCTGAGGGACTGGCCATCTGGGTCATCGGAATCGGGGCGCTCGTGGGTGCCGCGATGTGGATCGGAGCACGGGCATGAGTGGCGGAGACAACCAGGGCAAGCCGCAGCCCACGGACGAAGAGCTCGCCGGCATGAGCCGCGACGAGCTGGTCACGCTGGGGCTGGCCGAGGACGACGTCGTCCTCGCCCACCGGCGTGACCGCTGGCCCGTCAAGGGCACCAAGGCGGAGAAGCGGGCCGAGCGGTCCGTCGCCAGCTGGTTCGCCCTGTCCGGCATCGCGGCGCTGGCGTTCGTCGCCGTGTACCTGTTCTGGCCGTGGGAGTACGCGCCGGCCGGCAGCGACAAGAACACCCTCTACACCCTGTACACCCCGATGCTCGGCCTCACCATGGGCATCGCGATCCTCGCGCTCGGTGTCGGCGTCATCGCTTACGCCAAGAAGTTCGTCCCGGACGAGACCGCGATCCAGCAGCGGCACCTGGGCGGCTCCAGCGAGCTGGACAAGAAGACCACCGTGGCCCTGCTGCAGGACTCCACGGACACCATCGGCATCGGCCGTCGCAGCCTGATCAAGCGGAGCCTGGGCTTCGGCGCCGGCGCGCTGGGCATCATGGCGATCATGCCGCTGGGCGGGCTCGTCAAGAACCCCTGGAAGGGTGGCTCCGAGGCCGCGCTGTGGACCTCGGGCTGGACCCCCAAGGACGGCGAGACCATCTACCTGCGCCGCTCCACCGGTCACTCTGAGGACGTCTCGCTGGTCCGCGCTGGCGACCTCGACGCCGGCTCCATGGAGACGGTGTTCCCCTTCCGCGAGTCCGAGCGGGGTGACGAGGAGGCGCTGCTGCACGCACTGCGCGGCTCCGACAACCCGGTCATGCTCATCCGCCTGCGTCCCGAGGACGCCGCCAAGGTGGTCAAGCGCAAGGGCCAGGAGACCTACAACTACGGCGACTACTACGCCTACTCCAAGATCTGCACCCACCTCGGTTGCCCGACGTCGCTCTACGAGCAGCAGAACAACCTGATCCTGTGCCCGTGCCACCAGTCGCAGTTCGACGTGCTGGAGTACGCGAAGCCGATCTTCGGCCCGGCGGCACGCGCCCTGCCCCAGCTGCCCATCACGGTCAACAGCGAGGGCTACCTGGTCGCGAACGGTAACTTCAACGAAGCGGTCGGCCCGGCCTTCTGGGAGCGCAAGTCATGACAACCACCACTGCCCCCAAGGGCAAGCTCGCCGCCCTCGGTGAGGGCGCAGCCACCTGGTCGGACGACCGGTACCACATGGCTGCCGGCATGCGGCGCCAGATCAACAAGGTCTTCCCCACTCACTGGTCGTTCCTCTTCGGTGAGATGGCGCTGTACAGCTTCATCATCCTGCTGGTCTCGGGCGTCTACCTGACGCTGTTCTTCGACCCGTCGATGGCCGAGGTCACCTACGACGGTGTCTACGAGCCGCTGCGTGGCGTGGAGATGTCCCGGGCGTACGAGACCTCGCTGAACATCTCCTTCGAGGTGCGTGGCGGGCTGTTCATGCGCCAGATGCACCACTGGGCCGCGCTGCTGTTCGTGGCGTCCATGGTGGTCCACCTGCTCCGCGTGTTCTTCACCGGCGGGTACCGCAAGCCGCGCGAGGCCAACTGGACGATCGGCGGGATCCTCCTGCTGCTGGGCATCGTGGAGGGCTTCGCCGGCTACTCCCTGCCCGACGACCTGCTCTCCGGCACGGGCCTGCGGATCGCCTCGGCGATCATCCTGTCTCTCCCGGTGATCGGCACCTGGATGCACTGGCTGGTCTTTGCCGGCGAGTTCCCCGGCACCATCATCATCGACCGCTTCTACATCGCCCACGTGCTGCTCATCCCGGGCATCCTGCTGGCCCTCATCGCCGCCCACCTGGCACTGGTCTGGTACCAGAAGCACACCCAGTTCCCCGCGGCCGGCCGCACGGAGAAGAACGTCGTGGGCGTGCGGATCATGCCGCTGTTCGCGCTGAAGGCCGGTGGCTTCTTCGGCGTCACCATGGGTGTGCTGATCCTGATGAGCGGGCTCTTCCAGATCAACCCGATCTGGACCCTCGGGCCCTACGACCCCTCACAGGTCTCCGCCGGCTCGCAGCCCGACTGGTACATGGGCTTCACCGACGGCGCGGCACGCATCCTGCCCGCCTGGGAGCTGTACCTGGGCAACTACACGGTGTCGCAGCCGGTGTTCGTGGCCCTGCTGTGCGGTGCGGTGATCGGCGCGCTGTTCGCCTACCCCGTCATCGAGCGCAAGCTGACCAAGGACGACGCGCCGCACAACCTGCTGCAGCGACCGCGGGACGCCCCGATTCGCACCTCCCTGGGTGCCATGGCCATCGCGTTCTACGTGGTGCTCACCCTGTCCGGCGGCAACGACATCATCGCGTTCCACTTCGACATCTCGCTCAACGCCATGACCTGGATCGGTCGCATCGCCATCCTGCTGGTTCCGCCGATCGTGTACTGGCTGACCTACCGCTACTGCATCGGCCTGCAGCGCGACGACCGCAAGGTCCTGGAGCACGGCGTGGAGACCGGCATGATCAAGCGTCTGCCGCACGGTGAGTTCGTCGAGGTGCACCAGCCCCTGGGTGGCGTCGACGCCCACGGCCACGCCATCCCGCTGGAGTACCAGGGCGCGACCGTGCCCAAGAAGATGAACTCCCTGGGTGCGGCCGGCGAGGCCGGCCGCGGCAGCTTCCTCTACGCCGACCCGGCCGACGAGGCCGCGGCGCTGGAGGCGGCGGAGCGCGAGGGGCTCGAGGAGCACCACCGCGCACTGTCGGGCAAGCCTCTCGACCCGAGGGACTGACCACCCGCCCCACCCGCACGAGACAGCCCAGCGGCCCCGGACCACGAGCTTCACGATCCGGGGTCGCTGGCTGTCTGTCGCCCCGCTCCCCCGACGCGGGCGGGTGACACGTTCGGCTAGGTGTCGCCGCCCCTGCTCGCCACCACGTCGGCCAGCAGCTCCTCCACCGAGCGGCGAGCGGCGTCCTCCGGCGGCCGGGACAGGTAGAGGTCGGCGTAGTACCTCCCGCCGTCCTCCTGTCCCGCCGGGTCGTGCCCGTTGCGGACCACGGCACCCAGCGCGGCCTCTCGCTCAGCGTCGCTGGCGAACCGGCGCTGCGGGAACGGACAGCCGGCCAGCACCTCGGTGACCAGCCCGCGCTGGGACAGCAGCTCCGCCACCCCGGCGTAGGAGTAGGTGCGCAGCACGAAGGCCGCCACCCACGGCAGCTGGCCGTCCGGTCGCGGCTGCACGACGCTGTCGAAGGTGCGGGCGGTGATGTAGCCGACTCCCCCGGTGGCCGTCACCAGGCTCACCTGCCCCAGGTGGTCGTTGAGCTCCGGCGAGGGCAGCTGCTCCTCCAGGTTCTCCGACCAGCCGTCATCGAGCAGCCCCACTCGCCGGGCGTAGGCCACCGCGTTGCCGGCAAGGTCCAGCCCACCCACCCGCGGGGCTGCCGCCCGACGCCGCTCGGCGTAGAACGCGGTGTCGGCCTCGGCCAGCTCGTCGGTGGACACGTCGGCGAGCTCGGCGCCGGTGTAGCGGGCGAAGAGCTCGGCCAGCGTCACCTCGCAGCACAGCAGCGCGGCGTTGATCCCGTAGGAGCAGCACAGGTCGAGCACCCAGGGCGGATGCACGTCGTCGGCGTCGGGGGCCTGCTCCCGGGCAGCGAGCAGCTGGCGGAAGACCGGCTCGGCCTGCTGGGGGATCTCGTAGTCGTAGCGCGCCAGGGTCCGGAAGTACTCCCGCGGGTCGGGCTCGTCGTAGATGTGGTCGAAGTTCGCCTTGCCGTCGCCCGGTCCCCCGGAAGCTCCGCCTTCACCCATAGCCGCCCCCTTGTGACACATGTGTTGTGAGTCACAAAGGATAGGCAGTCTGCGGGGGTGTGCAGAACGAAGCCGCAGGTCACCGCCCTGCGGCGGGTGGATCAGGGGTTGGCGGTGGCGGCCCTGCGCTCGGCGCCCAGCCGCACGAACTGGTCGATGAGTGACGGATCATCAACTGCCCCAAGGCTCAACGCCGTCCCCGGGTCGGCGCCCTGCAGCACCCGCTTCACCGGAACCTCGAGCTTCTTGCCGGTGCGGGTGTGCGGGATGGCGGCCACCGGGATCAGCTCGCTGGGCACGTGCCGGGGCGAGGCGTCCCGGCGCAGCGCGGCCACGATGCGCGCGCGCAGGTCGTCGTCCAGGGTGGCGCCCTCGGCGAGCACCAGGAACATCGGCATCCAGTAGCTGCCGTCGGGCATCTCCGCCCCGATCACCAGTGCCTCGGCCACCTCCTCGAAGGCCTCCACCACCTCGTAGATGTCCGCGCTGCCCAGCCGCACCCCGTTGCGGTTGAGCGTGGAGTCCGAGCGACCGTGCACCACCACGCTGCCGCGGTCGGTGAGGGTGATCCAGTCGCCGTGGCGCCACACCCCCGGGTAGGTGTCGAAGTACGCCGCCCGGTACCGCGAGCCGTCCTCGTCGTCCCAGAAGAACACCGGCATGGACGGCATCGGCTCGGTCACCACCAGCTCACCGACCTCCCCGCGCAGCGACTGCCCCTCCGGGCCGTAGGCGTCCAGCGCCACCCCGAGCGCGGCGGCCGGGATCTCCCCCACGTGCACCGGCACCGTGGGGGCGCCACCGACGAAGGCGCAGGCCACGTCGGTGCCGCCGCTGGTGGACACCAGCTGCACCCGCTCGGACACCGCGTCGTGCACGTAGCCGTAGGCCGACAGGTGCAGGGTGGAGCCGGTGCTGCCGATGGTGCGCAGCGCCGACAGGTCGTGCTGGCGGCCCGGCACCAGGCCCGCCTTCTCGCAGGCCAGCAGGTAGCCGGGGCTGAGCCCGAACACGGTGACGCCCTCCCGCTCCACCACCTGCCAGAGGGTGTCCGGGCTGGGGAAGACGGGGCTGCCGTCGTGCAGCACCACCGCCGAGCCCACCAGCAGGCCGGCGACGGTGAGGTTCCACATCATCCAGTTGGTGTTGGTGTACCAGAAGAAGGTGTCGTCGGGCCCGAGGTCGAGCTGCAGGCCCAGCGCCGCCAGGTGCACCAGCAGCACCCCGCCGTGGCTGTGCACGATGCCCTTGGGCTTGCCGGTGGTGCCGGAGGAGAACAGCACCCACAGCGGGTGGTCGAACGCGACGTCCACGACGTCCAGCGGGTGCGGGTTGCCTTCGGCGTCGGTGGTGGCCAGGGCCTGCGCCCACGCCAGGGTGCGCACTCCCCCGGCCAGCGGGGCGGGCTCACCGGCGCCGACGTGGTCCACGTGCACCACCGCCCGCAGGGTGGGCAGCCCGGCGGCCAGCTCGGCGGCGGCGTCGCGGCGGTCGACGGTGGTGCCGCTGAACCGGTAGCCGTCGGCGGCGACGAGCACGGTGGGCCGCAGCTGGGCGAAGCGGTCGGTGGCGGCGGCGGGGCCGTAGTCCTGCCCGCAGGCCGACCAGGTGGCGCCGAGGGAGGCGGTGGCCAGGAAGGCGACCAGCGAGACCCGGGTGTTGGGCAGGTAGCCGACGACGCGGTCGCCCTGCTGCACCCCCAGCCCGCGCAGCGCCGCGGCCACGGCGGCGACCTCGCTGCGCAGCTGGCCGAGGGTGGTGGTGACCGAGTCGCCGGCCTCGTTGGTCTCCACCACGGCCCGCGCCTCGGCCGGGCCGCGCAGCGCGTGCTCGACGTAGCTCAGCGTCGCGCCGGTGAACCAGTCGGCGCCGGGCATCCCCCGGCCGGAGAGCACCTGGGTGTACGGGGTGGCCGAGCGGACGTCGAAGTGCTGCCAGACCAGCTCCCAGAACTGCTCCAGCTCGGTGGTGGACCAGGCGAGCAGGTCGGCGTAGTCGGACAGGTCGCGCCCGGCGAGGTCACCGGCCTTGCGGGCGAACGCGGCGAGCTGGCTGTGCTCGGCCTCCGGGCCGGGCGACCAGATGGGCTCGGTGCTCTGCTGCATCGCGTGCTCGCTCTCCTGACGGAACCGGTGTGCCCTGCCAGTCCACCAAATCCTCGGCGGCGGTGCAGGAGCGGCCCGCCGGCACCGGGACTCAGCTGCTGATGGCGGGGGCGGCGCGCAGGAAGCGGCGGCTGTCCACCTGGTCGGCGGTGAACGTGGCGAGGTCGGCCTTGCTCACCTGCCAGCCGATGCGGTCGGTGCCGAAGAAGCCCACGTGCCGCACGCCGACGCCCGGGCCGCCGGTGGGCAGGATGACGCGCACGATGGTCCAGTCCAGGGAGGTGCGCATGACGGCGTTGGACATGCCCACCACCTCGCGGTACGCCCGCGGCAGGAGGGTCCGGGTCAGCCAGGACACCACCCGGGTCTGCGTCGTGGGGCTCTCCCGCGGGTCGAGCACGCACGGCGTGGCGTTGCCGACGTAGCGGCGCACCCCGTGCCCCAGCATGGCCTCCACCACCAGCCGGGTGCCCTCCACCAGGGGCGGGCCCACCCGCCGGCGGTTGAGCGTCGGCCAGAGCGTGCTCACCACCGCCTCCGCCCCGGCCACCGCGGAGCCGACGGCCACGCGGTCGGTGATCTCCCCGACCACCACGTCCACGTCGGCGGACCAGCTCGCCGGCGGCAGCACCGCCTCGTGCACGTAGGCGCGCACGGAGTGGCCGTTGTCCAGCAGGTCGCGCACCGCGAGCCGGCCCACGTCGCTGGTCGACCCGAAGACGGTGACCCTCACCGCCGGCACCCCGCAGGGGTCACGGCACGGTCCTGGGTCACGACACGGTCCTGGGTCACGGCACAGTACTGGGTCACGGCACGGTCCTCCTCACGCGGTGTAGACCAGCTCGGCCCGGTCGCGCCGGACGTAGAGGTCCCAGTAGGCCTTGGCGATGACGTCGGCCTCCGCGTCCGGTGGCCCGGAGCCGATCCCGGTGTTGATGGCGACGTGCGCGGCGTAGACACCCAGCTCGGCCGCCACCTGGTTGAGGTCGAGCACCCAGCTGCGCAGCGCTGCGGCCGCGGCGTTGACGTTGCCCATCCTGGGGTGCGGCGTCACCGAGCCGGCGCCGGTGGTGAACAACAGCGTCCCCACCTCGTCGTCGATCATCGGCGGCAGCACCTGCTGGGCGGCGGTGACCGCGCCGTACAGGTAGTACTCGATCTGCGGCCGCAGGTTGGCCACGGTGACCTCCAGCGGGTCGGCCACCGCCAGCTCCGGAGCAGGCCGGTACGGGGCCGGGGAGAACTCGAGCACGTCCACCGCGTCGAACCGGTCGGTCACCCCGTCGAAGGCCTCCACCAGCGAGGTGGGGTCGCGCACGTCGGCGGGGAAGGCCGCCGCCTCGATGCCGGCGGCGTCGAGCTGGGCCACGAGCCCGTCCAGGCGCTGCTGCGACCGGGAGATCAGCGCCACCTGAAAGTCTTGTGCGCCAAAGGTCTTGGCGAGGGAGAGCCCCAGCCCGGGGCCTGCTCCGACGATGGCGATGACCGGCATTGGGGACTCCTCTGCTGCAGGGCCTCCCCCGCCACGGTAGCCCGGGTCCGGCAGCGGGCTAGGCCACCGGCGGGTAGGCGGCGAGCTCCTCCAGGCTGACGTCCACGGCGATCTCCCCGCCCAGCTCGGCCCCACCCAGCAGGGGCAGGTCGTCGCCGCTCCAGAACCGGCCGGGGTCGTACCAGCTGGCCTTGCGGTCGTCGGGCAGCAGCCCCATCGCCTGGTAGGTCAGGGCCAGCACCTCCGCGCAGTAGGCCGTCTCCACCGCGCGGTGCTTGACCCGGTTGCGGCGCAGCGCCCGCCCGGTGAGCCACCGGCCCGCCATCGTGGCGGTGCTGGGAAACGGCGTGCCGTCCAGCCGAGCGATGGTGCGCAGCACCGCGCCCTCCTGCTCCTCGGTCACCGGGCTCAGCAGCTGGCGCAGCCACGGGCGCTGGTCGTAGCGGCCGGCCCAGGTCAGCACCGCCTGGCGCATGTCGTGCAGCTGCACGCCGCGCTGGTGGTTGCCGGTCCAGGCGTCGGGCAGGGAGCGACCCAGCTCGGCGTGCCACATCAGCGGTGGCAGGTCGTCGATCACCACGGCCATGCCCACGTGGTTGACCGGGGCGTTGGTGAGGGCACGGATGGCGCGGTCGGCGCCGGAGCGGCCCCGGAAGAGCCAGACGTCGCCGGTGCGGGTCATCTCCAGCGCGTGGTCGAGGGTGACGCTGGTACCGGTCATCCCCGCAGCCTAGGTCCCCCGGATGGCCGAGAAGGCTTGGCGCAGCGACGTAGCCTGGGCCGCATGCGATGGTGGAAAGTGCTGGGAGTAGCAGGACTAGCGGGTGTGGTGGCCACGGGCGGGGTGGTCGCGCGCAACCAGCGGCAGCGCCGCAGCTACACCCCGGAGGAGGTCAAGGACCGCCTGCACCAGCGGCTCGCCGAGGCCAGCGACGCCACCGGCACGCACTCCGACCGCAGCAAGCCCGGCGTGGCCACCGAGCGCCAGCGAGCACGATGAGCACGCCGCCTGATGCCCGCACCCCCTCCGCCGCGCTGCGCGCGCCGGGCATCGTGCTCGGCGTGGGCCTCGGTGGCTTCGTGGACGGCATCCTGCTGCACCAGATCCTGCAGTGGCACCACATGCTCACCAGCACCGACACCGACCGGGTGGGCGTCGCCTTCTACCCGCAGGACACCGTGCACGGACTGGAGATCAACACCCTCTGGGACGGCTTCTTCCACACCTTCACCTGGCTGGCGGTGCTGATCGGGCTGGCGCTGCTGTTCTCCCGGCTCAGCTCCGGCCAGGTGCACAGCTGGCGAGCCACACCGCTGTGGGGCTGGATCCTGGTGGGCTGGGGCTTGTTCAACCTGGTGGAGGGCATCATCGACCACCACGTCCTGGGCATCCACCACGTGCGCAGCGGCCCCAACCAGACGTGGTGGGACCTCGGGTTCCTCGCCCTGGGAGCGGTGCTGGTGGTCGTCGGCTGGCTGCTCGCGCGACCGTCCTCCCGCCGCACCACCACCCCGGTCGCCACCGCCCCCCGCTGATGCTCGCGCACGACGCGCACACCCACGCCACCGGCACGGGCGCCAGTCCGGTGGTGCTCGCCGTGCTGGGCCTGTTCGCCGCGGCGTACCTGGTGGGGGCGCTGCGCACCGACCGCGACGGCCGCGGCTGGCAGCACTGGCGCACCGCCGCGTTCCTGGGTGGGCTGGCGCTGCTGGGCTGGGCGCTGGTGCCCGACGCGCTGCCGCTGCCCGCTGGCACGTTCCAGGCGCACATGGCCCAGCACCTGCTGCTGGCCATGCTGGCCCCGCTCGGGCTGGTGCTCGGCGCGCCCGTCACGCTGGTGCTGCGCAACGTCTCCGCCACCACGGGTCGGCGGCTGGTGGCGGTGCTGCGCAGCCGGCCGGTGGGCCTGGTCGCCAACCCCGTGGTGGCGCTGCTGCTCACCCTCGGCTCGCTGTACCTGCTGTACCTGACCCCGCTGTACGCGTGGAGCAGCAGCCACCCCCTGGCCCACCACCTGCTGCACCTGCACTTCCTGCTCGCCGGCTACCTCTTCGCCTGGGTGATCGCCGGCCCCGACCCGGGCCCGCACCGGCTGTCGGTCAGGGCGCGGCTGGTGGTGCTGGGGGTGGCCATCGCCGGGCACGCCATCCTGTCCCAGCTGATGTACGCCAACCGCTACGTGCGCATCCCGACCACCAGCGACGACCTGCAGGCCGGGGCCTCGCTGATGTACTTCGGTGGCGACATCGCCGAGCTGCTGCTGGCGCTGGCCATGCTGCTCACCTGGCGGGTGCCGCGGCGCGCCCGGGCAACGACCGCGGTCAGCGCACCCTAGCCGTGCCTCACTGCAGGTAGCCCTCCACGTCCTCGGTGGGACGGGGTGCGGCGGTGTCCGGGTCCTCGCCGGCGTCGCGCCGGGCCCGGCGCTGGCGCAGCAGGTCCCAGCACTGGTCCAGCGCCTGCTCCCGAGCCTGCACGCGCCGGCTCTCCTCCTCCGGGGAGATCTCGCCCTGCTCCTCGGCAGTGCGCAGGGCGTGCTCGTCGCTGACCAGCTGCTGGATCTTCTGCAGGATCTCGGCGTCGTCCATCGCCCGCCCCTTCACACTCGACAGCGCGACCGGCTCGTCTCCAACGTACGTCCCGACGGCCCCCGCGGCCCGCTGCTCAGGGGCGCTCGGTGCAGAGCTGGCGCACGCGGGCGAGCACCTCGAAGGCGAGCTCGTCGTCCCGGCAGGCCTCGCGCAGCCGGTCGGCGAGGTCGGTGGCCGCGGCCTGCGCCTGCTCCGGGCTGGAGCCGGCGACGGTGGCCAGCTCGGCCGGTGGCTGGCCGAGGTGCGGCACCAGCGCCCGGTCCAGCGGAGACAGCGACTGCCAGATCTCGTCGGCGGCGTCGCGGGCCAGCACCCCGGCCTCGGGCCCGGGCAGGGTGGCCCCGGTGTCCACCGACGGCACCAGCACCGGCTTGGGCGCCTTGGCCGGGGGCAGCGGGAACCGGCGGCGCAGCACGGTCAGCAGCTTCCCGGCCGGCACTGGACCGCCCGCCGCGGTGAGGATGCCGTGCAGCACGGCGCGCACCAGGTCGGTGGTGGCGCTGGCCTGGTGGGTGGCGTGCGCGGCCGAGGCGATGTCATCGGCGCCGAGCACCGCCACGGCGGCGCGCTCCAGGTCGTCCACCTCGCCCTGCCAGGTGTCCTCGGGACCCCCGGCCAGCCCCACCAGCACGTCGCCGCCGGGGCTCACGCGGCGGGTGAAGCGGGCGTCCAGCGGCAGCAGCGACTCGGCCCGGCGCAGCTGCACCCCGGCCTGGGTCCAGGCGTGCGCCTGGTCGTCGAGCCGGTTGGTGATCGCGGTGCGAAACACCCGCTCCAGCGAGGCCTCGTCGTGCGCCTGGGCCCAGCAGGTGAGCAGGAAGCCGGCGTTGCGCCGGTCCAGCAGGCCGGCGAGCACCCGCTCCACCTCGGCGCTGGAGCTGGGGAGGGAGCTGTCGGCGGTCACGCCGGTGCGGGCAGCGGTCACCTCGCTCACCAGGCGGTGCAGCAGGGCAAGGGTCGCGGGGCCGCAGCGACCGGTCACGGTCAGCTCGTCATAGGCAGTCATCGGGCCACCACGCTACGCACCTCGCCGACGGGCTGCGCGGCGTCCCGCCGACGCTCGGACCAGCAGCACCAGTCCGTGCAGGAGGACGACCCCGCCGCCCCCGATCAAGGAGCTGAACAGCGTGTCCGCGTCGAAGAACACCAGTGCTGCCAGCGCGACCACCACGGCGACCGCGCCGGGCACGAGGTAGTAGTACGCACGGTTGTTGTCGGCGGTGGCTGGCACTGCTCCTCCTTGTCCGGGGGTGGATCTGCGTCGCCACCCTGCTTGCTGCAGATCATGCACTCGACCACCCTGCCGGTGGGTTCAGCGGCGGCAAGCGCGCCACCTACGATGCGTGACATGAAGCTGCGCAACGCCAAGGACGTCTCCACCGCCCCGTTCACCGCTCTGGGTCTGCTCGGGGGCTACCTCGTGGCCCGCGAGACCGGCATCCGTCCGCTCGGCGGCGTGGTGCTCGGCCTGGCCGGGGTGTACTCCGGGCGCACCTGGCTGGCCAAGGGTGGCCCCAAGGAGACCGCGGCGCTGACCGCGCTCTACCTCGGCGGCTTCGGGGCCTCGCACCCGCTGGCCAAGAAGGTCGGTGCCTGGCCCGCGGTGATCGGGGTTGCCGCGGCCAGCGCCGCGGCGTCCCACCTGCTCGTCGACCGCCGCTAGGCACTTCCCGCTGATCAGGGGGCACCCGCCGGGAGCGGGTGGTCGATCCCCCGGACGTGGTCGGTGACCGCCGCACCCACCACCGTCGCCTCGATGGGCAGCGTCTCCAGACAGCGCCGCACCGCAGCACCCACCAGGGCGGTGGACACCCGCATCGACACCGTGCAGTGGGGCACCCAGCTGTCCGGGCGGTACTCGTCCCAGACGTCGATCCCGGCTGCGGTCAGCCGGTGGTGCACGTGCGCCTGGTGCTCGAGCAGCTCGCGGTGCGGAGCCGGGCCCAGCCACAGCACCCGGCCGAGGAACAGACCGACGAAGGTGAAGGAGAGACGCAGAGGCGGAGCCACCGCCACCCCGGCGAGGGTGGCGGCCACTGCCGCCGGGTCGAGCCGGCCCGCCACCGCCAGCGACACGTGCGGCCGGTGCTGCTGCAGCGACGAGCGCACGTTGTGCACGCCCTCCGCCTCCAGCGCCTCCCACAGCGCCACGATGCGCCTGCTGGCCCGGGCGTCGAGACGGAGCTCCAGCGCGGCGGCCACGGCGTCACGCTACTGGCGGCGCTGCCACCAGGCCCGGCGATGTCGCGCCGAGCGCGCTGGACAGGGACGCTGGAGGGCAGACGCCGTCGTCGCGGGACACCATCGGAGGACGCTATGGCCACCTGGACCCAGGACCAGCTTGTCGGCATCGGCACTCCGGAGGAGGTGACCATCTCCTCGCTGCGCCGCGACGGCACGCTGCGCTCCCCCGGACGGTGTGGGTGGTCCGCGACGGCGACGACCTCTACGTGCGGTCGGTGTACGGGCCGGGCTCGGCGTGGTACCGCGGCACCCGCGCCCGCCACGAGGGCCGGGTGCAGGCGGGCGGGATGGCCCAGGACGTCACCTTCGTGGACGCCAACGCCGACGTCGACGCCACGCTGAACAACAGCATCGACGCCGACTACCGCCGCAAGTACGCCCACTACGCGGCGAACATCCTCGACTCGATCACCAGCGACGAGGCCCGCTCCACCACGCTGCGCCTGGTCCCGCGCTAGCGGCGTGATCCGCCGGGCCCGCGCCGAGGAGCTGGGGTTGCTGCGCGAGGTGGAGCGCGCGGCCGGCCGCCGCTTCGCCGAGCTGGGGATGCACCGCGTCGCCGACGACGAGCCGCTCCCGGTGCCGGCGCTGGCGGCCTACCAGCGGCAGGGCCGAGCCTGGGTGTGGGCCGATGGCGCAGGCGACGGCGACGACCGACCGGTGGCGTACCTGCTCGCCTCGGTGGTGGACGGGCAGGCGCACGTGGACCAGGTCTCGGTGCACCCGGACCACGCCCGCCGCGGCCTCGGGGCGGCGTTGCTGCAGCACCTGGAGGGCTGGGCGCGAGCGCACGGGTGCGCCGCCCTCACGCTGACCACCTTCACCGACGTGCCCTGGAACGGCCCGTACTACCAGCGCCTGGGCTTTCGCTACCTCAGCAGCGCGCAGGAGTCACCGGGGCTGCGGCGCGTCCGCACCGCCGAGGCCGCCGAGGGCCTGGACCACTGGCCGCGCGCGTGCATGCGGCGGGAGATCGGAGCACGCGGCGGGCAACCTTGACACCCTTGGACCACAAGAGCAGCGTCTGACCTCACGGACACCTCACCTCTCAGCCCGGGTGGTACGGCGAGGAGCACGGCATGACTGAACAGCCTGCGCCCTACCCCGTCCGCGTGGACGCGAAGCTGGATCCGAAGCTCTCCCGCGGCCTGTGGATCATCAAGTGGCTGCTGCTCATCCCGCACTACATCGTGCTGTTCTTCCTGTGGGTGGCCTTCGTGGTCGTCAGCGTGATCGCGTTCTTCGCCATCCTGTTCACCGGCCGCTACCCACGATCGCTGTTCGACTTCAACGTCGGGGTGCTGCGCTGGTCCTGGCGGGTGCACTACTACGGCTACGCCGCCCTGGGCACCGACCGCTACCCGCCGTTCAGCCTGGAGGAGAAGCGGGACTACCCCGCGCACCTGCACATCCCCTACCCCGAGCAGCTTTCCCGGGGCCTGGTGCTGGTCAAGTGGTGGCCGCTCGCCATCCCGCACTACCTCGTCGTCGGCGTGTTCGCCGGCGGCGGGGTGTCCTTCGGACGTGGTGGCGACAACGACGACTGGGGCGACAACGCGGGAGCGGGGATGAGCCTGGTGACCCTGCTGGTGCTGATCGCAGCAATCGCCCTGCTGTTCACCGGCCGGTACCTGCGCACGATCTACGACTTCGTGCTCGGGATGGACCGCTGGGTGCTGCGCGTGGCCGCCTACGCGGCGCTGATGACCGACCACTACCCACCCTTCCGGCTCGACCAGGGCGGAACCGAGCCCGCCGTGGCGCTCGCCAAGCCACCTGCGTCACACCCTGACCCCCAACGCAGCGATCCGCCGGACCCCAGCACGGCGTGATCGCCGGTCAGGGACGCAACCACACGGTGGTGTCGGTCGGCAGCACGTCAGTCACCGGCTCCGCGGCGCTGCACACCAGCACCTGTGCGCCGGCAGGCAGCGGCACCGGGGGGCCACCGACGTTGGCCAGCACCCGCACCGGCCCGGTGGCGGTGCGCACGTCGAAGGCCAGCAGGTGCTGGTGGTCGGTCGGCACCCAGGTCAGCGTCCCCCGGCCCAGCGCCAGCTCCTTGCGGGTGCGCAGCAGCGTCCGGTAGAGCTCCAGCGTCGAGCCCACCACCCCCCTCTGCTGGTCCACGGCCAGGGCGGCGTACTCCGGCGGCTGCGGCAGCCACGACCGCCCCGTCGGGCTGAAGCCGCACGCCGGGGCGTCGGCCACCCACGGCATGGGCACGCGGCACCCGTCCCGGCCGGGGTTGGTGTCGCCGGAGCGGAACCAGGTGGGGTCCTGGCGCACCTCGTCGGGCAGCCGGGTCGCCTCGGGTAGGCCCAGCTCCTCGCCCTGGTACAGGTAGGCCGAGCCGGGCAGCGCCAGCATCACCGTGGTGGCCGCCCGGGCCCGTCGCAGGCCCAGCTGCGCGTCGGGCTGCGGGTCGTCGGGGCCGATGCCCGCGATGCGCGCCAGCCCCGGGTGCTGCGGGTAGCCCAGCCGGGAGGCGTGCCGCACCACGTCGTGGTTGGACAGCACCCAGGTCTGCGGGGCGTCGTAGGGCGCCACCGCAGCCAGCGCGTCGGTGATGGTACTGCGCTGCCCCTCGGCCAGCCACGGCGTCATCAGGTATGGGAAGTTGAACGACTGGTGCATCTCGTCGGGTCGCACGTAGCGGGCCAGGGCGGCGCTGGGGCTCACCCACGCCTCGGCGACCAGGATGCGGGCTGAGTCTTCTCCCGCCGGCTGCCCGCCCGGCACGTCCCCGCCGGCCCCGGCAGCCCCGCCGTAGGAGTCGGCGAGCTTGCGCCAGCTGCGGTAGATCTCGTGCACCCCGGGCTGGTCCCACATCGGCTGGTCCGCGGTCGGCCCCAGCAGCTCGTGCCGGCCCGACGGTGCGTCCGGCAGCCCGGCCGCCTTCACCAGCCCGTGCGCGACGTCCACCCGGAAGCCGTCCACGCCGCGGTCCAGCCAGAACCGCAGCACCCGCTCGAGCTCGGTGGCCACCTCCGGGTTGGTCCAGTCGAAGTCGGGCTGGGTGACGTCGAACAGGTGCAGGTACCACTGCCCCGGGGTGCCGTCGGCCTCGGTCACCCGCTCCCACGCCGAGCCGCCGAAGGTGCTCTGCCAGTTGTTCGGCGGCTGCGCACCGTCCGGTCCCCTGCCGTTCCGGAAGAGGTAGCGCGCCCGCTGCGGGCTGCCCGGCGGCGACGCCAGCGCCTGCTGGAACCACGGGTGCTCGCTGGAGGAGTGGTTGGGCACCACGTCGACGATCACCCGCAGCCCCAGCGCGTGCGCCTGGGTGAGCAGCGCGTCGGCGTCGGCCAGGGTGCCGAAGCGCGGGTCGACGCCGTAGTAGTCGGCCACGTCGTAGCCGGCGTCGTGCTGCGGCGAGGGGTAGAACGGGGAGAGCCAGAGCGCGTCGACGCCCAGCTCGACCAGGTGCGGCAGGTGGGCGGTGATGCCGGGCAGGTCCCCCAGCCCGTCACCGTCGGAGTCGGCCCAGGAGCGCGGGTACACCTGGTAGATCACGGCGTCGCGCCACCACGAGTGCGCGGGTGTCGGCTCAGTCATGGGGCTCCCTCTGCGCACGCGGGCAATTCGCCGCGAGGTTACGGGCGCAGCGGCACGGCTGCACGCGCCTGGCCCGCTCCCCGCTCGGGCGGTGCCATGATGAGCCGGTGCTGCACCTGCGACTGCGTGTTCCCGCCGACCTGGTCGACGAGGTGCTGGCCGACCTGGAGCAGGACGACACGGTCACCAACGTGGCGGTGGTTCCCGGCGGCTTCCGCAAGCCCGCGGGGACGCTGGTGCTGGCCGACGTCGCCAGGGAGAGCGCCACCGCGGTGATCGGGCGCCTGCGCACGCTGAAGGTGCAGCACCGGGGCTCGATCAGCATCGAGCAGCTGGACACCGTGCTCTCGGACGACGCGACCAGGGCGGAGGTTGCCGCCCCCGGCGCACCTGATGACGCGGTGGTGTGGGAGTCGGTGGAGCAGCGGCTGCGGGACAGCTCCCGGTTGTCGTGGGTGTTCATCGCCTTCATGACCATCGCCGCCGCCCTCGCCGGCGTCGGCCGCATCACTGACCAGCCGATCCTGATCGTGGGCGCGATGGTGGTGGGCCCGGAGTTCGCGCCCATCGCTGCGCTGTGCTTCGGCTTCGCCCGGCCCCGGCTCAGCATGGTGCCCCTGGCCGTGCGCGCGCTGGTGGTGGGTTTCGCCATCGCCACCATGATCGCCACCATCTTCTGGTGGGTGCTGTTCCAGCTGGGCGGCTTCACCCGCGAGCAGGCCACCAGCGGCCCGCTCACCGACTTCATCGTCAGCCCGGACGGGTGGTCGTTCGTGGTGGGGATCCTGGCTGGGGTGGCCGGCATGCTCTCCCTGACCACCGCCAAATCAGAGGTGCTGGTGGGTGTGTTCATCTCGGTGACGACCATCCCGGCGCTGGGCACCGTGGCCGTGTGCCTGGCCTGCGGCGCCTGGGGCGACGTGGTCTCCGCCGCCGCTCAGCTGGGCCTGAACCTGGTGGCGATCGTCCTGGCCGGTACCTGCACCCTGCTGCTGCAACGGCTCATCTGGCAGCGCATCACCCCCACTCGGTTGCACATCGGTCGATGAGGACCGTGCGGGTCGGCGGCGTGGGTCCGCGTCCCGCTGGGGGTGGGCGTCAGCGTGGGCCGGTGGACGCCGCCACGGGTGAGCGTGCGGTGCAGCTGACCCGCTGCGGGGGCGGTGACCCCGGCGCCGGGTGAGCCGGCGCAGGTGGTGGCCCTGGGCGCCGGCTGGGTGACAGCTCAGCGGGTGGCGACCGCTTCGAGGCGCTCCAGCGTCCGTGCCATCCCGGCCTGCAGGTGCTCGCGGCGGTCGGTGACGCCGGCCAGACGCTGGATCACCCGCACTGGCAGAGCCTGGCGCGGCACCTTGGTCATCGTCTCGGTGACTTCGGTGCCACCGTCGACCGCGCGCAGCTGGTAGCGCCAGGTGGTGCGCGACGGCCACGCCACGTGGAAGGCGAAGGAGCTGCCGGGCTGGTTCTCGATCACCCGGCACAGCGTGGCCCAGCGGTACAGCGGGCCGATGCGATTGCCGGCGATGAAGCGTTCGCCCTTCGTGAGCCAGCGGGCGCCGGTGGTCTCCGGGCTCAGCTCCCCCATGCGGGTGATGTCGCTGAGCACGGCGTGCAGCTGCTGTGGGCTGGCGGGGATCACCCGGCTGACGCGGAGGGCCAGCACGGCGGTGCCGTCGACGTCGGCCACCAGGCGTTCGGCCAGCACGTGGGCCGACGCCGGGTTCTGCCCGGTGTACAGGTTGCGGTCGATGACGAGGAACGGCCACAGCGGCGTGGCGCCCTGCAGGTAGTGCGCGCCAGCCTCGGTGAGGCGGTCCTGCAACAGCCACGGCGCCTTGGCGGCGAGGCCGTTGAGCGTCTCCTCGCGGTTGGACAGGCCCGTCATCCGGTAGCCGGCGAAGGGCCACACCCCGTCGGGTTGGGTGGCGGCCAGGGTGGCGGCGGGGCCGTGGCAGACCAGGGCCAGCGGCTTGCCGGAGGCGAGGCGGCGGCGCAGCAGCTCACCGGACGTGGCGTCGGTGGCGAGGTCCTCCATCGGCCCGTGCCCGCCAACGTAGAAGATGACGTCGTAGGCCTCGGGGTCGACGTCAGCCAGGTCCAGCGGGCGCTCGAGCGTTGCGCCCAGTGCGGCGAGGTAGCGCCGGTGCTTGCGGGCGGTGGAGGGCAGCCCGCCCGCGAGCCCGAGGCTCTTGGGGTCAGCCACCGGCGGCCTGCCGCCTGGGGTCGCGATGTCGACGGTCCAGCCTGCCGCGGTGAAGATGCGGTACGGCTCGACCAGCTCACCGGCCCAGTACCCCGTGGGGTGCCCGGTGCCGTCGCGCAGCGTCCAGTGGTCGGCGGCGGAGACCACGAGCAGGGCGGTTGTCATGGCGCACAGCCTGCCCGAGCGTGGCGATCCTGCGCAGCGCGGGTGATCGCGGCTCGCTCCTCGGGCACCGCATCCGTCCGTAGCGTGGCGACATCGAGCCTCGTCGGCAAGAACGAGAGAAGGAGACGCCATGAAGCTCACGCCCAGCGGCGGCCAGACCGCGGTGGGCCCCACTGACTGGTTCAGCGGCACGGTCTACCTCGACGGCATCCAGAACCCGGATGAGCAGTCCGCCGTCGGGTGCGCCCAACGTGCGGTTCACCCCGGGCGCCCGGACGGCCAGGTGGTGACCTGGCTCTAAGACGTACTTTAGTCATCCACATGAGACAGCTCCTCGCTTGAGCTGGGCGAACGGAGGAAACCCGCGTGATCGACCCTGGCGCTCTCGACGAGGCCGTCGAGCGCATCGCTGCCCGGCACGGCAAGCAGCACGTCGGGCTGGTGGTGGGGGCGGTGACGTCCGCCGGCGCGCGGTCCGTCGTGCCTAAGGGGGGCATCCGCGCGCCTAACGGCCCCGCGCCCCGCGCCGACAGCCTGTTCGAGATCGGCTCGGTCACCAAGGTGTTCACCGCGTTGCTGCTCGCCGAGGCCGTGACGCGCGGCGAGCTGTCCCTCGACACTCCGGTCGGCGACCTGCTGCCAGAAGTCGCCGTCCCGACCCGCGACGGCGTCGCGATCACCGTCGAGCACCTGGCGACGCACACCGCGGGGCTGCCCAACAACCCGATGCCGCTTCGGGCCGCGATCTGGGCTGCGTGGAAGGCTCGTGCCGGCGACCCGTGGAAGGAGATCGACCGCGCCGCGCTGCTGACCGCGCTGGGCGAGACCGAGTTGCGCCACACGCCCGGCACCGGCCGAATCGCCTACTCGAACCTCGGTGCGGGCGTGCTGGGCCACGCGCTGGTCGCCGCCGCTGCGCGCCATGACTTCGGTGAGTTGGTGCAGTCACGGATCTGCGAGCCGCTCGGAATGGTCGACACCGTGCTCCTCCCCAACCGGGAGCAGGCGCAGCGGGAGGCCGACGGCCACCGCCGGCGCCGGCGTACCACCGGCCACTGGGAGGTCGCCGGCCTGCCCGGCGCGGGTGCGCTGCGCTCCACAGCCACCGACATGCTCACCTTCCTGCACGCCCAGCTCCGCCCGGACGCCACCCCGCTGGGACCGGCGATCGCACTCACCCACCCGGAGCGCCGGCCCGGCAAGAGACTCGGCATCGGGCTCGGCTGGCTGCGAGTGCCGATCAGCGGCGACCACATCATGCTCTGGCACAACGGCGGCACCGGCGGCTTCCGAGCGGTCGCTGGGTTCGTGCCGGCCGCCGGGGTGGGTGTGGTCGTGTTGGCGAACGACCTGCGCAGCGTCGACCGCGTCGGCCTCGAGCTGCTCACTGCACTCAGCACATAGCCGGCAGCTCCTGCGGCTCCGGCAGCGTGGCCATCAAGGGTCGGTCCCCTCCTGACGTCGCTCAGTGCACGCCCGATGATGTCCGGTTCGCCACCAGGGTTGCACTCCAGCGCACCGGCCCCTGGCTCTGGCAATGGGGCCGCCCCGGCCGCGCGAGGCGGCCGGGGCGGCTGAGAGGAGCTACTTGCCAAGTTCAGACGAGTTGCCGAGCTTGGCAAGAAAATGTCACCGCAAGCCGAAGTGACATCCCGGCAAGCCCCCCGGGACATCCCGGCGAGCCCGCCGGGACATCCCGGCAAGCCTCGCCGTCAGCTGCAGCCGCTGGTGGAGCCGCAGCCCTCGCAGACGTAGCAGGAGCCGGCCGGGCGCATCTTGGTGCCGCAGGTGAAGCACAGCGGCGCGTCGGTGGCCATGCCCATCACCAGCTCCAGCAGCTCAGCCGAGCTGCCGACACCACCCGGGGCGGGCGAGGCCACGGCCACCTCGTCCGGGTCGACGGTGGGCTCGGTGCCCACGCCGGAGCGCAGACCCTCCACGTCCACCTCGGCCGGGGCACCGGTGCCGTAGTCGGTGGCCGCCACCTTGGCCGAGCGCTCCTCCGCGGAGTAGATGCCCAGCTCGGCGCGCTTCTCCGCCGGCAGGTGGTCCAGCGCCAGGCGACGGAACAGGTAGTCCACCACCGAGGTCGCGATGCGCACGTCCGGGTCGTCGGTCATGCCCGACGGCTCGAAGCGCATGTTCACGAACTTGGACACGTAGGTCTCCAGCGGCACGCCGTACTGCAGCGCGATGGAGATGGCCATGGAGAAGGCGTCCATCACCCCGGAGAGGGTGGAGCCCTGCTTGCTCATCTTGACGAAGATCTCGCCCACGTGGCCGTCGGGGTAGTTGCCCGCCGTCACGTAGCCCTCGGCGCCACCGACGGCGAAGGACACCGTCTGGCCGTTGCGCTTCTTGGGCAGGCGCTTGCGGGTGGGCGCGGCCTCCACGATCTCGGTGACCACGGTCTTGTTGGAGCTGGCCGAGCCCGAGCTGCCGGCGGACAGCGGCTGGCCCACCTTGCAGTTGTCGCGGTAGATGGCCAGCGCCTTGATGCCCAGCTTCCAGCTGTCGAAGTAGATGCCCTCGACCTCCTCGACGGTGGCCGTCTCCGGCATGTTCACCGTCTTGGAGATGGCACCGGACAGGAACGGCTGGGCCGCTGCCATCATCCGGACGTGGCCCATCGGGGCGATGGCCCGGGCACCCATGGCGCAGTCGAACACCTCGTAGTGCTCCGGGCGCAGGCCGGGAGCGTCGATGACGTGGCCCTTGGCCGCGATGTGCTCGACGATGGCCTCGACCTGCTCGGGCTGGTAGCCCAGCGAGGTCAGCGCGCGCGGCACCGTCTGGTTGACGATCTGCATGGAGCCGCCGCCGACCAGCTTCTTGAACTTGACCAGCGAGAAGTCCGGCTCGATGCCGGTGGTGTCGCAGTCCATCATGAAGCCGATGGTGCCGGTGGGCGCCAGGACGCTGGCCTGGGCGTTGCGCCAGCCGTTGGCGGCACCGATCTTGAGGCCCTCCTGCCACACCGCGGTGGCCGCCTTGTGCACGGCAGCGTCGGTGCGGTGCAGGGTGCGCACCTGGTCGTTGGCCGCGGCGTGCTTGCGCATGACGCGCTGGTGCGCCTCGGCGTTGCGGGCGTAGCCCTCGTACGGGCCGACCACGCCGGCCATTTCGGCGGAGCGCTTGTAGGCGGCACCGGTCATCAGCGAGGTGATGGACGCGGCGAGCGCCCGGCCACCCTCGGAGTCGTAGGCGTGGCCGGTGGCCATGAGCAGCGCGCCCAGGTTGGCGTAGCCGATGCCCAGCTGACGGAACTTGCGGGTGGTGTCCCCGATGGGCTCGGTGGGGAAGTCGGCGAAGCAGATGGAGATGTCCATCGCGGTGATGATGATCTCGACGGCCTTGGCGAAGGTGGCCGCGTCGAAGCCGCCGTCGTCGGTCAGGAACTTCATCAGGTTCAGCGACGCCAGGTTGCAGCTGGAGTTGTCCAGGTGCATGTACTCGCTGCAGGGGTTGGAGGCGCTGATGCGGCCCGACTCGGGGCAGGTGTGCCAGTCGTTGATGGTGTCGTCGTACTGGATGCCCGGGTCGGCGCACTCCCACGCGGCGGTGGCGATGGAGCGGAACAGCGTCTTGGCGTCCACCGTCTCGATGACGTCGCCGGTGTCGCGGGCGCGCAGACCGAACTCGCTGCTGTTCTCCACCGCGCGCATGAACTCGTCGCTGACGCGCACCGAGTTGTTGGCGTTCTGGTACTGCACGCTGGTGATGTCGGCGCCACCGAGGTCCATGTCGTAACCGGCGTCGCGGAGAACGCGGATCTTGTTCTCCTCCTTGGCCTTGGTCTCGACGAACTCCTGGATGTCGGGGTGGTCGACGTCGAGGACGACCATCTTGGCCGCGCGGCGGGTGGCGCCACCGGACTTGATGGTGCCGGCGGAGGCGTCGGCACCACGCATGAAGCTGACCGGGCCGGAGGCGGTGCCGCCGGAGGACAGCAGCTCCTTGGAGGAGCGGATGCGGGAGAGGTTCAGGCCGGCGCCGGAGCCGCCCTTGAAGATCATCCCCTCTTCCTTGTACCAGTTCAGGATCGAGTCCATGGTGTCGTCCACCGCGAGGATGAAGCAGGCGCTGACCTGCTGCGGCGAGGCGGTGCCGACGTTGAACCACACCGGGGAGTTGAAGCTGAAGACCTGGTTGAGCAGCATCCAGGTGAGCTCGTGGGAGAAGATCTCCGCGTCCTCGTCGGAGGCGAAGTAGCCGTGCTCCAGGCCGGCCTTGGTGTAGGTGTCCACCACGCGGTTGAGCAGCTGGCGCAGGCTGCGCTCGCGGGTGTCCGAGCCGGCCGCCCCGCGGAAGTACTTGCTGGTGACGATGTTGACGGCGTTGAGCGACCAGCTCTCGGGGAACTCCACCCCGCGCTGCTCGAAGTTCACCGTGCCGTCGCGCCAGTTGGTCATGACCACGTCGCGCTGGGCCCAGGTGACCTCGTCGTAGGGGTGCACGCCCGCAGTGGTGTAGACCCGCTCCATCCGAACGCCGGCCTTGCGGTTCTGCTTGCCGCCCTTGGCCGAGCGGCTGCTCGAACCGGATGTGTGGGCTCCGACGGTCTCCGTCATGGGATGGGCCTCTCTCTCACTGCTGCTGCTCTGGTCTGGCGTTGCTGAATGGGGTGGGAAACCGGCACGAGTGCCGGTGGGGTGCTGTGGGGTGGCCGCCGGCCGCCTGCGCCGCAGACGGTGCGGGACTACTCGGAGACGCCGTCCGCGTGCGGCGCGTGCTGACGCAGCGCGCGGATCTCCTTCTCGAAGTCGTCGGCGGAGGTGAAGGAGCGGTAGACGGAGGCGAACCGCAGGTAGGCGACCTCGTCGAGCTCACGCAGCGGACCGAGGATGGCCAGGCCGACCTCGTGGCTGGGGATCTCGGCCGATCCCCCGGCCCGCACCTGGTCCTCCACCTGCTGGGCCAGCAGGCTGAGCGCGTCGTCGTTGACGGGTCGGCCCTGGCAGGCGCGACGCACGCCCACCATCACCTTGTCGCGGCTGAAGGGCTCGGTGACGCCGCTGCGCTTGACCACCGACAGCACCGCGTTCTCCACCGTGGTGAAGCGCCGCCCGCACTCCGGGCACGCGCGACGGCGGCGGATGGCCTGGCCGTCCTCGACCTCGCGCGAGTCGACCACGCGAGAGTCGGAGTGACGACAGAACGGACAGTGCACGACATCCCCTTCTCGGACGACAAGCCCCGCTGCCCGCAGGCCGTCGGAGCACGCCAAGCTAGGGCGTGGGTGTGGACGGATCCGTGGACAACCTGTGGATCCCCCTACACAGTGGGACCCCAACCTGTGGACTAACCACATCTATGTAACTACTAGATGTTGTGGTCATGACCGTAATCCCCACTAGGCCCCGATGCAAGCCATCGGCAACGGATTTTGTGTCTCCCCAGCCCGATCGGCGTGTCCGCCTCGCGGAGACGGTGTGCCACCAGCAGTCCGGCGGGGTCGACGGCGCCAGCACGTGTCCAGCGTCATCCGCCGACGGGCACGACCAACGACTGGCCGGGGCGCACGGCGACCGTGTCCAGGGCGTTGAGATCGACGATGCGCTGCACCATGGCCGCCGCGGGCACCCCCGGGGCCGAGCGCACCGCCACCGCGGACAGGCTCTCCCCGGCGCGCACCTGGGTGACGGCCGTCTGCGTGGGCATGGGGGCGTCGCCGCCTCCCCCCAGGGTCACCACGGCGAGCACGCCGAGCGCGAGCGCGCCGGCGAGCACGGCGCCGGTGACCACCAGGCGCAGGCGCACCTGAGCCGGGGACGGCCGAGTGACCCGCGGCGTGCAGGCCGTCCGGCGGAGCGGGGCGGTGCCGTACTCGACCAGGCGCCCAGCCGGGCGGCGGCGGGCGACCTCGCGGGGACGGCGGGTGCGCCGGGGCGCCTCCACGGTGCGCGCCGCCCCAGCGTCCCCGGCCCGCAGGGAGCCCAGCGAGCGCAGCTCACGCTCGAGCTCGAACAGGTCGGCGCGGCGTCGCGGGTCAACCAGCAGGGAGTCAGTGAGACGTGAGCCAGCGAGACGTGGGTGTGCGTTGCGAACGCCCGCGCGGTGCAGGGTGGAGCGGCGATCAGCCAGATCGAGCATGTCAACCTCCCGTGTCGAACAGGCGTTCGATTCGAACGTCTGGTCGATGTCTACCAGGGGCGACCGACAAAATCGAGAGCTGTCGGCGTGTTGATCGAACAGGTGTTTGAATGTCACCTGCTGCAGGACTAAGTTCGAATCACCAGAACACCACCGCACTTTGGCGAAGTTCCGCAGGTGGACGCACACCCGCGCGGCCTCGTCGCAGAGCACCGGACCACTCGCGGTTCCCCACAGGAGGCATCACACGATGAGCAGCCACACTCCCGGCGCCCCGACCACGGCGGGTGCCGCTCCGGGTGCCACCGCCGAGGAGACCGCCGACCTGTCGGCCGCCGCCGCCGGCCTCACGCCGCGCCAGCGCAAGGTGCTCGAGGTGATCCGGGACTCGGTCGAGGTGCGGGGCTACCCGCCCAGCGTCCGCGAGATCGGCGAGGCCGTCGGCCTCACCTCCACCTCATCGGTGTCCCACCAGCTCAAGGCGTTGGAGCGCAAGGGGTTTCTCCGACGCGACCCCAACCGCCCGCGGGCGGTGGACGTGCGGATGCCCGAGGACCTGGCCAACCAGGCGGCTGCGGCCACCACCGGTGAGGGCGGCAGCGTGCTGCAGCAGATGCCCACCCCCACCTTTGTGCCGGTGCTGGGCCGCATCGCCGCCGGTGGCCCCATCCTGGCCGAGCAGGCGGTGGAAGAGGTCTTCCCCCTCCCCCGCGAGCTGGTGGGCGACGGCACCCTGTTCATGCTCCGCGTGGTCGGCGAGTCGATGATCGACGCGGCGATCTGCGACGGCGACTGGGTGGTGGTGCGCCAGCAGAACGTCGCCGAGAACGGTGACGTCGTGGCCGCCATGATCGACGGCGAGGCCACCGTCAAGACGTTCAAGCGCCGAGACGGCGAGGTGTGGCTGATGCCGCACAACGCCGCCTTCGAGCCCATCCCCGGCAACGAGGCCACCGTGCTCGGCAAGGTGGTCTCGGTGATGCGCAAGCTCTAGGCGGGCACCTGCGGGCTGGCGAACTCCACCAGCGCCGCTCCGAGGTCGGCACGCACCCGCGCCCGCAGGTGCGTGCCCTCGGGCTGGTGGGTCTCCTCGAGCACCTCCCCCTCGGAGTGCACCCGCGCGACCAGCTCACCGCGGGTGAAGGGCACGAGCACGTCCACCTCCACCTCCGGGTGCGGCATCAGCTCGACCAGCCGCTGCCGCAGCTCGTCCATGCCCTCCCCGGTGTGGGCGGAGACGAAGACCGCGTCCGGCATCAGGTTGCGCAGCTGCGCCAGCACCACCGGGTCGGCCACGTCCACCTTGTTCACCACGATCAGCTCCGGCGGCAGCCCGGTCTTGCGCTCGTCGGCCACCTCCACCAGCACCTGGCGCACCGCGGCCACCTGCTGGGTGGGCTGCGGGTCCGACCCGTCCACCACGTGCAGCAGCAGGTCGGCGTCGGCGACCTCCTCCAGGGTGGAGCGGAACGCCTCGATCAGCTGGGTGGGCAGGTGCCGCACGAACCCCACCGTGTCGGTGAGCACGTACTCGCGACCGTCGGCCAGCTCGGACCGGCGCGTGGTGGGGTCGAGGGTGGCGAACAGCGCGTTCTGCACCAGCACCCCGGCACCGGTGAGGGCGTTGAGCAGGCTGGACTTGCCGGCGTTGGTGTAGCCGGCGATGGCCACGCTGGGCACCTCGTTGCGGCGGCGGCTGTCGCGCTTGGTGTCGCGCGCCTGCTTCATGCCCTTGATCTCCCGACGCAGCTTGGCCATCCGCTCGCGGATGCGTCGCCGGTCGGTCTCGATCTTGGTCTCACCAGGTCCACGCAGACCCACCCCGCCGGCACTGCCGCCGGCACCGCCGGCCTGCCGGGACATCGACTCACCCCAGCCGCGCAGGCGGGGAAGCATGTACTGCATCTGGGCCAGCGCCACCTGCGCCTTGCCCTCGCGGGACGTGGCGTGCTGGGCGAAGATGTCCAGGATCAGCGCGGTGCGGTCCACCACCTTGACCTTGACCACCTTCTCCAGCGCGTTCAGCTGCGCCGGGGTCAGCTCGCCGTCGCAGATCACGGTGTCCGCGCCGGTGGCCACCACGATGTCGCGCAGCTCGGCAGCCTTGCCGGAGCCGATGTAGGTGGCCGGGTCGGGCTTGTCGCGCCGCTGGACCAGGCCCTCGAGCACCTCCGAGCCGGCGGTCTCGGCCAGCGCGGCCAGCTCGGCCAGGCTCAGCTCGGCGTCCTCGGCGGTGCTGCCCTGCATCCAGACACCGACGAGCACGACGCGCTCCAGGCGGAGCTGGCGGTACTCGACCTCGGTGACGTCGGTGAGCTCGGTGGACAGCCCGGCGACGCGGCGCAACGAGGTGCGCTCCTGCAGCTGCATCTCGCCGACCGAGGGGTCGTGATCGGGGCCCGGGGAGAAGGTGTCTCCGGAGGCGCCGTCCGGGGACTCGGCCTCGCCGAGGGGAACCTCGTCGAAGGGGGCACCGTCCGCGGCAGCGGCGTCGATGGGGGCATCTGTGTCGTGGTCGTCCCACGTGGATGAGTTCGTCATACAACGTCCATGGTCCCACGGAACGCGATGATTGCCCACTGAGATATGCCCAGGGCAGAACCTATGCCGGGGCGGCCCACCAGTGCGGGTCGATGCTGCCGTGCGCCAGCAGCACGGACGGGCCGCGCAGGTGGCTGGTGTGCTCGGAGATGCTCACCCGCACCTGTCCGCCGAGCACGTTCACCGCCACGTCCCCGGTGCTCGCCCCCGCGACCTTGAGGGCGGCGACCGCAGCGGCGACGGTGCCGGTGCCGCAGGAGCGGGTCTCCCCCACCCCGCGCTCGTGCACCCGCATGTGCACCTCGCCCCCGGCCAGCGGGCTGACGAGCTCGATGTTCACCCCGTGCGGGAAGAGCGTGGCGTCGAAGCCGGGCTGGGTGCTCAGGTCGAAGGTGCTGAGGTCGCGGTCGGTGACGCAGGCCAGGTGCGGGTTGCCCAGGTCCACGGCCACGCCGCCGAAGAGCTCCCCGGCCAGGGCGGCGGTGCCGCCGCCGAGCACCCGGGCCGGGCCCATGTCCACGGTCACCTCGCCGAACGCGCCGTCGCCGGCGTGCACCACCACCGGCCGGGCGCCGGCTCGGGTGCCCACCACGAACTCGTCGCGCGGCTCCAGGCCGGTGGCCCGCAGGTAGTGCGCGAACACCCGGACGCCGTTGCCGCACATCTCCGCGATGGAGCCGTCGGCGTTGCGGTAGTCCATGAACCAGTCGTCGGCGCACACCCCCTCGGCGAGGGGTTCCTCCAGCGCGCCGGCGCGCACCACCCGCAGCACGCCGTCGGCGCCCAGGCCGCGGCGCCGGTCGCACAGCGCGGTCACCTGCTTGGCGGTGAGGTCGAGCATCCCGTCCACGTCGGGCAGCACCACGAAGTCGTTCTGGGTGCCGTGCCCCTTGGCGAAGTCCACGGCGCTCATCCTAGGTTCGCGCCCCGGCCATCGCTGCTGTTGCGCAGGTCACAGGCCAGTCCTACCGTCGTGATGCATCAGCGGCTTGATTCCGTCCTGCGGAGTGCGGAGGAACGCCATGGCCACCGCAGCACCCACCGGCATCGAGGTCCGTGGCGAGCGCCAGGAGGGCTTCGACTGCGTGCTCACCGACGAGGCACTGGGCCTGCTGGCCGACCTGCACCGCCGGTTCAACCCCCGACGACGCGAGCTGCTCGAGGCCCGCCAGCGCCGCCAGGCCGACCTGGACGCCGGTGGCACGCTGGACTTCCTGGCCGAGACCGCCGACGTCCGCAGCGACGACAGCTGGTCGGTGGCGCCGCCGGCGCCGGGGCTGGTGGACCGGCGGGCCGAGATCACCGGCCCCACCGACGCCAAGATGACCATCAACGCGCTGAACTCCGGCGCCAAGGTGTGGCTGGCCGACTTCGAGGACGCCAACACGCCGCTGTGGCCGAACATGGTGCAGGGCCAGCTGAACCTGCGGGCGGCGCTGGACCGCACCATCGACTTCACCGCCGAGGGCGGCAAGAGCTACGCGCTGCGCCCGGCGGAGGAGCTGGCCACCATCGTGGTGCGTCCGCGCGGGTGGCACCTGCCGGAGAAGCACGTGCTGGTGGACGGGGAGGAGGTCTCCGGCTCGCTGTTCGACTTCACGCTGTACCTGGTGACCAGTGGCCGCAAGCAGGTCGAGCTGGGCCAGGGCCCCTACTACTACCTGCCCAAGATGGAGAGCCACCTCGAGGCTCGGCTGTGGAACGACGTCTTCCTGCACGCCCAGCAGGCCCTCGGCATCCCGCGCGGCACCATCCGAGCCACCGTGCTCATCGAGACGCTGCCCGCGGCGTTCGAGATGGAGGAGATCCTGCACGAGCTGCGCGAGCACTCCGCCGGCTGCAACGCCGGACGTTGGGACTACCTGTTCAGCACCATCAAGTGCTTCGCCCACCGCGGCGCCGACTTCGTGCTGCCCGACCGCAACTCGGTGACCATGACCGCGCCGTTCATGCGGGCCTACACCGAGCTGCTGGTGCGCACCTGCCACAAGCGCGGCGCGCACGCCATCGGCGGCATGGCCGCGTTCATCCCCTCCCGCCGCGACGAGGAGGTGAACGCCAACGCCACCAGGAAGGTCACCGAGGACAAGACCCGGGAGGCTCGGGCGGGCTTCGACGGCTCCTGGGTGGCACACCCGGACATGGTGGGGCTGTGCACCGAGGTGTTCACCGAGGTCCTCGGCGAGCGGCCCCACCAGCTGGAGAACACGCGGGAGGACGTGCACGTCACCGCCGAGCAGCTGCTGGACGTGCGCTCCACCCCGGGCGAGGCCACCGAGGAGGGGCTGCGCAACGACATCAGCGTGGGCATCCAGTACCTCTCGGCGTGGCTGCGAGGGCAGGGCGCGGTGGGGATCTTCAACCTGATGGAGGACGCCGCCACCGCGGAGATCGCCCGCACCCAGGTGTGGCAGTGGCTGCACAACGACGTGGTGCTCTCCAGCGGCGCCAAGGTGACCACCGAGCTGGTGCAGCAGCTGGTGGACGAGGAGCTGGCCAAGATCGAGCAGGCCGTGGGCGAGGACGCCTACCAGCAGGGCGGCTACGAGCAGGGCCGCGCGCTGTTCACCGAGATGGCGCTGAGCAGCGACCTCTCGGAGTTCCTCACCCTGCCCGCCTACGCCCGGATGCCGTGAGCAGCCATGACCACCGAGGTGGAGCAGGCACCGGTGCCGCCCGAGCACCCACCGGTGGACGTGGACGTGCTGGCGCAGCGCCTGCGCGCGGGGCTGGGCGAGAAGGGCGTGCTCACCGACCCCACCCGGCTGAGCACCTACCAGTGCGACGGGCTGGCGCACTACCGCGTCACCCCCGCGGTGGTGGCGCTGCCGACCGACGCCGCCCAGGTCCAGCACTGCGTGCGGGTGTGCGTGGAGCTGGGCGTGCCGTTCGTGGCCCGGGGCTCGGGCACCGGGCTCTCCGGCGGGGCGCTGCCGCGGGCGGACGGGGTCCTCATCGTCACCTCGCAGATGCGCCGCATCCTGGAGATCGACGTGGACAACGAGCTGGCCGTGGTGGAGCCCGGGGTGATCAACCTCGACGTCAGCCGAGCCACCGGTCCGCTGGGCTGGTACTTCGCCCCTGATCCGTCCAGCCAGCAGGTGTGCTCGGTGGGCGGCAACGTGGCGGAGAACTCCGGCGGGGCGCACTGCCTGAAGTACGGCTTCACCACCAACCACGTGCTCGGGGTGGAGGTGGTCACCCCGGACGGCGAGCTGCTCATGCTGGGCGGGCGCAGCCGCGACTGCCCCGGCTACGACCTGCGCGGGGTGTTCGTCGGCAGCGAGGGCACCCTCGGCATCGCCACCAAGCTGGTGGTGCGGCTGCTGCGGACGCCGGAGACGGTCCGCACCCTGCTGGCGGGATTTCCCTCCACCGACGCCGCCGGGGCCGCGGTGTCGGCGATCATCAGCGCCGGGGTGGTGCCCGCGGCGATCGAGATGATGGACGCCCTCGCCATCGAGGCCGCCGAGGCGGCGGTGCACTGCCGCTACCCCGACGGTGCGGGTGCGGTGCTGGTGGTGGAGCTGGACGGTCCGGCCGCGGAGGTCGAGCACACCTTCGCCGCGGTGCAGCAGCACTGCCAGGACAACGGGTCGTTCGAGATCCGGGTGGCCGCCGACGACGTCGAGCGCGCCCTCATCTGGCGGGGCCGCAAGTCCGCCTTCGCCGCGGTGGGCCGCATCAGCCCCGACTACATCGTGCAGGACGGCGTCATCCCCCGAACCGCGCTGGCGGAGGTGCTCACCGCCATGCGCGAGCTGGCCGAAAGTGCGGGCGTGCGGGTGGCCAACGTCTTCCACGCCGGCGACGGCAACCTGCACCCGCTGGTGCTCTTCGACGCCGCCAAGCCCGGCGAGGCCGAGCGTGCCGAGGAGGTCAGCGGCGGCATCCTGGACCTCTGCCTGCACCACGGCGGGTCGATCACCGGCGAGCACGGAGTGGGCGCCGACAAGGCCAAGCACATGCCCAAGATGTTCACCGCCGCCGACCTGGACACCATGCAGCGGGTGCGGTGCGCCTTCGACCCGCAGGCGCTGAGCAACCCGGGCAAGGTCTTTCCCACCCCCCGGCTGTGCGGGGAGGTGCCCGGGCGCCGCACGCGGGCGCACCCGTTGGTGGAGGCAGGGATCGCCGATGTCTTCTAGCGACGTCTCCAGCGCCGGCCCCTCGGCCGCCACCGACCCCGAGCGGCTGGCCGAGGCACTGGTCGCCGCGGTGGGCGCGGAGCACGTGCGCCCCGGCGGAGCGCTCGGCCACGGGCTGACCGCTCGCCCGGCCGACACCGACGAGGTGGCCGCCGTGCTGCGCGCCGCCGGGCAGGCCCACGCCACCGTGCTGCCGGTGGGTGGGGCCAGCACCGTGGACTGGCTGTCCGGCCCACCGGTGGACGTGCACCTGGAGCTGGGTCGGATGGACGCCGTGCTCGAGCACGCCGCGGGCGACCTGGTGGTGCACGTGCAGGCCGGCGCGCGGCTGACCGACCTGCAGGCCGCCCTGGCCCCGCACGGACAGCGGCTGGCGGTGAGCTCACCGCTGCCCACCAGCACCATCGGCGGGCTGGTGGCCGCCGACCTCTCCGGCCCGGAGCGCTACCAGCACGGCACCGTCCGCGACCTGATGCTGGGCACCACCACCGTGGCCGGGGACGCCACCGTCGCCCGCTCCGGCGGCAAGGTGGTCAAGAACGTCGCCGGCTACGACCTGGGCAAGCTCTACACCGGCTCCCGCGGCACCCTCGGCGTGCTCACCGACGCCTGGTTCCGGCTGCGCCCGCTGCCCGAGGCGGTGTGCTGGGTGAGCACCCCGGCGCCGGGCAGCATCGCCGCGGCGGCCGCGCTGGCCGCGGTGCGCGGCTCGCAGGTCAGCCCCACCGCGCTGCAGCTGCACCGCGACCCCGACGGCGCCACCACCGTGGCGGTGCAGCTGGAGGGGGTGGCCGCAGGGCTGGCCGCCCGCGCCGAGACCGTCGCCCAGCTGCTCGGCGTCCGCTCCGTCGTCGCCGACACCCCTCCCCCGGGCTGGGGCGCCCTGCCGGACGGTGAGGTGCTGCTCAAGCTGGCCCACCCGCCCACGGCCCTGCCCGCCGTGCTCGACGCCCTGGCCGCGCCGGGACTGGCCCACCAGGTGCGCGGGTCGGTCGGGGTGGGGGTGCTCAAGGTGGGCTGCACGGGGGCCGACGCACCGGTGCTGCTGGACGCCGCCCGCGCGTCGTGCACCGCCGTGGAGGGCTCCGCCCTGGTGCTGCGCGCGCCAGCCGGGCACCAGCTGGACGTGTGGGGCCCGCTGGAGCCGGCGCTGCTGCGGCTGATGCACCGGGTGAAGAACGAGCTCGACCCCAGCCACACCCTCGCGCCCGGACGGGGACCAGGAGGTACCTGATGGCCGAGAACGTGTCCCTCGGTGTGCCGGTGGTGGGCTACCAGCCCACCAGCCCGCCTCAGGACGCCCAGCCCACCTCCGCCTTCGACGGCCACCACCCGCCCTCGGAGGCGCTCGTCGGCGACTGCGTGCACTGTGGCTTCTGCCTGCCCTCCTGCCCCACGTACACCCTCTGGGGCGAGGAGATGGACTCCCCGCGCGGCCGCATCCACCTGATGAAGACCGGGCTGGAGGGCGAGCCGATGACCCCGGCGCGGGTGCAGCACTTCGACGCCTGCCTGGGCTGCATGGCCTGCGTCAGCGCGTGCCCCTCCGGGGTGCAGTACGACAAGCTGATCGGGGCGGTCCGTCCGCAGGTGGAGCGGCGGCACACCCGGCCGTGGCGGGACCGGCTGCTGCGCGGGCTGATCTTCCGCACCTTCCCCTACCCGCGCCGGCTGCGGCTGCTGCGCGGGCCGCTGCGCGCCTACCAGCGCAGCGGGCTGTCCCCGGTGCTGCGCCGCTCCGGGCTGCTGGACCGGGTCTCGCCGTCGCTGCGGGTGATGGAGTCGCTGGCCCCACCCCTGGCCCCGATGGAGCGAATTCCGGAGGTGACCCCCGCGGTGGGACCGCGGCGGGCGGTGGTCGGCATGCTCACCGGCTGCGTACAGAGCGTGTTCTTCCCCGACGTCAACGCCGCCACCGCCCGGGTGCTGGCCGCGGAGGGGTGCGAGGTGCACACGCCCGCCCGGCAGAAGTGCTGCGGAGCGCTGAGCGAGCACCTGGGCCGGGAGGAGGAGGGCCTGCGGTTCGCCCGCGCGCTCATCGAGACGTTCCTGGCCGCAGAGGTGACCCACGTGGTGGTCAACGCCGCCGGCTGCGGCTCGCAGATGAAGGACTACGCCCACCTGCTGCGCGACGACCCCCGCTACGCCGAGCGGGCCGCGCTGCTCAGCGACCAGGTCCGCGACGTCTCCGAGCTGCTCGCGGAGCTGGGCACCGTGGCTCCGCGCCACCGCCTGGACCTGTCGGTGGCCTACCACGACGCCTGCCACCTGGCCCACGCCCAGGGCGTCCGCACGCAGCCCCGCACGCTGCTGCGCGAGATCCCGGGGGTGGAGGTCCGCGAGATCGCCGACGGCACCACCTGCTGCGGCTCCGCCGGCGTCTACAACGTCCTCCACCCGGCCACGGCCGACGAGCTCGGCGACCGCAAGGCCGCCACCGTCCTCGCCACCGGGGCGCAGCTGCTGGTGACGGCCAACCCCGGCTGCCTCATGCAGATCGCCACCGCCGCCGAGCGGGCCGGGCACTCGCTAGCGGTGGCGCACACCGTGCAGGTGCTCGACGCCGCCATCCGCGGGCTGCCCGCCGCCACGCTCACCCAGCGCCAGCCCCAGCATCTGAGCTGCCCTGAAAAGTGACTTTCCTTGTTGGCAAGCGAACCCTAGACTTGCCGACATGGAAAACGACTTCGCCCCGGCGGGAGCACTCACGCCAGCCCAGGCACGCCAGGCGCTGGATGGCCTGGACGTGGACGGCGCCCGGCTGGCCGAGCAGATGGTGACGCCCTGGTGGTACCACCCCAGCCTCGGCCTCGTCGTGGCGCTCATCGTCGGCGCGCAGGCACTGCCAGGATCAGCAGCCGTCGTGCTGGTGGCCCTCGGCGTCATCGCGATCCCGGTCCTCACCACGACGTACCGGCGGCGCTACGGCATCTCCACCACCCAGCCTGCCGGCCCGCGAAGCCGTCGCCTGCTGTTCCTGACGGCCGGGATCTTCCTGCTGGCCATGGTGGCCTCCACCTTCGGCAAGCTCGCCGGCCTCGCCTCAGGGTGGGCGCTGCTGCCCGCCGTCCTGGCCCTCGTCACCACCGTGGTGCTCGGGCGCCGCTACGACGACGTCCTCCGCAGCGAGCTGGCCCGCACCACTGCCGAGCGGGCATGAGCGACCGCACCTCCCCCGCGTTCAACGAGGTCATCCACTCGCCCGCACGCCTGCGGGTCTGTGGCCTGCTGCGGTGGGTGTCCGAGCTGGAGTTCGCCGTCGTCCGGGACACCCTCGGGCTCAGTGACGCCACCCTGTCCAAGAACCTCAGGGTGCTCGCCGAGGCGGGATTCGTGACGATGCGCAAGGAGCGCTCCCCCGTGCGCGCGGACTCCCGCAGGCTCACCTGGGTGGCGCTCACGCCCGCCGGACGCAGTGCCCTCGAGGCCCACCTGGCCGCGCTCGCCCAGATCGCCGACGGCCTGTCCTAGGGGTGGAGCCGCTCCGGCCGCAGCAGCTGCAGCGCCAGCTCGGGCAGGGCCGGGTCGGCGGCGTCGAGCCAGTGCACCCGCTGGTCGCGGCGGAACCACGAGCGCTGCCGGCGCACGAAGCGGCGGGTGCCGGCGGCGGTGGCCCGCTGCGCCTCGGCCAGGTCGTGCTCGCCGTCGAGGGCGGCCAGCACCTGGGAGTAGCCCAGCGCCCGGCGCGCGGTGACGCCCTCGCGCAGCCCGTGCTCCAGCAGCTGGTGGACCTCCGCCACCAGGCCCTGGGTGAACATGGTCGCGGTGCGCGCCTCGATGCGGGCGTCCAGCTCGGCGGTGTCGCGGTCCAGACCGATCAGCACGGTGTTCCAGCGCGGGGTGCCCACCTCCGGCCGGGAGGCGCTGAAGGGCTGTCCGGTCAGCTCCACCACCTCCAGCGCCCGCACGATGCGCCGACCGTCGGAGGGCAGCAGCTTGCGGGCCGCCTCGGCGTCCACCCGGGCCAGCTCCTGGTGCAGCTCAAGCGGTCCGCTCACCGCCAGCTCGGCCTCCCAGCGGGCACGCACCGCCGGGTCGGTGGCGGGGAAGGTGAGCTCGTCCAGCAGCGCCTGCACGTACAGCCCCGAGCCGCCGACGATCACCGGCACGGCACCGCGTCCTTGGATCGCCTCCACGTCGGCGCGCGCGGTGCGCTGGTAGTGCGCGACGCTGGCGGTCTCGGTCACCTCCAGCACGTCCAGCTGGTGGTGGACGATGCCGCGGCGCTGCTCCGGCGGGGTCTTGGCGGTGCCGATGTCCATGCCGCGGTACAGCTGCAGGGCGTCGGCGTTGACCACCTCCCCGCCGAGCTCCTCGGCCAGCTGCAGGGCCAGCTCGGACTTGCCGGTGGCGGTGGGCCCCACGATGGCCACCGGCCGGGGCACCGCCGAGCCTGGGCTCAGCGCTGCCACGTCGCCACCTGGTAGCCCACGCCGTAGGGCGCCCCGCGGTAGAGGGTCTCGGTGCGCCAGCCGTCCCCGGCGGCCGCGGCCGCCGCTGCGGCGACCTGCCAGGGCACCCGACCACTCGCGCCGAGCTCCGCGCACAGCTGCGCGTCCAGCGCGGCGAGGGCGCCGCAGTCGGCGGTGGCCAGCGCGTGGTCGAGCTCGGCCTGCAGGGCGGCGGCGCGCTCGTCGAGCGCGCCCGGCGCCTTCTCGGTGAGGGTGGTGCAGCCGTCGCCGAGCACCAGCAGTCCCTGCGGGCGCGGGTCCTGGGCCAGCTCGGCGGCCAGTGCCCGGCCTTGCTCGGCGCACTCCTGCGGCGAGGCGTCCGCGGCGGTCAGGCGCACGTCCACGCTGGCCTCTGCCGCCACCTGTCCGCGCAGCCAGCCGGCCACCAGCGCGGGCAGCGGGAGGTCGCCGGGAAGCTCTGTCGACGAGGTCTCAGTGCCTGCGCCGAGGGCCACGGTCACGTCCGCGCCGTAGCCGTGCCACGAGCCGGTCGTCGGGGGGCCCAGCCGACACGAGGTGTCGTGCACGCCAACGGAAGTCCACGGCGAGGCCAGGTCGGTGAGCACCCGGGTGGCGCGGAGGCAGGCCGTGCGAAGGTCGTCGGTCTCGGCCGCGGCGCCGCCGGCCAGCTCGGGAACCAGCAGCGGAGGAACAGGCACGAGCACCACTGCGGTCAGCACGGGGGCCGAGGGTAGTGCACCGTCAGGGCGCTGCTTGGTTCTCACCGGGGCCATTACCTGTTTCAATGGCCACAGCACTCGGCGAACCGGCCGGGTGCACGAGCACGTGGGCAGCCGTGACGCGCGGCAGGACGAGGCAGGCCAATGACCGAGAACCCAGCATCCCCCGAGCAGGCGACCACCCCCGGCGACTCTCCCCGCCCCGCCGGCCCCAAGCCCGGGATGCCCAAGCCGGGCGGTCCGCGCCCGGGTCCCCGGCCCTCCGCCGCCCCCGCCCCGACCACGCCGGCCACGCCGCGCGCGGTCGCTCCCGCTGCCAGCGCCAGCCGCTTCGGCCGGGTGGACGACGACGGTGGGGTGTGGCTGCGCACCAAGGACGGCGAGCGACAGGTCGGGTCCTGGCAGGCCGGTGAGCCCGCCGAGGGCCTGGCCCACTTCGCCCGCCGCTTCGACGACCTCGCCACTGAGGTGGTGCTGCTGGAGAAGCGGCTGGAGGCCGGCACCGGCGACGCCAAGCACACCCAGCAGGCGGTGCGGGCACTGCTGGAGACCCTGCCCACCGCCGCGGTGGTCGGCGACGTCGAGAGCCTGCAGGCCCGCCTGGAGGCGCTGCTGACGGTCACCGACGAGAAGGCCGCCGCGGACCGCAGCCGCAAGGAGGCCGCCCGCGCCGCCCAGGCCGCGCGCAAGGAGGCCCTGGCCGCCGAGGCCGAGCAGATCGGGGCGGAGAGCACCCAGTGGAAGGCGAGCGGCGACCGGCTGCGCGCCATCCTCGAGGAGTGGAAGACCATCCGCGGGCTCGACCGCAAGTCCGACGACGCGCTGTGGAAGCGCTACTCCAAGGCCCGGGAGGCGTTCAACCGTCGGCGCGGCGCGCACTTCGCCGAGCTCGACCGCGACCGGGCGGGTGCCCGCTCCCGCAAGGAGGAGCTGGTGGTGGAGGCCGAGTCGCTGTCCGGCTCCACCGACTGGGGCCCCACCGCGGGCCGCTTCCGCGACCTGATGGCGGAGTGGAAGGGCACCGGCCGCGCTCCCCGCGAGGCCGAGGATGCGCTGTGGCAGCGGTTCAAGGCCGCGCAGGACGTGTTCTTCGCCGCCCGCAACGCCGCTGCGGCCGAGCGCGACGAGGAGTTCACCGCCAACGCGGTGGCCAAGGAAGAGCTGCTGGTCGCGGCGGAGCAGCTCGACCCGGCCACCGACCTGGAGGGGGCGCGCAACGCGCTGCGCTCGCTGCAGGAGCGCTGGGACGACATCGGCAAGGTGCCGCGCGACCGCATGCAGGAGCTCGAGGGCCGGATGCGCGCGGTGGAGCAGCGCGTGCGCGAGGCCACCGACAAGCAGTGGCAGCGCACCGACCCCGAGGCCCAGGCCCGGGCGGCGCAGTTCCACGAGCGGGCCACCCACCTGGAGGAGCAGGCCGCCAAGGCCCGCGCCGCGGGCAAGGTCAAGCGGGCCGAGGAGGCCGAGGCGCAGGCGGCGCAGTGGCGCGAGTGGGCGCAGACCGCGGAGCAGGCGCTCCAGTAACCAGCACGGAGCAGGCGCTCCAGTAACCAGCACGGAGCAGGCGCTCCAGCAACCAGCACCACAGCACGGGAGCCGGTCACCGCATCGCGGTGACCGGCTCCCGTGGTTCTGCCGACTAGTTGTTGGGGATGGGCCGTCCGTGGGTGAGCTCCACCCGGGTCCAGACGATGCGCAGCCACTGGAAGGTCAGCACCGCCACCGCGGCCCAGGCCAGGAACAGACCCACGCCGGGTCCGCCACCGGTGCTGTCCACCGCCAGCGTCTGGCGGGACCACACCGCGAGCAGGCCCAGGAAGGACACGAAGCCGCTGCCCAGGGTGGCCACCCAGGCCAGCACCCAGCGCCGGGCCAGCAGCGCCGCGGCGGAGGCGATCACCACGAAGACCAGGCCGCCGGCGAACAGCCGCAGCGGCAGGATCACGCCCTCGGCCACCGCGGTGTCGTCGTGCACCAGCACGTCCCAGCCGGTGGCGGTGCCCGCCTGCGGCAGGATCATCGACAGGATCCCGGCGAGCACCGCGACCGCGATGACGATGCCGCGCAGGCCCGGCTCGATGGTGCCGGTCACCCGCCGCTCCACCGAGTCGACCTCGTCCCGGATGCCGAGCAGCTCCTCGTCGGTGAGCTCTCGGCGACGGTTGTCGTCCACACTTCCTCCAGAGATCAGCGCAGCGCAGCGCAGAAGATCAGCGCAGACCAGTGTCCTCGTCCGGTCAGACGCGTGCAGCCCTGGGTACCGGCAGGCCCAGCAGGACGCCGGGGGTCGCGGTGCCGGGGGTCTGCGGCGCCCGCGCGGCCGCGGCGTTGTCCCCGGCCCGGGTCCGCCGGTGCGACAACGGGTCACCGTCGGCCACCAGGTGGAACGGGGCGGCGTAGGTCACCACCGTCTCCACCACGTCGCCAGGGCGGATCTCGGCCCCACCGGTGGCGAAGTGCACGAGCCGACCGTCGCGGGCCCGGCCGCTGAGCCGGGCGGTGCTGGCGTCCTTGCGGCCCTCGCCCGAGGCCACCAGCAGCTCCACGCGAGTACCGATGAGGTCACGGTTGGCCTGCAGCGAGATCTCCTCCTGCAGCGCGGTCAGCCGGCCGTAGCGCTCGGTCACCACCTCCTTGGGCACCTGCTCGCCCATGGTGGCCGCCGGGGTCCCCGGACGCGGGGAGTACTGGAAGGTGAAGGCGCTGGCGAACCGGGAGCGGCGCACCACCTCCAGGGTGTCCTGGAAGTCCTGCTCGGTCTCGCCGGGGAAGCCCACGATGATGTCGGTGGTGATGGCCGCGTGCGGCATCAGCTCCCGCACCCGGTCGATGATGCCCAGGTAGCGCTCGCTGCGGTAGGAGCGGCGCATGGCCTTGAGGATGCGGTCGGAGCCGGACTGCAGCGGCATGTGCAGCTGCGGGCACACGTTCGGCGTCTCGGCCATCGCGTGGATGACGTCCTCGGTGAAGTCGCGGGGGTGCGGGGAGGTGAAGCGCACCCGCTCCAGGCCGTCGACCTGCCCGCAGGCTCGCAGCAGGTCGGCGAAGGCGCTGCGCTCGCCGAAGGACACCCCGTAGGCGTTGACGTTCTGCCCAAGCAGGGTGACCTCCAGCACCCCCTGCTCCACCAGGGCGCGCACCTCGGCGAGCACGTCGCCGGGACGGCGGTCCACCTCGGTGCCGCGCAGCGAGGGCACGATGCAGAAGGTGCAGGTGTTGTTGCAGCCCACCGAGATGGACACCCAGCCGGAGTAGGCGGAGTCCCGCTTGGCCGGCAGCGCGGACGGGAAGACGTCGAGGGACTCCAGGATCTCCACCTGGGCCTGCTCGTTGTGCCGAGCGCGCTCCAGCAGGGCGGGCAGCGAGCCGATGTTGTGGGTGCCGAACACCACGTCCACCCAGGGCGCGCGGTTGACGATGCCCTCGCGGTCCTTCTGGGCCAGGCAGCCGCCGACGGCGATCTGCATGCCCGGGTGCGCGGCCTTGGTGGAGGCGAGGTGGCCGAGGTTGCCGTAGAGCTTGTTGTCGGCGTTCTCCCGCACCGCGCACGTGTTGAGCACCACTACGTCAGCCTGCTCACCCGGGTCGGCGGCGGTGTAGCCGGCGGCCTCCAGCATCCCGGCGAGGCGCTCGGAGTCGTGCACGTTCATCTGGCAGCCGTAGGTGCGCACCTGGTAGCTGCGCCCCTGCCCCTGGGCCGGCATCGCTTGTGCCGCTGACGCTTCCATGGACAGCGCTGAGTGCGCGGCTGACCCGGCCGATCCTGTCACTGCGTGTTCCACACCGGCCAGGCTACGGCCCGCGGTGGCGTGCACCGCGCGGGCGGCGACCCCCTCGTGCTCGTGTGAACGTTGCATAACGCCTTACCTGACACAGCTGCGGTGGGCGACTCGGCGCCTCCCGCTGCGGTACCTTCCCCGCCATGACCAACGCGCACGCCACCCAGGACGCGTCCAGCGATCAGAGCGGCACCGCTGTGCCTCTCGGCAAGTCGTCGGACCAGCCCGCCCGCCGCGGGTCCACCGGGGCGCCGCTGGTGGTGATGAGCGAGGTCAACAAGCACTTCGGCGACCTGCACGTGCTCAAGGACGTCAACCTCACCGTGCACACCGGTGAGGTCGTGGTGGTGATCGGCCCGTCCGGTTCGGGCAAGTCCACCTTGTGCCGCACCATCAACCGGCTGGAGACCATCGACAGCGGCACCATCACCGTCGACGGCGTGCCGCTGCCCGACGAGGGCAAGGCGCTCGCCGCCCTGCGCTCCGACGTCGGCATGGTGTTCCAGTCGTTCAACCTCTTCGCCCACAAGACGGTCCTGGACAACGTCACGCTCGGGCCGATCAAGGTGCGCAAGCTGAGCAAGCAGAAGGCCAACGAGCGGGGCCGCGAGCTGCTCGCCCGGGTGGGCATCGCCGAGCAGGCCGACAAGATGCCCGCGCAGCTCTCCGGTGGTCAGCAGCAGCGAGTGGCCATCGCCCGGGCCCTGGCCATGGACCCCAAGGTGATCCTGTTCGACGAGCCGACCTCGGCGCTGGACCCGGAGATGATCAACGAGGTCCTCGACGTGATGACGTCGCTGGCCAGGGACGGGATGACGATGGTGGTGGTGACCCACGAGATGGGCTTCGCCCGTCGGGCCGCCGACCGCGTGCTGTTCATGGCCGACGGCCAGGTGGTGGAGGACGCCGCTCCCGACGTCTTCTTCGACTCCCCCAGCTCCGACCGCGCCAAGGACTTCCTGAGCAAGATCATCAGCCACTGACCGAAGGCCCAGCCGGCCTCCGCACCCCAGACCGCCACCAGGACCCCTGGCGAGCGACACCCACCGCGAATCGCGGACGAGCAGAAACGGGAACACCATGCGACGTCGAGTGATCAAGGCAGCGGCAGGTGCCACGCTGCTCACCCTGGTGATGACTGCCTGCGGCAGCAGCAGCAGTGACGAGAGCGCGGCGCCGGTGGCCGACAAGCCCACCTTCGCCGAGGGCACCACCATGGCGAGCGTGGCCAGCTCGGGCAAGCTGCGGGTCGGCATCAAGTTCGACCAGCCCGGCTTCGGCAAGCAGGGGCTGTCGGGCAAGTACGAGGGCTTCGACGTGCAGATGGCGCAGATCGTCGCCGCCGGGCTGGGCCTGCAGCCCGACGCCATCGAGTTCACCGAGGCTCCGTCGGCCCGCCGCGAGGAGCTCATCGAGACCAAGAAGGTCGACATGGTGGTGGCCACGTACACCATCAACGACAAGCGCAAGGAGCGCGTCTCCTTCGCGGGCCCGTACTACGTCGCCGGCCAGCAGCTGATGGTGGACAAGGACGACACCACGATCACCGGCCCGGACTCGCTGAAGACCAACCCCGACGCCAAGGTTTGCTCGGTCACCGGCTCCACCCCTGGCGAGAACATCAAGAAGTACGTGGCCAACCCCAACCAGGTGGTCCTCTTCGACGTGTACTCCAAGTGCGCCGACGCTCTCCGCACCGGCCAGGTGCAGGCTGTCACCACCGACAACGTCATCCTGCTGGGCTTCGTCGCCGGCGCCAAGGACGACTTCAAGCTCACCGGTGAGCAGTTCACCCAGGAGCCCTACGGCATCGGCATCGCCAAGGGCGACGTCCCGTTCTGCCAGTTCATCCACGAGCAGCTGACCAAGGCCAAGGAGTCCGGCGCCTACGAGAAGGCGTGGAAGGACACCGCCGGCGAGGTCGAGGGCGCCCAGACCCCCGAGCTGCCCGCGCTGGCCGCCTGCAGCTAGCTGGTCGTCTCGGTGCGGGCCGCTCGCACGTGGCCCGCACCGAGGCTCTCCCCCTGCTCCTGATGACCAGCTCCGCACCGCCTGGAGGCACCCGCGCGTGAACGCGATCACCGACAACCTCGACCTGTACTGGTCGGGGCTGCAGAAGTCGTTCCTGATCTGCATGCTCGCCATGGTCGGCTCGTTGGTGCTCGGCACCGTGCTGGCGTCCTTCCGGGTCTCCCCGGTTCCCACGCTGCGCTGGTTCGGCACCGCCTACGTCACCATCTTCCGCAACACCCCGCTGACCGTGGTGCTGTTCTTCATCGCCTTCGGCATGCCCGAGCTGGGCGTGAACGCCAGCTACTTCACCTTCGGCCTCATCGGCCTGGTGCTCTACACCTCGGCGTTCGTCTGCGAGGCGGTGCGCAGCGGTGTGAACTCCGTGCCGCCGGGGCAGGCCGAGGCTGCCCGCTCCATCGGGCTGGGCTTCAGCCAGGTGCTGGCGCTGGTGGTGCTGCCCCAGGCACTGCGCAGCGTGGTGCCTCCGCTGGGCAGCGTCATCATCGCGATGTTCAAGAACTCGGCCGTGGTCGGTGCCCTCGGCGTCGCCGGTGACCTGTGGAGCGTGGGCGCCAGCCTGACCAGCGCCCAGGGTTACGCGGCGCTGCCGGTGTTCGTCGGTGTCGCCATCGGCTACCTCATCATCACCATTCCCTCCGGCGTGCTGCTGCAGGTCCTCGAGCGCAAGGTGGCGATCGCCCGATGAGCAAGCTCCTGAGTCGTACCGCGCCCACCGGCAGCGCGGTCCTCTTCGACGTCCCCGGGCCCCGCACCCGGCGCCGCGTGCTGATCTTCAGCGTGCTGGCCGCCGTCGCCATCGCGGCGCTGCTGGCGCTGGCGGGGCTGCGGCTGGCCGACAACGGCCAGTTCGAGTCCGACAAGTGGGCCCCGCTGCTCGACCCCACCAACGCCGACTTCCCCGACGTGTGGAACTTGCTCGGTCAGGGCCTGGCCAACACCCTGAAGGCCGCCGCGCTGGCCATCGTGCTGTCGCTGGTGGTGGGCACCATCATCGGCGTGGCCCGGCTGTCAGCCGGCAAGGTCACCCGCATCCCGCTGATCGCGCTGGTGGAGCTGTTCCGCGGCCTGCCGGTGATCATCACGATCTACCTCACCTCCAAGCTGCTGCCCGAGATCGGCCTGGACGTGTCCTCCTGGCCCGGCGGTGAGCTGCTGTGGTTCCTGGTGATCGGCCTGACGGCCTACAACGCGGTGATCTTCGCCGAGATCATCCGCTCCGGCGTGGTGTCGCTGCCCAAGGGCCAGCGCGAGGCGGCCGAGGCGATCGGGCTGACCAACGGCCAGACGCTGCGGCTGGTGCTGCTGCCCCAGGCGTTCCGGGTGATGCTGCCGGCGCTGATCAGCCAGGTGGTGGTGGTGCTCAAGGACACCTCGCTCATCGCGGTGCTGGGCGGCTACATCGAGCTGCTCAAGCAGGGCGGGCTGCTGATCCAGAACCTGAACAACCCGCTGCAGACCTACCTGGTGATCGGCGTCATGTTCATCCTCATCAACTACGCGCTGAGCAAGCTGGCCGAGCTGGTGCAGCGCCGGGTGTCCCGCACCACCAGCACCACCCCCGAGGCCGCACCCGCTGGCGCCGACGCCTGACCCTGGCTCAGCGGGCAGGCTGCCGGCATGGCAGACGGTGAGTGGTTGGAGCCCGGGGAGCCGTTCCAGCACGCGGAACCGTTCGAGCACGGGGAGCTGTACGAGCACAGCGTCCGGCTGCTGGCGCGGGGACGGGCGGACGACCGTGCGCCAGACGCCCGTCCGGCGGGTCCTGATCGCCACTGGGTCGCCCTGGCCCTGACCACCGCCGGCGACCTGGCGGTCACGGTCTTCGTGACACGTGGTGCCACCGGGGCGCTGCAGCGCCACGTCCAGGTGCTGCGGCGAGCAGACGCACAATGGGTGCCGCTGGGCGCGCACCACGCGCCCGCCTCCGCCGACGCGCTGGCCGAGCGCCCCCCGACCGACGTGCTGGGCGGCCCCGTGGTGGTGGTCGAGTCGGGCGCCGTGGCTGCGGGAAGAGGGCGGCGAGTGCGGTGGGCGCTGTTGCGGACCGCGCGCGAGGTGCGCACCGTGGTGGTCGACGACCGGGCGGTGCCGGTGCCGTGGCACGGGCACCTGGTGCTCGGCTGGCGTGGACGGCGGCACCCGAAGGTCCTGGTGCCCACCGGGAGCACCACCGCCGAGCTCGCGGTGGTGCGGCTACAGCTGGGTGGCCTCGGACGCTCCACCGGCAGGTAGTGGGGTGGTGGTCGCTCAGCGCCGCGCCGGGGCATCGTCGTGGCGCGGCGCACCGGACACGTCGGCGGTTGGCTCGGCGGCGGTTGGCTCCACGGCTGCAGCCAGCTGGCCAGTGGTGGGAACCGCCCGCACCCAGGCCCGGGTGAGGGCCGCGGCAGCGATGATCAGCAGCGGTCCCAGCAGCCAGCCGGCGAGCACGTCGGCCACCCAGTGGAAGTCACGCACCACCAACGACACCCCGACCAGCGCCGGCACTCCCACGGCGAGCGCCCACGCCGACCGTCGCCAGCGCGGGGCGAGCAGGCACGCGACGACGCCGTAGACCACGGTGGCGGTAGTGGTGTGCCCGGAGGGCCAGAGCACGCCTGACTCCCCGTCGAGGCCGGGGCGCCCGACCAGGTGCTTGAGCGAGAGCACGGCCACCACCAGCAGCAACGATGCGCTGCCCGCGAAGATCATCGGCACCCAGTACTGGCGTCGCCCGCAGAGCACGGCGACTCCGAGCAGCAGCAGGAAGATGGCCACCGGTGGGTCGCCCAGGTGGGTGATGACCTGCGCCAGCTCAGCCCACGGGGTGTTCTGCCGGGTGGCGAAGTGGCGCTGCACCGCCTCGTCCAGGGTGATGATCGGGCCACCCCACACCACCTGGACCCACAGGACCAGCAGACCCAGCACCAGGACCGGCGGCACCCACCGCGGGACCCTGACGTCGGGGAGCTTGTCGGTGTTGGTCGTCGGTTGCCCCATGGGCAAAAGCCTACGGACTGTCCTCGGTGTACTCGTCCGTGGCTGCGCCTGCCGCGGTGAGCTCGTCGGAGACCACCCGGAACGCCAGCCCCTGGCTGTACCCGCGGCGGGCGAGCATGCCCACCAGCTTGCGGGTGGCCGCAGCGGTGTCGTCCACCGTGAGCGTGCGCAGCCGCTTGCGCACCAGCTCGCGCGCCCGCAGCTCCTCGGACTCCTCGTCGACGTGGCTCAGCGCCTCCGCGGCGACGGAGTCCGCCACACCCTTGAGCCGCAGCTCGGCGGCCAGCGCACGCTTGCCCTTGCCGGAGTACTCGTGCCGCGACTGCACCCAGGTGCGGGCGAACGCCTGGTCGTCGATCAGCTCGACCTCGGTGAGCTTGTCCAGCACCGGTGCGATGTGGTCGTCCTCGAAGCCCTTGCGACGCAGCCGCTGCTCGAGCTCGGCGCGGCTGCGCTGCCGGACGGTGAGCAGCTGTAGGCACGCCTCGCGGACGTCCTCCTCAGTGCTCACCGTGCTCAGAAGTCGACCGGTGCGGGGGCCACCTCGTCGGTGACCACGGCGCCGATGCCGAGCTTCTCCTTGACCCTCTTCTCGATGTCGTTGCCGACGTCGGGGTTCTCCAGCAGGAACTTGCGGGCGTTCTCCTTGCCCTGACCCAGCTGGTCACCCTCGTAGGTGTACCAAGCACCCGACTTGCGGACGATGCCGTGCTCGACGCCCATGTCGACGAGCGAACCCTCCCGGCTGATGCCGTGGCCGTAGAGGATGTCGAACTCCGCCTGCTTGAAGGGCGGGGCCACCTTGTTCTTGACCACCTTGACGCGGGTGCGGTTGCCCACGGCGTCGGTGCCGTCCTTCAGGGTCTCGATGCGCCGGATGTCCATGCGGACCGAGGCGTAGAACTTGAGCGCCTTGCCACCGGTGGTGGTCTCCGGCGAGCCGAACATGACGCCGATCTTCTCGCGCAGCTGGTTGATGAAGATCACCGTGGTGCCGGAGTTGCTCATCGCGCCGGTCATCTTGCGCAGGGCCTGGCTCATCAGCCGGGCCTGCAGGCCGACGTGGCTGTCCCCCATCTCGCCCTCGATCTCGGCGCGGGGCACCAGGGCCGCCACGGAGTCGATGACCAGGATGTCCAGCGCACCGGAGCGGATCAGCATGTCCGCGATCTCCAGGGCCTGCTCCCCGGTGTCAGGCTGGGAGACCAGCAGCGCGTCGGTGTCCACGCCCAGCTTCTGCGCGTAGTCGGGGTCGAGCGCGTGCTCGGCGTCGACGAAGGCGGCGATGCCGCCGGCCTTCTGCGCCTGGGCCACGGCGTGCAGGGCGACGGTGGTCTTGCCGGAGGACTCCGGGCCGTAGATCTCGATGACCCGGCCACGGGGCAGGCCGCCGATGCCGAGCGCGACGTCCAGCGCGAGGGAGCCGGTGGGGATGACGGCGATGGGCACGCGGGCCTCGTCACCGAGACGCATCACCGAGCCCTTGCCGAAGTTCTTGTCGATCTGCGCCAGGGCCAGGTCGAGCGCCTTGTTGCGGTCGGGTGCTTGAGCCATCGGGGTCTCCTCGTTGGTGCTCTGTTCGGGTCGGCGTGAACGGTAGGACCGGGCACCGACGGTTTTGGTGGATCGTCCGCGGCTGTGGACGAGCCCCGTCGCTGGGGACAACCTCAACCGAACGTGCCCCAGCGTAGACGAACAGGTGTTCGAGTGTGGTACCTGGTTTTCGACACGCCGGACGAGGCGCGTCGGGAAGGAGCTACGGGTGCTCGACCCCAGCAGCAGCCTGCGCACCCTCCGGCGCCTGCGCCGCGCGGTGCTGCGCTGGCACTGGCTGACCTGCGGCACCGGGACTTCCGTCCTCGGCGCGGGCCAGGGTGTGCAGCGCCGTCGTCGCCGCCACGCCCATCACCAGGATGGAGATCGCCATCGGCACGGCGGTGTCGGGCCCGGCGATGCCGACCAGCGGAGACACGGCCGCGCCCACGGTGAACTGCAGCGCCCCCATCACCGCGGAGCCGGTCCCGGCTGCCCGCGGCACCTGGGCCTGGGCCAGGGCGGTGGCGTTGCCGAAGATGAAGCCGATGCTGGCGGTGACGCAGAACATCGCCCCCAGCAGCGCCCACTGGGCCGACCCACCCACGGTCACCACGGCCAGCAGCAGCACCCCGGCCGCGGTCAGCGCGGTGACGCCACCGGTGAGCAGCCGCCGCGGCGACACCCTGCCGATCAGCCGGGTGTTGATGATGTTGGCCCCCACCAGGCCGGCGGCGTTGCAGGCGAACACCACCGAGAACATGCCCGGCGACAGTCCGAGCAGGTCCTGCACCACGAACGTGGACTGCGAGATGTAGGAGAACAAGGCCCCGAAGCCGCTGGCGAACACCAGCGTGTAGCCCAGGAAGCGGCGGTTGGTGAGCACGTAGCGGGCGTTGCGGGCGAGGGCGGCAAACCCGGCGCCGTGCCGGCGGTCGGCGGGCAGGGTCTCCGGCACCAGGAGCAGCACGCCGACCAGCATCACCACCGCCAGCCCGGTCAGCACCCAGAACACCCCGCGCCACCCGATCGGCCCGATCAGCGCACCCCCGGCCAGCGGGGCCATCACCGGGGCGACGCCGCCGATGATCATCATGACGCTGAACAGCTTGGCCGCCGCGGTGCCGCTGGCCCGGTCGGCGATCACCGCGCGGGCCAGCACGATGCCCGCCGCGCCGGAGAAGCCCTGCAGGAAGCGGGTGGCCACCAGCACCTCCACCGTGGGTGCCGTGGCGCAGAGCACCCCGGCCACCGCGCAGAGGGCGGTACCGCCGATGAGCAGCCGCCGTCGGCCGATGCCGTCGGAGAGCGGGCCGATCACCAGCTGCCCGATGGCCAGACCCGCGAGGAACGTGGTGATGGTCAGCTGCACGCTGCTGGCGGTCGCCCCGAGGTCGTCGGAGACCTCCGGCAGCCCGGGCAGGTACATGTCCGTGGCCAGCGGCGCCACCGCGGACAACAGCGCCAGCACGCACAGCATGGGAACGGAGATGGCCCGCTCCCGGGCGTTCTTCTTCGGCACGCACGCTCCTCGAGATCCCGGTCAGCTGACCGCAGCACCCTACGGGCCGCCACAGTCGTCGAGATCACCAGCGCTCGGGCGGGACGTCCATCTCCGCGCACAGCGCGCGCCACACCTCACGGGGATCCGTCCCCGCCTCGATGGCCTGGTCAGCGGTGCGGCCACCGAGGGCGCCCAGGACGTGGTCGGCCACCAGCATGTCGCCGCGCTGCGGCCCGAACTCCAGGGCGACCAGCTCGCGGAACTCTGTCAGTCGCATCCGGTCACCGTAGAAGTCGACAGCCGCCCGGCGCACCCCGGGCTCAGCGGCCGCACGCCGCGGCCTCCCGGCAGACGGTGACGGCGTCGGCGCGCACCTCGTCGAGGCTGCGGGCGGCCCGCTGCGCGGCGGCGGCGTGGGTGGGCTCGGCCAGCACCTGCTGCACGGCGGCGGCCAGGCGCTCGGGCGTCAGCGGGCGGACGATGACGGCGCTGCCCTGCCTGGCCGCCCGGTTGGCCAGCTCCCACTGGTCTCCCCCACCGGGCACCAGCACCGTGGGCACACCCGCGGCCAGCGCCTTGGCCAGCATGCCGTGCCCGCCGCCGATCACCGCCACGCTCGCCGCGGCCAGCAGGGTGTCCTGCCGGCCAGTGCCCACGCTCGCCCAGCCGGGCACCTCCAGCGCCGGGTCCGGGTCCAGGACCGTGGCCACCACGCGCACTCCACTCAGCCCGGCCAGCGCCGCCTCGAGCACGCCCAGGGTGCCGCCCTCGGCGGTGGACGGGGAGAGGAACACCAGCGGGTCGGCCCCCGGCGGCAGCGCCAGCTCAGCCTCCTGCGGGTCCCACTGCAGCGGGCCCACCACATGGGTGCCCTCCGGCCAGTCGGGCCGGGGAACCTCCAGCGCAGGCAGCGTTGCCACCAGCCGCGCCGTCGGACCGGGATCGCGCACGGGCAGGCCCACCGAGGCCCGGGCCGCGGCACGCTGGCGCTGGCCCTTCCGGGTGGAGCGGGCGGCCATCGCGCGCAGCAGGGAGTCGCGTGCCCGGCCGCCGACGCCGGTGCCCACCGCCAGGCCGCTGCCCACCGGCGGCAGCCCGCACGAGGGCAGGTACAGCGGGTGCGGGCAGAGCTCCACCCACGGCAGGCCGAGACGTTCCGCGGCCAGCCCGCCCGCCGCGGTGAGCACGTCACCCACCACCAGGTCCGGGCGCAGCGCGTGCAGCTCGGGCACCAGCACGGTGGACATGTACGCCGCCCGGCCGTGCATCCGCTGGCCGGGATCGGCGTCGTCGTCGCCGGGGCGGGGCGCCAGGCCGGGCAGGCGCCGCCACGGCACGCCGGCGCGGGCGGCGGCGTCCTGCCAGCGGGGGCTGGTGAACAGCACCGGCTCGTCCCCGGCGGCCTGCAGGCGCAGGCACAGCGCCATGGCCGGGAACGCGTGCCCCGGGTCGGGGCCGGCCACCACCGCTACGCGCACGGGGCTGAGTGTGTCAGGCGGGGGTGGGTGGGGCCGCCGTCGGTCAGCGCTGCCCGCCGTTGACGTGCAGCGTCTGCCCGCTCACGTAGCCGGCCTCCTCGCTGGCGAAGAACGCCACCACGGCGGCGATGTCGTCCGGTGTCCCCACGCGGCGCACCGGGATCTGCTCGGCGGCCAGCTTCTGGTGCTCCTCGGGGTCCATGCCCAGCCGCCGCGCGGTGGCCGCGGTCATGTCGGTGGCGATGTAGCCCGGGGCCACCGCGTTGACGGTGATCCCGAAGGGGCCGAGCTCGAGAGCGGCGGTGGCGGTGAAGGCGATGACTCCGGCCTTGGCCGAGGCGTAGTTGGCCTGGCCTCGGTTGCCCAGCGCCGAGCGGCTGGACAGGTTCACGATGCGGCCGTAGCGCTGCTCCACCAGGTGGCGCTGGGCGGCCTTGGTGAGCAGGAAGGTGCCGCGCAGGTGCACCGCCAGCACCAGGTCGAAGTCCTCCACGCTCATCTTGAACAGCATGTTGTCGCGGGTGATGCCAGCGTTGTTCACCACGATGTCCAGCCCGCCCAGCTCGCGGACCACCTGGTCGACGGCGGCGTTGACGCCCTCCTCGGAGGTGACGTCGGCGCCGATGCCCACCGCCGTGCCGCCGGCGAGGGTGATGGCCTCCGCCGAGGAGCTGGCGGCGTCGGCGTTGAGGTCGAGCACCCCCACCGCGGCCCCCTCCGACGCCAGGCGGGCGGCGATGCCAGCTCCGATGCCCTGACCCGCGCCGCTCACGATCGCCACTCGTCCGTCGAACCGTCCCATTGCTGCCCCAGCCCCTCTGCGTGTCAAGTCGCCTTGCGCTGCGGCCAACCTAACACCGTTAGGTGGTCGGCGGAAGGTGCGCTCCCGGACCATGGAGAAGGTGACCACCAGCTCCGACGTCGCCCGGCTGCGCGCCACCGCGTGGCACGAGAACGCCTGGTACACGGCGCTGCACTCGGTGTGGCGCTTCCCGCGGCGGCACCGCACCGTGCTGCGCCAGGCCGTCGGCGCGGTGCTCACCTACGGCATCGTGGCGGCGATCTTCTGGGCCATCGTCACCGAGCTGTCCGCGGAGGCCGACAACAGCGCGAGCCTCGACCTGATCCAGGCCTGGCAGGTGGTGGCGCTGGTGAGTCTGGGGCTGGTGCTCCTGCTGTCCAACGCCCCTGCCCTGATGATCGCCCTGCCCGGGCAGACCCTGCGCCAGGCCGTCATCGCCAACACCGCGGGCACGGCGGTGTCCAACACCCTGCCCGAGGGCGGTGCGGTGGCCACCGGCCTCACCTTCGCCATGACGCGCTCCTGGGGCTTCCGGCTGGCCGAGATCGCCCGCAGCGTGCTGGTGGTGGACGTGGGGAACAGCCTGGTCCGCTACACCCTCGGGGGCATCGCGCTCGCGGTGCTCGCCACCCAGCCCGGCTCGCCGCAGGTGTTCGCCGTCGTGGCTGCGGCGGTCCTCGTGGTCGTCGCACTGGCCGTGGTGGTGCTGGCGCAGGTGCTGCGCAGCGAGTCCTTCGCCCGCCGGGTCGGATCGCTGGTGGGCACGGTCGTCAACGCCGTGCTCCGCCGGCTGCACCGGCAGCAGCACCCGGACCTGCCCGGTCGCGTCGCCGAGCTGCGGGTCGGCTCCGCCGAGCTGGTGCGGCAGCGGTGGCTCGCCCTCACCGTCGCCATCGCCTCCGTCCAGCTGATCAACTGCCTGGCCCTGGGTGCCGCCCTGCACCTGCAGGGGGTGGTGGAGGTGTCCTGGGCGCGCGTCGTGGTCGCCTACGCCGGCACCGCCCTCATCTCGTTGCTGATGCCCAGCCCTGGCGGCCTCGGGGTGGCCGAGGGGTCGCTGCTGACGATCCTGGGCAACGGCTTCGGCACCGTCTCCTCGACGCCGGAGCTGGTGTCGGCGGTGCTGCTCTACCGGATGGCGACCTGGTTGCTGCCCACCGTCGTCGGCCTGTTCACCTACCTCTACTGGCGGCGCACCCAGCACGCGCGCGGCCGCCGGTCCACGCAGATCAGCCAACCTGCCGCCGAAAGCTGACGGACCCCCGCGCCATGATGGGTGCGTGACCAACCCGGTGAACGACGCGAGGGCCGCCCTGCAGGGCTTCTCCCCGGCCACCCGCGCCTGGTTCACCGGCGCCTTCGACGCACCGACCGACGCGCAGGCCGGCGCCTGGGCCGCCGCCCAGGCCGGCCAGCACGCCCTGGTGGTCGCGCCCACCGGATCCGGCAAGACCCTCGCCGCGTTCCTGTGGGCGCTGGACCGGCTGGCCGCCGAGCCGCCGCCGGAGGAGCCCAGGCTGCGCTGCCGGGTGCTCTACGTGTCACCGCTGAAGGCGCTGGCGGTGGACGTGCAGCGCAACCTGCGCTCCCCGCTCACCGGCATCCGCCAGGAGGCCCAGCGGCTCGGGCTGCCGGTGCCCGACCTCACCGTCGGAACCCGCAGCGGCGACACCCCCGCCAGCGAGCGGCGCACGTTCAACCGCACCCCGCCGGACATCCTGGTGACCACCCCGGAGTCGCTGTTCCTGCTGCTCACCTCCGCGGCGCGGGACTCGCTGCGCGGGGTGCAGACGGTGATCATCGACGAGGTGCACTCGGTGGCCGCCACCAAGCGCGGCGCCCACCTCGCCCTGTCCCTGGAGCGCCTGGACGAGCTGCTGGAGACCCCGGCTCAGCGCATCGGACTCTCCGCGACGGTCCGCCCGGTGGAGGAGGTCGCAGCCTTCCTCGGCGGTGGCCGGCCGGTGCAGGTGGTGCAGCCGCGCACGCCCAAGACCGTGGAGGTGCGCGTCGAGGTGCCGGTGGAGGACCTCGCCAACCTCGGTGAGCTCACCGGGGAGGTGGAGGGGTCGGCGGCCGGGACGGAGCGGCGCACCTCCATCTGGCCGGCGGTGGAGGCCCGGGTGCTCGAGCTGGTGCAGGCACACCGCTCCACCATCGTCTTCTGCAACTCCCGGCGGCTGGCCGAGCGGCTGACGTCCAAGCTCAACGAGCTGGCCGCCGAGCAGCTGGAGGTCACCGACGCGGTCGCCGCGGCACTGCTGGGCGACGAGGAGCCCGCCCCGGCCCAGCACTTTCCCGCCGAGGCCCCGGGGGCCTCCGGCACCACCGACGGGGCACCGGTGGTGATCGCCCGGGCCCACCACGGCTCCATGTCGCGGGAGCAGCGCACCCTGGTGGAGGAAGACCTCAAGGCCGGACGGCTGCCCTGCGTGGTGGCCACCTCCTCGTTGGAGCTGGGCATCGACATGGGCGCGGTCGACCTGGTGGTCCAGGTGGAGGCCCCGCCCAGCGTGGCCTCGGGCCTGCAGCGGGTCGGTCGCGCCGGGCACCAGGTGGGTGCGGTGTCCTCCGGCGTCATGTTCCCCAAGTTCCGCGGCGACCTGGTCTCCTGCGCGGTGGTGGCCGAGCGGATGGCGGCCGGGCAGATCGAGGCGATCAGCTACCCGCGCAACCCCCTGGACGTGCTGGCGCAGCAGGTGGTGGCCATGGTGGCGCTGGAGCCGTGGACGGTGGCCGGGCTGGCCGCGGTGGTGCGCCGGGCGGCACCCTTCGCCGCGCTGCCCGACTCCGCGCTGCAGGCCGTGCTGGACATGCTCTCCGGGCGCTACCCCAGCGAGCAGTTCGGCGAGCTGCGGGCCCGCATCACCTGGGACCGGGTGACCGACGAGCTGCGCGGACGCCCCGGCGCCCAGCGCCTGGCCGTCACCTCCGGCGGCACCATCCCCGACCGCGGGTTGTTCACCGTGATGACGCCGGGCGGCGCGGAGGGCGAGTCGGGCACCCGGGTGGGCGAGCTGGACGAGGAGATGGTCTACGAGTCGCGGGTGGGTGACACCTTCCTGCTCGGCTCCACCGCGTGGCGGGTGCAGGACATCACCCACGACCGGGTGATCGCCGTGCCCGCCCCCGGCCAGCCGGCCCGGATGCCGTTCTGGCGCGGGGAGTCCATCGGCCGCCCGCTGGAGCTGGGCCGGGCCCTGGGCGCGTTCGTCCGCGAGATCGTGGCCGCCGACGCCGAGCCCGCCCGTGCCCGCGCCCGCGAGGCCGGCCTGGACGAGTGGGCCGTGGACAACCTGCTGGCCTACCTGGCGGAGCAGCGGGAGTCCACCGGCGGCGTGCCCGACGACCGCACCATCGTGCTGGAGCGCTTCCGCGACGAGCTGGGCGACTGGCAGGTGGCGGTGCACTCCCCGTTCGGCGCCCAGGTCAACGGGCCGTGGGCGCTGGCCGTGGCGGCCCGGCTGCGGGAGCGGCGCGGAGTGGACGCGCGGGTGGCCAGCGCCGACGACGGCATCGTGCTGCGCCTGCCGGAGGCCTTCGACGACTCCGGCGGGGACCTGCTCGTCACCGCCGAGGACGTGCTGCTCGACCCGGACGAGGTGGAGCAGCTGGTGATCGCCGAGGTGGGCTCCTCCGCGCTGTTCGCCGCCCGGTTCCGCGAGTGCGCGGCCCGGTCGCTGCTGCTGCCGCGGCGCAACCCCGGCCGCCGCAGCCCGCTGTGGCAGCAGCGCCAGCGCTCCGCCCAGCTGCTGGAGGTGGCCAGCGCCTACGAGTCGTTCCCGGTGGTGCTGGAGGCGATGCGCGAGTGCGTGCAGGACGTCTACGACCTGGCCGGGCTGCGCGAGCTGATGGCCGACGTCGCCGCCCGGAAGGTGCGCGTCCTGGAGGTCACCACCCCGGCGCCGTCGCCGTTCGCCCGCAGCCTCCTGTTCGGCTACGTGGGCACCTTCCTCTACGAGCTGGACGCGCCGCTGGCCGAGCGCCGGGCCGCCGCGCTCAGCCTGGACTCCACCCTGCTCGGCGAGCTGCTCGGCTCGGAGTCGGTGCGCGAGCTGCTCGACCCCGAGGCCCTGGCCGAGATCGAGGCGCAGCTGCAGCGCACCGACCCCGACCGCCACGCCCGCGACGTGGAGGGCGCCGCGGACCTGCTGCGCTTCGTCGGCGACCTGTCGGTGGCCGACGGGCTGGCGCGCGGGGTGGCGCCGCAGTGGCTGGAGCAGCTGGAGCAGGACCGGCGGGCGCTGCTGGTGCGCATCGCCGGCGAGCAGCGCTACATCGCCATCGAGGACGCCGGGCGGTACCGGGACGCGCTCGGCACCGCGCTGCCGGTGGGGGTGCCCGAGGTGTTCACCGAGCCCACCCCCGACCCGCTGGCCGAGCTGACCGCCCGCTACGCCCGCACCCACGGCCCGTTCGCCCCGGCCACCCTGGCGCAGCGCTATGGCTTGGGCACCGCCGTCGTCGTCGGGGTGCTCGACCGCCTCACCGGCACCGGGCGGCTGGTGCGGGGCGAGCTGCGCCCGGACGGCGCGGGTACGGAGTACTGCGACGCCGAGGTGCTGCGCCGCATCCGCCGCACCTCGCTGGCCCGGCTGCGCGCGGAGGTGGAGCCGGTGGAGCCGGCGGCGCTGGGCCGCTTCCTGCCGCTGTGGCACGGCATCGGCGCAGCCCCGCGGCGCCGGGCGCCCACCGCCGACGACCTGCTGGGCGTGGTGGAGCAGCTCGCCGGGGCGCCGCTGCCCGCCAGCGCGCTGGAGTCGCTGATCCTGCCGGCCCGGCTGCCCGGCTACTCCCCCGCCCTGCTGGACGAGCTCACCGCCTCTGGCGAGGTCACCTGGACCGGCTGCGGCAGCCTGCCCGGCGGCGACGGCTGGATCGCCCTGGCGCCCACCGACGTGGCCGACCTGCTGCTGCCCGAGGTGGACGAGCAGGCACCCGACTCACCGCTGCACCGCCACCTGCTGCAGGCACTCGACGGCGGGGCCCTGTTCTTCCGGCAGCTCACCGACCGGGTGGGAGCCGCGCTGGTGGAGGCCGGTGAGCCGCTGCCGGTGGACAGCGAGGTGGTCACCGCACTGTGGGACCTGGTGTGGGCCGGGCTGGCCACCAACGACACCCTCGCCCCGGTGCGCGCGCAGGTGGGCGCCGGCGGCACCCACAAGGCGCGGCGCTCCGCCCCGCGCAGCCGCTACGCCCGGATGCGCGCGGGACGGCCGGCCATACCCTCGCGCACCGGTCCCCCGACGGTGGCCGGTCGCTGGTCGGCAGCGGTGCCGCGGGAGGCGGATCCCACCCGGCGTGCGCACGCCCGAGCCGAGGCCTACCTGGAGCGCCACGGCGTGCTCACTCGAGGTTCGGTGGACACCGAGCGCATCACCGGCGGCTTCTCCGGGGTCTACAAGGTGCTGCGGGCCATGGAGGACTCCGGGCGGTGCCGGCGCGGCTACGTGGTGGAGGGACTGGGCGGGGCGCAGTTCGCGGTGCCCGGCGCCATCGACCGGCTGCGCTCGGTGGCCTCCGCCGACCGTGACGCCCGCGCTGAGCCCACCGTCACCCTGCTGGCCGCCACCGACCCGGCCCAGCCGTGGGGGGCGGCGCTGGAGTGGCCCCCGGCCGTGCTCGCCGAGCAGGCGCCCGACCCCCGCGCACCCGGAGACGGCGCCGCCGCGCGCAACCGGCACCGCCCCGGCCGCAAGGCGGGCGCGCTGGTGGTGCTGGTGGACGGAGTGCCGGCGCTGTACCTGGAGCGAGGCGGCAAGTCGCTGCTCAGCTTCACCGCCGATGCCGCCACCCTGGACCGGGCCGCTCGTGAGCTCGCCGCTGCCGTGCACGACGGTCGGCTGCGCTCGGTGGCGGTGGAGCGCACCGACGGGGTGGACGCACTGGGCTCGGCGCTGGGCACGGTGCTGGGCAACGCCGGCTTCCACGCCACCCCGCGGGGCATGCGCCTGCGAGCCTGAGCGCGGCCGATCCCGGCGACTACCGGATGCTGCGCTGGTTGTTGCCCTTGATGGCGGCGTAGGCCGCGGTGCCGACGAACAGCAGCCCGCCGATGACGGCGAGCCAGAACAGCCCCTTCACGATCGCGCCGATCAGCGTCACCGCCAGCCAGACGATGATCAGGACCCCGAGAACTTTCCAGATCATGCCGTTGTCCTCACCTCGACGAAGCCCGCCGCCATGACGGGTGTGTTGAGCTTCAGCCTCTCATCATGGGCGGCGATGTCCCAAGCGTCGAGGCTTGCCACCGCAAAGTTCTCGCCGGGCACCGACAAATCTTCGGTTGCGCACGGCAAAACCTGGGAAATGACTCTTCCCAAAGCGTCCGAGCCGTGAGTAAGGTTAGGGATACCTAAACTTCGGTGGAAGGACCTCCACGCCCATGTTCGTCTGCATCTGCCACGCGGTCACTGAGACCGACGTCGAGCTGGTCATCGAGAACGGGGCGAGCACCGAGGAAGAGGTCGGGGAGCGCTGCTACGCGGGGACTGGTTGTGGCAGCTGCCTCGATCGCATCTGCGACCTCATCGATGCTGGGACCCGGCGTGAAAGAATGCTGCTGAAGCTGGCGGGCTGACGCCCCCGAGCCTCGCTACCGGCAGGTCGCCGGCACGCATGTGCGATGTCCCAGTGGAGGCGTAGATGAAGGGTGACCCCAAGGTCATCGAGTTCCTCAACAAGCAGCTGACGGGGGAGCTCACCGCGATCAACCAGTACTTCCTGCACGCCAAGATGCAGGACTCGCGTGGCTGGTCGAAGCTCGCGGAGTACACCCGCGCCGAGTCGATCGACGAGATGAAGCACGCCGAGGTGCTCACCGACCGCATCCTGATGCTGGACGGTCTCCCCAACTACCAGCGCCTGGAGCCCCTGCGCATCGGCCAGAACATCACCGAGATGTTCGAGTCCGACCTGCAGGTGGAGGTGGACGCCGTCACGGTGCTCCGCGAGGGCATCGAGTACATGCGCTCCGTCAACGACACCACGTCGGCGCGCCTGTTCGAGACCATCCTCGAGGACGAGGAGGGCCACGTGGACTACCTGGAGACCCAGCTCGACCTCATCAAGACCCTGGGTGAGCAGCTCTACCTGGCCAAGCAGGTGGCACCGGTCTCCGAGGCCTGAGCCTCGCCAACCGGGCCTGCAGGCCGACCCCGGCGCTAGGCGCTCCCGATCACGATGGCGGGGCGCGCGCCGGGGTCGAGCCATCTCAGCAGGTTCACCAGGTCGTCCCGGTGCACCGCCACGCAGCCCGCCGTGGGCTGGCCGTTGCTGACGTGCAGGAAGAAGGCCGAGCCCGCTCCCCGCACCCGGGCGGCGTTGTAGCCGATGGTCACGGCGTAGTCGTAGACCGCCCCCGCCCCGAAGAGGTTCTCCGATGCTCCCCCGGGGCTGTTCTGCTGCACCACGTGGGTGTTGTAGGTGGGGCTGTTGACGTTGGAGTCCCACCAGTCCCACCACCCGGTGGTGAAGTAGGGCAGTCGAGTGCCGGGGTTGGCCTGCCGGCCGAACGCCTGGGTCAGCGGGTACGCACCCTCCGGGGTGAGGTTGGTGTACTCCGAGGCCTGGCCGATGCCGTTGGGCCCGATGTTCGCCGGCACCGGGCCGTACACCTGCGTCCACCCCGTCGGCGTGCGGTTCCAGGCGGTGACGGTCGCGGTGCTCGCGCCGCGCCAGGGCGCCACCACGGTGATCACCTGGTCGGCGTTGCCCTGGTAGGGCAGCGGCAGCGTGGCCGGCGGCGGCGGGAACAGCCACGCCCACACCTGTTGGAACAGCCCCACCAGGAAGCTCCACACGGTGGCCCAGTCGAAGCCCGCCGCCTGGGCACGCACCGGGGCCGCGGCTGCGGTCGGGGCGCTGACGGCCGTCCGGGTCACCGGCGCGAGCGGAACGGCCGCCGCCACCGGTGCCACGCTCACGCTGACCGGCACCGGCACCGGCGTCGCGGCCGCTGCCACCGCCTGGCCGCCGCCCACGCCGGTGAGCGCGATACCCAGCAGGACGCTCACCGCCACCGCCCGTGTCCCGAGCAACCGTCTCATCGCGCCTCGTCTCCGTCTGAGCCACGGGGCGCTGCGGAGCCTCAACGCACCGAGAGAGCCGGAGAATGGGCGATGAGGGACCTGACCGCCCCGTAGCAGGGGCGCGTGCCACCCCCGAACACTGTGGACACACCGTAGAGCACGGGGTGGCAGGGCCCGGCCGCTTCAGCAAAGCCACGCGTGCGGCGGCCACGGCACCGGGTGCGATCATGGGGACGTGCCTGAGGGAGACACCGTGTGGCTGGCTGGCCGCCGGATGCGTGCCGCGCTGGTGGGCGAGCAGCTGGTGCGCGGCGAGCTGCGCCACCCCCAGCTGTCCACTGTGGATCTCACCGGTCGCACGGTGACCGCGGTGGAGTCGGTGGGCAAGCACCTGCTCATCCGCCTTGACGACGGGCGCACCCTGCACACGCACTTCCTGATGGACGGCTCGTGGCACCTGTACTCCCCCGGCCGTCGCTGGCAGGGCCCGGACCACCAGGTGCGCGCGGTGCTGGCGACACCGACCAAGGTGGCGGTGGGCTTCCGGCTGCACCAGATGGCGCTGGTGCCCACCGCCGAGGAGGACCGGCTGGTCGGCCACCTGGGCCCCGACCTGCTCGGTGAGCACTGGGACGCCGCTCAGGAGGAGGAAGCCGTCGCCCGGCTCAGCGCCGAACCTGGCCGCGAGCTGGGGCAGGCGCTGCTGGACCAGCGGGTGCTCGCCGGCGTGGGCAACCTCTACAAGGCCGAGGTGTGCTTCCTGCTGGGCGTCTCACCGTGGAGCCCGGTGTCCGCCGTTGACCCGGTGCGCTGCGTGCGGCTGTGCCGGGACCTGTTGCTGCGCAACGCCAACCGCCCTCAGCAGTCCACCACCGGCCTGCTCGGCCGCGACCGTGAGCACTGGGTGTTCGAGCGCACCGGGCTGCCGTGTCGCCGCTGCGGCACCACGGTGGGCCTGGCCAACCAGGGCGAGCCTCCCCGGCAGCGCCTGACCTACCTGTGCCCCACCTGCCAGCCGGGCCCGCACCCCCCGCTGGCCACCCGGCCCGCCCGAGCCAAGCGCGTGCAGAAGGCCTGAGCAGGCCTACCACTCGCGGGTGGGCAGCTCCGCTCGCCAGGACCGCTCGGCGGTGTGCAGTCCGGCCAGCTCGTCCAGCGCGGCCGTGAGTGCATCGATGCGCTCGGCGGTCTCGGTCAGCGCCGGCCGGTGGTGGTCGGTGTGCCGCGACGTGGTGGCCACCGCGCGGGCGGCCGCGGCCACCACCTGCTCGTACTCGGCGACGCCGGCCTGCAGCCGCCGCACCGCCTCGCCCACCACCGGCTCCAGCTCGGTGGCGGCCACTGGGCTGGAGTCCCGGGCGCGCTCCAGCGCACCGAGGGCACCGGCCTCGTGGCGCAGCACCGCGGCAGCCGAGGCCGCGGAGGCGCGAGCCTCCTGCACCTCCCCGGGGGGTACCGCGGCGTCGGCCTCCAGCAACCCGAAGAGGTTGTGCAGGCTGGACTCCGCCGCGGCCAGCCCGCGCAGCGGCGCCAGGGCGGCCGAGGCCCGCGGCAGGCGGGGGTCCACCGAGCGGCCCGGGGGCAGCGGAAGGCGCCGCAGCCGGCGCAGCCGCACCGCGAAGGCCGTGGTGGGTACTGCGGCCGCCGCAGCCAGCCCGCAGCCGGCGGCCACCACCAGCGACGGCGCGTCAAAGACCGCGAGCCCGGCGGTGCCCGCGGTGAAGGCACCGGTGGCGCTGCCGAAGCCGACGGTGCTGGCCGTCGCCGCGCGGCGCTTGCGCAGCGCCCGCCGGCGCGGGTCCTGCCAACGGGTGACGGCGTTGCCCACTCCCCGCGCCGCCTCCTGGGCAGAGGCGAAGGCGGTGGAGAGGTCGAAGCGCGGGCTGCTCATGTCGTGCGGACGGCCGCTCAAGCCTGGCGCTCGCCCTGCGCGGGCGGTTCGGTCGCCGGCTGGGCGGCACTGGACTGGCCGGGCGCCGCCTTGGTGGTGTCGACGGCGGGTCGGGCAGTGTCCTGGCCTGCGCCCGCACCGAGGGACTGCTGACCCGGCGCTGCGCTGAGCGCCCCGGCCCCGGAGTCCATGGAGGCGCGGATCTGCTCCAGCCGGGTGCGTCCGGCCAGCTGGTGGGTGGACTGCTGCACCTCGAGCATCCGGCCCTCCACCGAGTCCTTGGACAGCTCGGCCGAGCCGAGGGCAGTGGCGTAGCGGCGCTCGATCTTCTCCCGCACGTCGTCCAGGGACGGGGTGGTGCCCGGGCGGAGAGCTCGTTGACCGAGCGCAGCGAGCTGCTCACCTGCTCCTGCATCTTGGCCTGCTCCAGCTGGCTGAGCAGCTTGGTTCGCTCGGCGAGCTTCTGCTGCAGCAGCATCGCGTTCTGCTCCACCGCCTGCTTGGCCTGCCCGGCCGCCTGCAGCGACTGGTCGTGCAGGCTCTTGAGGTCCTCCACCGCCTGCTCGGCGGTCACCAGCTGCGCCGCGAAGGCTTCCGCGGTGCTCTCGTACTGGCCGGCCCGGGCTTCGTCGCCCTTGCCGCGGGCGTCGTCGGCGAGCATCAGCGCCTGCCGGGTGCTGGTGGACAGCTTCTCCACCTCACCCAGCTGGCGGTTCAGCTTCATCTCCAGCTGGCGCTGGTTGCCGATGACGGCGGCGGCCTGGTGCGACAGCGCCTGGTGCTGGCGCTGGGCCTCCTCGATGGCCTGCTGGATCTGCACCCTGGGTCGGCGTGCTCGTCGATCTTGCTGGAGAACAGCGCCATCGAGTACTTCCACGCCTTGACGAACGGGTTGGCCATCGTCAGCCTGCCTCCCAACCATCTGCGCCCCCGCGAAGCGCGGCGGCGGCCGCCTGCGGCGACGGCGCACGACTCTCGTGCACCAGACCGGGATGCGTCACCCCGGCCCCTGAAACCCATCCTCTCAGCCGCGGCCGCACCGTTGCACACCTCACGGCCGCGCGCCGCCTGTGCTCAGGCGGCGCGGGCGGTGACGTGCAGGCCCCGCGGGGCGGAGATGACCACCCGTGTTCCGTCCGCGATCTCGGCGCTGTGACCGGGCGGGAGGCTGACCGCAGCGGTGTCGCGCGACTGGGCCCCCTCGCCGGAGGCCAGCGCCTGGCTCACGTCGGTGAATACCTGGGACAGCGGAACGTCGAGGGCGTCGCAGATGGCGGCGAGCAGCTCGCTCGAGGCCTCCTTGCGGCCGCGCTCGACCTCGGACAGGTAGCCGAGGCTCACCCGCGCGCTCCCGGAGACCTCACGCAGGGTGCGGCTCTGGGCCGTCCGTGCCCGTCGCAAGCTGTCCCCGATTGCCTCTCGCAGCAGCAGTGCCATGGTGCCGCCCTTCATTGGTCGAGTGCCGTCATGACGTACAACGTCGCGGCACCCGCAGTCAGTTCCCGACCACCCGATCCTTCCGGACAAGTGGGACTGGCGCCACTGGGTGTTGGTCCCGGCGCCGGGGGTGCGGGCACTGGGTGGTCAGGACGTCCGGGCCGCGGCCTGCTTCATGCGAATTCCCTTGGCGCGCAGTCGCAGAGCCCGTACCACGTAGTCGGCGCCGGTGAGCACGGTGAGCAGCACCGCCAGCACCATGAGGGCCTGGCTGAACGGCTGCACCCCGTCGGGCAGCGGCAGCACGTACAGCCCGATCGCCAGGGTCTGCACCAGCGTCTTGAGCTTGCCGCCGCGGCTGGCGGGGATCACGCCGTGGCGGATCACCCAGAACCGCAGCGCGGTCACGCCGATCTCGCGGACGGCGATGATCGCGGTCACCCACCAGGTGAGCTCACCGAGCACGCTCAGCCCGATCAGCGCGCCGCCGATCAGGGCCTTGTCGGCGATGGGGTCGATGATCCGGCCGAAGTCGGTGACCAGGCCGTACTTGCGGGCCACCTCCCCGTCGATGCGGTCGGTGATGCTGGCCACGGCGAACACCACGAAGGCCGCCACCCGCCACCCGCTGGACTCCCCCGACTCCGCGAAGAGCGCCAGCAGGAACACCGGCACCAGAGCCAGCCGGAGCATGGTGAGCATGTTGGCCGCGTTCAGGATCGGCGGCGGGTCGGGCAGCGGCCTGGTGCTCACCCGGCGCTCCGCGCGGCCCCGGTGGCGGCCAGCTGCCCGCCGAGCTCCGGTGACTGCACGGTCTCCTCCTGCACGGGCTGCTCCGGGGGGATGACCTCCAGGGCCTCCACGACCAGGTCGACGCCGTCGCTGCCCACCACCCGGGCGCGGACCAGCTCACCGACCTCCACGCTGCCGACCTCGGTGAAGACGCACTCGCCGTCCACCTCGGGGGCCTGGTGCTCGGCGCGGCCCGACGCCAGGCCGACCTCGCCCTCGCCCATCTCGGCGAGGTCCTCGGTGCCGTCACGCTCGACGAGCACCACCACCTCGGTGCCGATGCGGTCCTCGGCCCGCTGCGAGGTGAGCTCGTCCACCAGCGAGGAGATGCGCTGCACGCGCACGTTCACCTCGGCCGGGTCGACGTGGCCGTCCAGGTCCACCGCCTCGGTGCCGTCCTCGTCGGAGTAGCCGAACACGCCGACGGCGTCCAGGCGAGCACCGATGAGGAACTGCTCCAGCTCCACCAGGTCCTCCTCGGTCTCCCCAGGGAAGCCGACGATGACGTTGGTGCGGATGCCGGCCTCGGGGGCCAGCGCCCGGATCTGCGCACAGAGCTCCAGGAAGCTCTCCCGGTCGCCGAAGCGGCGCATCCGGCGCAGCACCGGGCCGGAGGCGTGCTGGAAGGAGAGGTCGAAGTAGCGGGCCACGCCGGGCGTGGTGGCGACCGCGCGCAGCAGCGCGGGCCGGGTCTCGGCGGGCTGCAGGTAGCTCAGCCGGACGCGGTCGATCCCGGGGATGGCCGCCAGCTCGCCGAGCAGGGCCTCCAGGATGGTGGTGTCACCGAGGTCCTTGCCGTACGAGGTGGAGTTCTCGCTCACCAGGTAGAGCTCGCGCACGCCGTGCTCGGCCAGCCAGCGGCCCTCGGCCAGCACCTCGGCGGGGCCGCGGGAGACGAAGGAGCCGCGGAAGGAGGGGATGGCGCAGAACGAGCAGCGCCGGTCGCAGCCCGAGGCCAGCTTCAGCGGGGCCACCGGGGCGTCGTCGAGGCGGCGGCGGACCACTCGCGAGGCCGGTCCCCACGCGTGGCCGGGCACGGCCACCTCGGCCGCGGCCTTGGGGCGCTCCACCGGGGAGATGGGCAGCAGCAGCCGCCGGTCGGCCGGGGTGTGCGAGGCGATGGGGGTGCCGGCCATGACCTCCTGCAGACGGTCGGCCAGCTCCGGGTAGTGGTCGAAGCCCAGCACCGCGTCGGCCTCGGGCAGGTCCTTGGCCAGCTCCGCGCCGTAGCGCTCGGCCAGGCAACCCACCGCGACCACCTTGGCGCCGGTGTCGGAGGCGGCCAGCAGCGTGTCGATGGAGTCTTTCTTCGCCTGCTCGATGAAGCCGCAGGTGTTCACCACCACGAGGTCGGCCGGGTCACCGTCGGCGACCAGCTCGAAACCCCCCTCGGCCAGCCGGCCGGCCATCTCCTCGGTGTCCACCTCGTTGCGGGCGCAGCCCATGGTCAGGAGGGCGACGCGAGCCGGCGGGTGCGCAGAGCCGGGAGCGGAGGCGGTGGACGGGGAGGAGGAAAGTACAGACACGCTACGTAGCCTATCCGGCCGGCCGTACTAGCCTGCGCATCATGACCTCAGGCGGAGACGTGCTCGTGCGTCGGGCGCGCACCTCCGACGTCCCGGCCATCAAGAACCTCGTCGACCGCTACGCCGGCCGCATCCTGCTCTCCAAGCCGCTGGTCACCCTCTACGAGTCGGTGCAGGAGTTCTGGGTTGCCGAGTGCGGCAACACCGTCGTGGGGTGCGGGGCGCTGCACGTGCTGTGGTCGGACCTCGGCGAGGTGCGCACCGTGGCGGTCGACCCGCCGTACCTGGGCCACGGCATCGGCCACCGCATCGTGGCGAAGCTGCTGGAGGTGGCCCGCGACCTGGAGCTCAGCAGGGTGTTCGTGCTCACCTTCGAGGTGCGCTTCTTCGCCCAGCACGGCTTCGTCGAGATCGAGGGCACCCCGGTGGACGCCGAGGTCTACGCCCAGATGCTGCGCTCCTACGACTCCGGCGTCGCGGAGTTCCTCGACCTGAGCACGGTCAAGCCGAACACCCTGGGCAACACTCGGATGCTGCTCACCCTCTAGCGCGCCTCGCTACAGTCGCCTGCCATGAGCAGCTTCGTGGCACCGCCGTTCGGGACGTTCGCCACCGCGCAGCCGGCGCTGGAGGTGGCCGAGACGCTGGCCCCGGCGGTGGCCGAGGCGCTGCGCAGCTGGGACGCCGCCGCCACGGTGCTCTACGTGGACACCGACCCGGACAAGGCCGACACCGCGGTGTTCTGCGCCGCCTACGACGTGCCACTGCAGGCGTCGGCGAACTGCGTGGTGGTCGCGGCCCGCCGCGGCGGCGAGGTGAGCCTGGCCGCCTGCCTGGCGCTGTCGGACACCCGGGTGGACGTCAACCGCACGGTCCGCCAGCACCTCGGTGCCCGCAAGGCCTCGTTCGCGGCGATGGACACCGCGGTGGCCGAGACCGGGATGGAGCACGGGGGCATCACCCCGGTGGGGCTGCCGCCGTCGTGGCCGCTGCTGGTGGACGCCGCCGTCGTGGCCGCCCCGCACGTGCTGGTGGGCAGCGGTCGTCGCCGGGGCAAGCTGATCCTGCCCGGCAGCGCCGTCGCCCAGCTTCCCGGCGTGCAGGTGCTCACCGGACTGGCCGCCTGAGCTGGTCGGTGTCGGCGGTCCTGGTCGGTGTCGACGGTCCTAGTCGGCGTCGGCGGTGGCCTCGGCGGGATCGCCGCCGCGCACCGACCACAGCAACCCGTCCAGCTCCTCCGGCTTGACCAGCACGTCGCGCGCCTTGGAACCCTCGCTGGGCCCCACCACGCCGCGGGTCTCCATCAGGTCCATCAGCCGGCCGGCCTTGGCGAAGCCCACCCGCAGCTTGCGCTGCAGCATCGAGGTGGAGCCGAACTGGCTGGTCACCACCAGCTCGATGGCCTGCAGCAGCACGTCCATGTCCTCGCCGATGTCGGGATCGACGTCCTTGGCCGCGGCTGTCTTCTGCACGGTCACCCCGTCGGTGTACTCCGGCTCCGCCTGCGTCTTGGTGTACTCGACGACGGCGCTGATCTCCTCGTCGGTGATGAACGCACCCTGCAGGCGGACCGGGCGCCCGGCGCCCATGGGCAGGAACAGCGCGTCACCCATGCCGATGAGCTTCTCCGCACCCGGCTGGTCCAGGATGACCCGGCTGTCGGTGAGCGAGGACGTGGCGAAGGCCAGCCGGGACGGCACGTTGGTCTTGATCAGACCGGTGACCACGTCCACCGAGGGGCGCTGGGTGGCCAGCACCAGGTGGATGCCCGCTGCACGGGCCTTCTGGGTGATGCGGACGATGGCGTCCTCCACGTCCCGCGGGGCCGTCATCATCAGGTCCGCGAGCTCGTCCACGATGGCCAGGATGTAGGGGTAGGGGCGGTAGACCCGCTCGCTGCCCAGCGGCGCGGTGATCTCCCCGGAGCGCACCTTGGTGTTGAAGTCGTCGATGTGGCGCACCCGGTTGACCTGCATGTCCTGGTAGCGCTGCTCCATCTCCTCCACCAACCAGGCCAGCGCGGAGGCCGCCTTCTTGGGCTGGGTGATGATGGGCGTGATCAGGTGCGGGATGCCCTCGTACGGGGTGAGCTCCACCATCTTGGGGTCGATGAGGATGAGCCGCACCTCGTCGGGGGTGGCCCGCGACAGCAGCGAGACCAGCATGGAGTTGACGAAGGACGACTTTCCGGAACCGGTGGAGCCGGCCACCAGCAGGTGCGGCATCTTGGCCAGGTTGGCGTTGACGAAGTTGCCCTCGATGTCCTTGCCGAGGCCGATGACCAGCGGGTGCTGGTCCTTGCGGGTGTTGGGCGCCAGCAGCACGTCGGCCAGCCGGACCATCTCGCGGTCGGTGTTGGGCACCTCGATGCCCACCGCGGACTTGCCGGGGATGGGCGCGAGCAGGCGCACGTTGTCGGTGGCCACCGCGTAGGCGATGTTGCGGGCCAGCGCGGTGATCTTCTCGACCTTGACGCCCGGGCCCAGCTCCACCTCGTAGCGGGTGACCGTGGGGCCCCGGGTGAAGCCGGTGACCGCGGCGTCGATGTTGAACTGCTCCAGCACGCTGGTGATCGCCTCGATCATGGCGTCGTTGGCGCTGGAGCGGGTCTTGGGCGGGTCGCCGACGGTCAGCAGGTCCACCGGGGGCAGCGTGTAGTCGCCCTCGATCACCCGCTGCACCGACAGCTGCTCGGTGTCCTCCACCGGCGCCGGCACGACGGCGGGAACCGCGGCGGCACTCACCTTCGGGTCTTGGCCTGCGGCGAGGAGTGGCCCGGGCTGGGCCGCTTGGGTGCCACCGGCTCCACGGGGGCGTCCCACGGCAGCTCGTCCTGGTCGCCGCTGCCGCGCACCCCCGCCGGGGTGTCGGCGGCGTCGGTGCTCGCGGCGGCCTGGCGCCGGCGGGACGGACGGCGCAGCTTCTCGGTGGGCTGGGCAGCCAGCTCGTCGTCGGTGGGCCAGCCGTGGCCGGGCAGGTCCGCACCGTCGGACTCCGCGCCGACGAGCTCGTCCTCGGCACCCAGCTCGTCGTCGAACCGGTCCGCCCCGAGCAGCCGGCGCAACCGGTGGGGCACCTCGCGGGCAGTGGTGCCAGTGAGCACCAGCAGGCCGAACAGGGCCACCAGCACCAGCAGGGGCACCGCCAGCCACTCGGTGACGCCGGCACTGAGCGGGCCACCGGCGGCGAAGCCGACTGCTCCACCAGCACGTCGGCGCTCGTCCATGGTCTCCGGCAGGCCACCGATGACGTGCCACACGCCCAGCACGGCCACGATGAGCAGCAACCACCCGGTGACCAGCCGCGGCCGGGCCTCGGGCTCGGGCTCGGTGCGCATCAGGGTGATGGCGGCGGCCAGCAGCAGCAGCGGAGCCAGCCAGGCCCCGGCGCCCATGATGGTGCGCACCCCGGTGTCCACCGCCGAGCCGACCGGTCCCCCGGCCTGCAGCCACACCCCGGCGGCCAGCACCACGCCGACGGCGATGAGGCACAGCGCCAGGCCGTCGCGGCGGTGGGCGTGCTCCAGCTCGCGGGTGCGGCCGATCGCTCGGGCACCAGCGCCCACGCCCTTGGCCATCGCGCCGAACGCGGTGCCCACTCCCCGCATCGCGGTGGCACCCGCGGAGGGGCCGGTGCGCGGGGTGGAGCGAGTACGGGTGGTGCGCGAGGCGGGCTTGCGCGCGGGTGCCGTGCGGGTGCTCGCGGTGGTCTTGCGGGTGCTCGCGGTGGTCTTGCGGCTGGCCGGTGGCGTGCGCGCGCGGGTCGTGGTCTTGCTCCGCGACGCGCCCGTGCGCGCGGTGGAACGGGTGCGTGCCTTGCCTGCCATGCGCCCTACGGTAGTCCCACGCGACTCATCTGCCGCCCCTGCAACACCACTGCCACCGGGCGAGTCACCTCACAGCCCCGGCACCCTCGACGGCGTTCAGGACCCTCGACGGCGTCAGGGCCCTCCTCACCCTGTGCGGAACCCACACGGGACGACGAGGGCCCTGAACGACCGGGACCGGTGGGTGCGGCTACGCCTGCGGGTTGGCGGCGGAGCGGGCAGTGGCCACCGGGATGATGGTCGGGATGATCATCGGCCGGCGACGGTAGGTGTCCGCCACCCAGCGGCCCACCACGCGGCGCACCGCCTGGGCGATGCGGTGGCTGTCGGTGATGCCCTCTGCCTCCTGGCGGGCCAGCTCGGACTCCACCACCTCGATGCAGCTCTCCAGCGCCTTGGGGTCGTCGGAGAAGCCACGCCCGGACAGCTCCGGCCGGCTCACCGCCCGTCCGGTGGTGGAGTCGATGGCCACGGAGATGGCGATGAAGCCGCCCTCCCCCAGCACCAGGCGGTCCGACAGCGTGGACTCGCCCACGTCGCCGACCGACAGGCCGTCCACGTAGACGTGACCCACCGGAACCTGGCCGACGATCTCGGCCATGCCGTCCACCAGGTCGACCACCACGCCGTCCTCGGCGAGCATGATGCGGTCCTCGGCCACCCCGGTGGCCTTGGCCAGCGCGGCGTTGGCGCGCAGGTGGCGCCACTCGCCGTGCACCGGCATCACGTTGGTGGGTCGCACCGCGTTGTAGAGGTACAGCAGCTCACCGGCGGAGGCGTGCCCGGAGACGTGCACCTTGGCGTTCTGCTGGGTGATCACCTTGGCGCCACGCTTGGCCAGGCCGTTGACCACGGCGAACACGGAGTTCTCGTTGCCGGGGATCAGCGAGGAGGCCAGCACCACGAGGTCGTTGGCGCGGATGTTGATCTGGCGGTGCTCGCCGCGGGCCATCCGCGACAGCGCCGACAGCGGCTCGCCCTGCGAGCCCGTGGAGACCAGCACCAGGCGGTCGTCGGGCAGCTTGGTCGCCTGGTCCAGGCTCACCACCAGGCCGTCGGGCACGTCCAGCACGCCCAGCTCGGAGGCGATCTCCATGTTGCGCACCATGGAGCGGCCCACGAACGTGACCTTGCGGTTGTAGCGGTGCGCCACCTCCAGCACCTGCTGGATGCGGTGCACGTGGCTGGCGAAGGACGCCACGATCACCCGCTGGTTGGCCTTGCCGATGACGGTGTCGAGCACGCCACCGATCTCGCGCTCGGGGGTGACGAAGCCGGGGACCTCGGCGTTGGTGGAGTCCACCAGGAACAGGTCCACGCCCTCGTCGCCCAGGCGGGAGAAGCCGGCCAGGTCGGTGAGGCGGCCGTCCAGCGGCAGCTGGTCCAGCTTGATGTCACCGGTGTGCAGCACCACGCCCGCGGGGGTGCGGATGGCCACGGCCAACGCGTCCGGGATGGAGTGGTTGACCGCGAAGTACTCGCACTCGAAGGGGCCGTTGGTGGTGCGCTCGCCCTCGGTGACCTCGACCAGCTTGGGCTTGAGCCGGTGCTCGCGGCACTTGGCCGACAGCAGCGCCAGGGTGAACCGGGAGCCGATGACGGGGATGTCCTGGCGCAGGCGCAGCAGGAACGGCACGGCACCGATGTGGTCCTCGTGGCCGTGCGTGAGCACGATGGCCTCGACGTCGTTGATCCGGTCCTCGATGGGGCCGAAGTCCGGCAGGATCAGGTCGACACCAGGCTGGGCGTCCTCGGGGAACAGCACGCCGCAGTCCACGATCAGCAGCTTGCCGCCGAACTCGAAGACCGTCATGTTGCGGCCGATCTCGCCGATGCCACCCAGCGCCACGATCCGCAGGCCGTTGCGCGGCAGCTTGGGCGGCAGGCCCAGGCGCTCGGTCGGGTCCACCCGGGGCTTGCCGTCGGGACGCTGGTTGCCGCCGCCCCGGTTGCCGCCCTGGCCGCGCCCGCCCTGGTTCTGGCCGCCCTGGTTCTGGGCACCCTGGTTCTGGTTGGACTCGCCCTGGTTCCCGCCGTTGCCGCCACCGCGGCGGCCGCGGCCGCCCCGGCTCATGCGGCACCGCCGACGAGCAGGCCGCTGCGACGCATCTCGGCGGAGAGCAGCTCGAGCTGGGCGGCGCTGGGAGCGATCTGCGGCAGGCGCGGCACGCCCACGTCCACACCGGTCACGCGCAGCGCGGCCTTGGAGAAGCTGACGCCCCCGAGCTGGCTCATGATGCGAACCAGCGGAAGGGTCTGGGCGTTGAGCTGCCGGGCGCGCACCACGTCACCGGACTCGTAGGCGTCGAGCATCTGACGCAGCGGGCCAGCCATCACATGGCTGATCACGCTGACGAAGCCTACGGCTCCAACTGAGAGCCAGGGCAAGTTCAACGGGTCGTCTCCTGAGTAGTAGGCAAGCTCCGTCTGGCTGATCACCTCAGCACCCCCGCGCAGGTCGCCCTTGGCGTCCTTGACCGCGAGGATGTTCGGGTGCTCAGCCAGCCGGAGCATGGTGTCGTTCTCGATGGGCACGATGGAGCGAGCAGGGATGTCGTAGAGCATCACCGGCAGGTCCGTCGCGCTGGCCACGGCACCGAAGTGCGCGACCAAACCCTCCTGTGAGGGCCGGGAGTAGTAGGGAGTGACCACGAGCAGCCCGTGCGCACCCGACTCGGCCGCGGCGCGGGCGAGCTCGATGGTGTGCGCGGTGTCGTTGGTGCCGACTCCAGCGATGACGCCGACGTCCGGGCCCACCGCGGACAGCACGGCCCGCAGCACCTCGTTCTGCTCGGCGTCGGTGGTGGTGGGCGACTCACCGGTGGTTCCGCACACCACGAGGCCGTCGCAGCCCTGCTTGACCAGGCTGACGGCCAGCGCCGCAGTGGCATCGAGATCGAGGGCCCCGTCAGGGGTGAACGGCGTCACCATGGCAGTGAGCACACGGCCGAAAGGGCGCCCGGCAGCAGCAGAGGGAACACCGGAGGTCATGGGTGGTCACGCTACCCGTTGGCCTGGGTAGCGCTGCACACGCACGTCCCGTTCAGCCACGGGTGTGGCGGCGGGCGCGACCGACTAGAAGGCTCGGTCCAGTCCCAGCACCGCCTGGACGTCGACGTCGGCCCCGGTGGTCTCCAGCTGCACCGCGTCCCGGCCGAAGGCGTGCAGCACCAGCTCGCTGGGCTCCCCGCACAGGGTGACCGTGCGCGGACCGCCCTTGACGGTGATGGTGGCACCGCCCGGGCGCTGCAGCACCACTCCCACCGGGCTCTTGCGGTAGCCGACCCGGCCGACCAGCGTGAGCCGTCCCCACAGCTCGTCCTCGGTGGCCGCCGCGAGCTGGCGCGGCTTCCAGTCACCCTCGGCCCGACGGACGTCCTCGTGGTGGACGAAGAACTCCAGGCCGTTGACCTGGGCGTCGAGCAGGCGGTACGGCGACAGCAGCGGAGGACCGGTGCGCACCTGCTCCACCAGGGTGGGCCAGTGCCGGTTGGCGATGCCGGCCTGCACGTGGTCGGTGTAGCCGGCCAGCAGCGGCACCAGGATGCCCGGTGCGGCGTCGGGGCGGCGCTCGCGCAGCACCAGGTGCGCGGCCAGGTCGCGGGTGCGCCACCCCCCGCACAGCGTCGGGGCGTCGGGGCCCACCTCCAGCAGCAGCGCCGACAGCGCGGCCCGTTCGTCCTGTGCAGTGCTCATGCCTGCCCTTCGCTGGGTGGGTGGTCGTCGGTTCGCGGCGCCGTCAGCCCTCGTTGACGAAAGGGCTGGTGGCGATCTCGCTGCCGTCGCTCATGGTGGCAATCTGGAAGTCCTGGAACACGCTAGCGGCTGCGCCCTGCAGCTGCCGAAGACACTCGACGGCCAGCCGGCGCATCTCCAGGTCGGCGTGCTCGGTGGCGCGCATGCCGATGAAGTGCCGCCAGGTGCGGTAGTTGCCGGTGACCACCATGCGGGTCTCGGTGGCGCTGGGCAGCACGGCGCGGGCGGCCTGGCGGGCCTGCTTGCGGCGCAGGCTGGCGCTGGGCACGTCCACCAGCTTCTCCTCCAGCGCGGCGAGCAGGTCGGCGTAGGCCGTGCGGCTCTGCTCGGCGGCGTCCAGCAGCAGCTTCTCCAGCTCGGGGTCACCGGCCACCGACGGGGGCGCGACCACCCGGTTGTCGTCCTCGGGGACGTAGCGCTGGGACAGCTGGGAGAAGGAGAAGTGCCGGTGGCGCACCAGCTCGTGGGTGAGGGAGCGCGAGACCCCGGTGAGGTAGAAGCTGGCGGTGCCGTGCTCGAGCACCGCGAGGTGGCCCACCTCCAGGATGTGCGCCAGGTAGTCGGCGTTGGTGGCGGTGGCCGGGTTGGGCTTGGACCAGCTCTCGTAGCAGGCGCGGCCGGCGAACTCCGCCAGCGCCGCACCCCCGTCGGCGTCGGTGGACCAGGGGACGTCGGCGGGCGGGAGGAACTCGGTCCTGGCGACCAGCTGCACCTTCAGCGGCACGATCCGGGGCACAGCTGCTCCTCCTCCGATCACGGGCACGGCGCCGGCGGCCGCGTGCACAGACGATAGTCGGGGCTACTCCACGCGCCGGGCCCCGGCGGAGGGCACCACCACGAACGCGGTGGGCGCGCGATGGCCGGCGGCCCGGCTGGCCTCGGCCACCGCGGCCCGCACGGCCGGCACGTGGCGGTCGTCCACCAGCGCGAGCGCGCTGCCACCGAAGCCACCGCCCACCATCCGTGCCCCGTGCGCCCCGGCCCGCACCGCCGCGTCCACGCAGACGTCCAGCGCCGGGGTGGACACCGCGAAGTCCTCGCGCAGGGAGCGGTGTCCGGCGGTGAGCAGCGGCCCCACCGCCCGCGGGTCGGTGCCGGAGCGCAGCACCTCCAGCACCGCCAGCACCCGGGCGTTCTCGGTGACCACGTGCCGGGCCCGGCGGCGCAGCGGCTCGGGCAGGGCCTGCACCGCAGCGGGGTCGCTCACCTCGCGCAGGCTGGGGACGCCCAGCGCGGCGGCGGCCTCGCCGCACTCCTGGCGGCGGCGCGCGTAGCTGTCGGGGCCCCCACCGGTGGCCAGCTGGTGCGGCGCACCGGTGTCCAGCACCAGCAGCGCCAACCCGGCGGCGGCGAGGTCCAGCGGCACCTGGGTGGTGCTGCGGTCACGGGTGTCCAGCAGCAGCGCGTGCCCGACGGTGCACAGCAGTGACGCCGAGTGGTCCAGCACCCCGGTGGGGGCGCCGGCGAAGTCGTTCTCCGCCGCCCGGGCCACGTCCACCAGCTCCGCGCGGCGCAGTGGCAGGGCGAACAAGTCCCGCAGGGCCAGCGCCACCGAGCAGGTCAGCGCCGCCGACGAGGACAGGCCCGCCCCTACCGGCACCTGCCCGTCCACCAGCACCTGCAGCCCGCTGAGGCGATGGCCCTCACGCCGCAGCTGGTGCACCACCCCCGCCGGGTAGGCCGCCCAGCCGTCGGGTGCGCCGGGCGCCAGCGCGTCCAGCGCCACCCGCACCGGCTGGTCCGGGTATTGCACCGACGCCAGCACCAGCTCCGGCTCGGCGGTGCGGGCCACCGCCGCGACCGTGCTGTGCGGCAGGGCCACGGGCAGGACGTAGCCGTCGTTGTAGTCAGTGTGCTCGCCGATGAGGTTGACCCGTCCCGGCGCGGCCCACACCCCTTCCGGCGGTCGGCCGAACCGGGCGGCGAACGCCGCCGCCGGGTCCACGCCAGCGGGCACGCTCACGGCAGCGCCACCGCGCGCAGCTGCGCGGCCACGGTCTCCGGGTTGGTGTCGCTGACGAACACGCCCATGCCCGACTCCGAGCCGGCCAGGTACTTCAGCTTCTCCGCCGTGCGGCGGAAGGAGAACAGCTGCAGGTGCAGCCACCAGCGCTGCCGCCCGGCGCCTGGTCCTGCTCCTGGGCCTGGTCCCGCGGCGTCCCAACACCGGCCGGTGGGCGCCTGGTTCCACGCCGCGACGTAGGGCATGGGCGTGTCGAAGCGGTGCGCGAACCGACCCAGCACGTCCAGGTACACCGGCACCAGGGCGTCGCGCTCGGCGTCGGTGAGCGCGGGCAGGTCTGGCACCTGGCGGTGCGGGAACAGCTGCACCTCGTGCGGCCAGCGGGAGGCGGCGGGCACGAACGCGGTCCAGTGCTCGTTGGCCGCGACCACCCGCGGCCCCGCTCGCTCCGCGGCGAGGACGTCGGCGAAGAGGTTGCGCCCGGTGGACTCCTCGTGGTGGCGGGCCTGCTCCAGCACGGTGCGCACCCGCGGCGGCACGAACGGGTAGGCGTAGACCTGCCCGTGCGGGTGGTGCAGCGTCACTCCGATCTCCTCGCCGTGGTTCTCGAAGCAGAACACCTGGGCGACGTCCGCGCGGGCCCCGAGCTCGGCGGTGCGCTGCGCCCAGGCGTCCACCACCAGCCGGACGCGCCGCGGGTCCAGCTCGGCGAAGGTGAGCCGGTGCTCGCTGGTGAAGCAGACCACCTCGCAGCGGCCGACTCCCGGGCGCAGGTCGGCGGCAGGCACAGCGTCCGGGGCAGGCACGGCGGACGAGGTACCCAGGGAGGCGAAGCGGTTCTCCAGGGCCACCACCTGGTAGCTGGGCTCGGGCACCTCGGTGGGGCGGCCGGGCGCGGACGGACACAGCGGGCAGAGGTCGGCCGCGGGCAGGTAGGTGCGGTCCTGGCGGTGCGCGGCAATCACCACCCACTCCCCCGTCAGCGGGTCGCGCCGGCACTGCGAGTCGGTGACCACCGCGGGCAGGTCCCGGCGGTCGGTGGCGGTACGGGTGAAGGGGGCCGCCCGGCTGCCGGTAGTGGCGGGGTCGTCGAAGTAGATGATCTCGCGGCCGTCGGCGAGCTGACGGCGGGTGACGATCATGGGCTCGGACGCTAGCACCGCCGAGACGGGCTGCGACGGTGGCTGGGAGACGGGGCTGGCCAAGGCGAAGGACGGATCGTGCCTGGTTGTTAGGCTCTGCGACCTGTGACCCGGATCTCCCCTGGTGCGGTCCGGAGCGCGTCCCACTCGAGCGAGGACAAAGGAGTCCGTCCATGGCCATCAGCGGTAGCGACGAGATCGACATCAAGGCGACCCCGGCGGCGGTGATGGCCACCTTGGAGGACTTCGCCAGCTACCCCGAGTGGTCGTCGGCGCACAAGAAGGCCAGCGTGGAGACCACCGACGACGCGGGACGCCCCCAGCGCGTGCGGATGACCATGCAGATGGTGGGCATCACCGACGAGCAGGTCGTGGACTACAGCTTCGACGGCAACGAGAAGATGAGCTGGTCGCTGGTGGAGAGCAGCCAGCAGAAGTCGCAGGAGGGCACCTACACCCTCACCGACAACGGCGACGGCACCACGCACGTCACCTTCGAGCTGGCGCTGGACATCAAGATCAAGGTGCCCGGCTTCCTGCTGAACAAGGCGAAGAAGGGTGCCCTGGAGACGGCCACCAAGTCGCTGAAGAAGCGGGTGGAGTCCCAGGCCTGAGCCGTCGGTCGTGGCCGACGTCGCCGACTGGTGCCACCATGGCGTCATGGACCTCAGCCACCACACCGCCGCGCTGGCCGACGACCTGACCGCCGCCGCCGCGCTCGGCGACGAGCAGACCCAGCGCACCGCCGCCGCCCTGGCCAGCGCGCTGGAACCGGCTGCCCGGCTCATGCTGCTCTCCGCCCTGTCAGAGCTGGCCGCCGAGGTGACCGCGGCGCTCGGCGACCGGGTGGTGGAGGTGCGCCTGGACGGGCGCGACGTCCGCGTGGTCACCAGCAGCGCTCCCGTCGCGTCGCCGTCCGGCCCGACCACCGGCGCGGCGACACCCGGCGCCCGCACGTTCGGCCGGGAGGACCTGGGCGGCGACGTGAGCCGGGTGACGCTGCGGCTGGTGGAGCAGCTCAAGGCCCGCGCCGAGCAGGCCGCCAGCAAGGACGGCATCTCGCTGAACACCTGGCTGTCGCAGGCCGTGCAGGGGGCGCTGTGCGACCCCGGGGTGCCGCCCGCGGTGTCCGACTCCGGCCAGACGCTGCGCGGCTGGGTGCGCGGATGAGCGAGCCCGCGCCCGTCGCCCGCACCGAGCACTTCCCGGCGGGCGAGGGCCCGGTGGAGCTGGACGTGCAGGTGGGCACCGGCTCGGTGCGCATCGAGCTGGTCCGCGAGCTGGGCGTGGTCGAGGTCTCCGTGGCGGTGGGCCAGGGTGCGTGGTGGCACCAGGGGCTCAGCGGCGTGCTGTCGCTGCTGGGCGCGGGCGGTCCCGACCGGCCCGAGCCCCAGCCCCGTGCCGCCGACGCCGAGGCGCTGGCCAGCACCGAGGTGGACTTCTCCCCGCAGCGCTCCCGCCTGACGGTGCGGGCACCACGCACGGTCGGGACGCGTGCGGTCGCGCTGGACGTGCACGTGCGCGCCCCCAGCCTGGCCCGGGTGCTGGTGCGCACCAGCTCGGCCCGGGTGGACGTCACCGGGGTGGCGCAGCGGATGGACATCGGCACCGGCTCGGGCGAGGTGGACGTCCAGGACGTGCTCGACGGCGCGGACGTGCGCACCGGCTCCGGGCAGGTGCGCCTGGCGGTGCTGCCCCGCGGTGGGCGGGTGCGCACCGGCTCCGGCGACGTCACCGTGGCCAGCACCGCCGACGACCTGGAGGTGATCAGCGGAACGGGTGACCTCCGCATCGGCATCGCCAGTGGCGTCACGGCCCAGGTCGACCTCAGCTCGGGCTCGGGCGCGGTGCGCAGCGACCTGGAGGTGCTGGCGGTGGAGCCACCGGAGACCCAGGCTCACCTGCGGGCACGCAGCGGGTCGGGCACCGTGCTGGTGCACTCCGCGCGCTGACCGCCCTCCCCCGCCGCTGGGTAGCGGTTACAGACGCCGCGGGGCGCGCTTGGTGGTACTTGCAGACGCCCCAAGAGCGGCGGAGAGATCGCCTCGCGGCTCCACGGCCACCCGCTGCAGCCCGAGCCAGTCCGCCATCTCCGCCAGCGCCTCCGCCAGGGCGGCCGCCACCTCGCCGGTGTGGTGCCCGGGCTCGGCGAACGCGCCCAGCACCCGCAGCGTGCCGGCGTCGCGCTCGGCCTTGAGGTCCACCCGGGCGACCAGGTGCTCGCCCAGCAGGAACGGGTACACGTAGTAGCCGTGCACCCGCTTGGCCGCCGGGGTGTAGATCTCCAGGCGGTAGCGGAAGTCGAACAGCCGCTCCGTGCGCGGCCGGTGGAACACCAGCGAGTCGAACGGGCTCAGCAGCGTGGCCCGCTGCACCGCCCGCGGGGTGCGGGCCTCGCGGTGGCGGTAGGCCGGCGCCGTCCAGCCCTGCACCGCCACCGGTTCCAGCACGCCGTCGGCCACCAGCTCGGCCACCGCAGTGCTCGACTGGCGCGGGCTCAGCCGGAAGTAGTCGCGCAGGTCAGGCTCGGTGGCCACGCCCAGCGCCCGCGCGGAGCGCTCCACCAGCGCCCGCACCGCGTCGGGCTCGCCGATCTCGGTGGCCAGCAGCTCCGGCGGCAGCACGTCCCGGGTCAGCGCGTAGTGGCGCTGGAAGCCGACCCGCGTGGTGGTGCTCAGCTCGCCGATGGCGAACAGCCACTCGCAGATGATCTTGGTGTCGGTGCGGTCCCACCACGGCCCCCGCCCGCCGGCCACCGCCACGTCCAGGTGCGCCTCCACCTGCCCGGCGGTGGCCCCGCCCAGCTCGGCCACCGCGGCGAGCACCCGGTCGGGCAGCGCCGGGCTGCGCTGCAGCACCCGGTCCACCCGTGGTGAGCCGGCCTTCTCCCGCTCCCGCATCCGCCAGCGCAGCAGCGGCCAGTCCTGCACCGACAGCAGCGCCGCCTCGTGCGCCCAGTACTCGGTGAGCAGGCGGGGCTTGCGCCGGGTGTCGCTCCACGCCGCGGTGTCCAGCAGGCCCCGGTCGTAGGCGCCCAGCCGGGAGAACATCGGCATGTAGTGCGCCCGCACGGCCACCGACACCGAGTCCAGCTGCAGCAGCTGCACCCGGTCGACCACCCGGGTCAGGTGCCGACGGGTGGGCGCGCCGGTGGGCAGCGGGTCGGTGAATCCCTGCGCGGCGAGCGCAGTGCGCCGCGCCGCCGAGGCCGTCATCTCCTGCACGCGCACCACCCTGCCACGCCGCACCGACGACCTACCCTGGCCAGATGGCCCTCGCCGCTGTTCGCCCCGCCCAACCCGCCGACTGCGCCGCCATGGCGGCCGTCCAGCTGGCCGTGTGGCGTGGCCCCTACGCGGCGTTCCTGCCCCCGGCCGTCATCGCCGAGCTGGACCCGGACACCGCCGCGCTGGCCTGGCACCGCGCCGTCACCGGCAGCGGTGACGCGCAGGTGCTGGTGGCCACCGAGCGCGAGGAGGTGGTCGGGTTCACCGCCGGAGCCGGCGACGAGGTGAGCACCCTGCTGGTCGAGCCGCGCTGGACCAGACGTGGGCACGGGGGTCGCCTGCTGGGCAGCCTGGCCGGCCGGCTGCGCACCACCGGTGCGCTGCAGGGGCAGGTGTGGGTGGTGGACGCCGACACCGCCGGCCGGGCGTTCTACCCGCGGCACAGCTGGTTGCCCGACGGCACCGTGCGCACCTCCCAGCACGGCCCCCACGCGCTCCGCGAGCTGCGCCACGTCGGCTCGCTCACCGCCCGCTGGGAGTGACCCGCCGCCCCTCAGGCCCGGGTGAGACCCAGCGCCTCGGCGAGGGCGGTGTAGCCGGGCACCGGGTCCTGGCCCTCGGCGGTGAGCAGCTGCAGCACCGCCTGGTCGGCCCCGGCGTCCAGGTGCGCGGTGAGTCCACGGGCCACGGTCTCGGCGTCGCCGTGGATGGCCAGGGCGTCGATCAGCCGGTCGCTGCCGCCGTCGGCGATGTCGGCGTCGGTGTAGCCGAGCGTGCGCAGGTTGTTGGTGTAGTTCACCAGGCCCAGGTACGGGTTGGCCACCGGCGGACGGCCGATGGCGCGGGCGGCCTCCGGGTCGGTCTCCAGCACCACCTTCTGCTCCGGAGCCAGCAGCACGCCCTCGCCGAGGATCTCCCGGGCCCGGCGGGTGTGCTCGGGAGTGACCAGGTACGGGTGCGCGCCACGGGAGCGCGCGGCCGACAGCCGCAGCACCTTGGGGCCCAGCGCGGCCAGCACCCGGCGGTTGGTGGGCACGCCCTCGGCGTCGAGGACGTCCAGGTACTCCACCAAGGCGGTGTAGGGCTTGGCGTAGCGGTCGCCGATGGCCTCGGGGTGGCCGACGCCGATGCCGAGCAGGAAGCGGTCGGGGTGCTTGGCCTCCAGCCGGTGGTAGGACTTCGCCACCTCCTGCGCCCCGTCGGTCCAGATGTTCACGATCCCGGTGGCCACGGTGATCGTGGTGGTGGCGTCGAGCACGTCCTCGGCCACCTGCAGCTCCGCCGGCGGCGAGCCACCGATCCAGAGGGTGCCGTAGCCCAGAGACTCCACGGTTGCGGCCAGCTCCGGCGTCAGCTGCCGCTCCGGGCGCCACACCCCGATCCGGCCGAGGCTGCTGTTGGTCGCGTCGTCAATCACGTGTGCTCCACTCGCTCGGGGGTGTGGCCTTCCCTGGGTCGAACCCCGGTTCCGCCGCTGCTGTTCCCTCCGCCACAGTCAGGCCATCAGCGACGCGGCCAGCGTCCCGCCCAGCTCGTAGCCGGCCTCGCGGGCGGCGGCGTCGGGCGCACCGGACAGCTCCAGCGGTGCGGCCACCTGCTCCAGCCCCATCCCACCGGTGAGCTTGAGCACCGAGCGCACCGCACCGGCGGTGTCGTCGCTGCCGTGCACCCACAGCCCGAACGGGCGGCCGGCGACGGTGCCCAGGCACGGGTAGTAGACGGTGTCGAAGAAGTGCTTGAGCGCACCGGACATGTAGCCGAAGTTGGCCGGGGTGCCGAAGAGGTACCCGTCGGCGCCCAGCACGTCGGGCACCGTGGCGGCGAGGGCGGCGACCTCGCGCACCTGCACCCCGGTGACCTCCGGGTCGCGGGTGCCCGCGAGCACCGCCTCCACCAGCTCGCGCATGCCCGGGGACGGGGTGTGGTGCACCACGAGCAGCGTGCTCACCGCTGGCCCTGGCGCTTCTCCTGCTCCGCCAGCTCCAGGGCCCGCTTCATGGTGGTGCGCGCACGGCCACGGTCACCGGCGGCGTCGTAGGCCACCGCCAGCCGGTAGCTGGTGCGCCAGTTCTCCGGGTCGGCCTCGTACTCCGTCCGTCGCTCGGCGAAGTAGGCGTCGGCGGCATCGCGCTCGAACCGTCCGGACGGGCGCCGCGGGATGCTGGAGGTGTCGGGCAGCCCGCCCTCCTCGTGCAGCCGACGGGCCAGCTCCTGGTTGCGCATGCCGTTGCGCACCGTCGCCCACACCAGCCACACCCCCAGCGGCACCATGATCAGTGCGGCGATGCCCATGGCCACCGCGGCCACGCCGCCGGCGAGCACCAGCAGGATGCCGAAGTACCCCACCAGGCCGACGTAGAACAGCGTGGCGAAGATGATCAGCCACGCCAGGCGCTTCTCCTTCACAGCTGCCCCGTCACAGGTCGAGGAAGTGTTCCAGGCCCACGGTGAGGCCTGGGTGGGTGCTGATCTGACGCACGCCCAGCAGCACGCCGGGCATGAACGAGCTGCGGTCCAGCGAGTCGTGCCGGATGGTGAGGGTCTCCCCCTCGGTCCCCATCAGCACCTCCTGGTGGGCGATGAGCCCGCGCAGGCGCACCGAGTGCACCCGCACTCCCCCGACGTCGGCGCCCCGCGCCCCGTCCAGCTCGCTGGTGGTGGCGTCCGGCATGGGCGCCATGCCGGCCTCGGCCCGCGCCGCGGCGACCAGCTCGGCGGTGCGAGCGGCCGTGCCCGAGGGCGCGTCGGCCTTGTTCGGGTGGTGCAGCTCCACCACCTCGACGGAGTCGTAGAACCGGGCGGCCATGCTGGCGAAGCGCATGGACAGCACCGCGCCGATGGCGAAGTTGGGGGCCACCAGCACGCCCAGCTCGGGCTTGGGCTCCAGCCAGGTGCGCACCTGGTCGAGCTTGTCGGCGTCAAAGCCGGTGGTGCCCACCACGGCGTGGATGCCCTGGTCGATGCAGAAGCGGATGTTGTCCATCACCACGTCGGGGTGGGTGAAGTCCACCACCACCTGCGCCCCGGCATCGGAGACGTTGAACAGCCAGTCGCCGGCGTCCACCGCGGCGACCAGGTCGAGGTCCTCCGCGGCGTCCACGGCCTTGCAGACCTGTTCGCCGACGCGGCCCCGCGCGCCGAGCACTCCGACCCGAGTGGGTTCCTGCATCTGTCCTGCTCCGTTCATCGGCATGCGGCACGTACCTGGTGGGGAAGCTCGTCAGCGTGAGCGTACGGCCCGACCACAGCCACCCCGACAGGACGCCGCAGCACGTCCGCCGCCACGGCGGCGACGTCGGCGCAGGTGACTGCGTCGATGCGGGCCAGGGTCTCCTCGACGTCGAGGTGCTCGGCGTAGTTGACCTCGCTGCGGCCCAGCCGGCTCATCCGGGACGGGGTGTCCTCCAGGCCGAGCACCAGCGCACCGCGCAGCTGCCCCTTGCCGCGGGCCAGCTCGGCCTCGGTGATGCCGTCGGCAGCGACGGTGGCCAGCACCTCGTCGATCACGGCCACCACCTCGCCGAGGTTCTCCGGCTGGCAGCCCGCGTACACCGAGAACGCCCCGGTGTCGGCGTAGGTGTCCACGCTGGAGTAGATCGAGTACGCCAGGCCGCGCTGCTCGCGGACCTGCTGGAACAGCCGCGAGCTCATGCCGCCGCCCACGGCGGCGCTGAGCACCGACAGCGCCCAGCGGGCCTCGTCGTGGCGGCCCAGCCCCCGGCTGCCCAGCACCACGTGGGCCTGCTCGCTGTCCCGCTCGGTGACGCTGGTGCCGGGCCGGCCGGCCAGCTCGGCGATCCCGCCGCGGACGGCGACCGGGGCCGCCGCGGGGTGGCTGCCGAGGGTGGCGGTGACCTGCGCCAGCACGGCGTCGTGGTCCACGTTGCCTGCGGCGGCGAGCACCAGCCGCGGCGGGGTGTAGCGGCGGGTGTGGAAGGTGCGCAGCTGCTCCGGCGTCATCGCCTCCACCGACTCCACGCTGCCGATGATCGGCCGGCCGAGCGGGTGCGCGCCGAAGAGCACCTCGGCGAACGCCTCGTGCACCAGGTCCTCGGGGTCGTCGTCGCGCATGGCGATCTCCTCGAGCACCACGTTGCGCTCGGTCTCCACGTCAGCCTCCGCGCACACCCCGCGCAGCACCACGTCGCTGACCAGCTCGATCGCCATCGGCAGGTCGGCGTCCAGGACGTGCGCATAGAAGCAGGTGTACTCCTTGGCGGTGAAGGCGTTGAGCTCACCACCGACGGCGTCCATGGCCTGGGCGATGTCCAGCGCGGAGCGGCTCGGGGTCCCCTTGAACAGCAGGTGCTCCAGGTAGTGCGCCGCCCCGGCCACGCTGGGGTCCTCGTCCCGCGAGCCCACCGCCACCCACAGCCCGACCGCGGCGGAGTGCACCCCGGGCACGTGCTCGGTGACCACCCGCAGGCCGCTGGGCAGCACGCTGCGCCGCGCGCCGCCGATCAGCTCGGTGGTGTGGGTGCTGGCGCTGACCCCGGACACGCCGCCGCGGCGGTCACGGGTGCTGGGTGCACCCGCGACCGCCGCGGTGGTTGCTCGGTCTGCTGCGCTCAGGACGCAGAACCCTGAGACGCAGAGCCCTCGGCTGCCGGAGCCTCGGCTGCGTCCTCGACGGGAACCAGGCTGATCTTGCCCCGGTTGTCGATGTCGGCGATCTCCACGCGGAGCTTGCTGCCGATGCTGACGACGTCCTCGACCTTGTCGATGCGCTTGCCGTTGCCCAGCTTGGAGATGTGCACCAGGCCGTCACGGCCGGGCAGCAGGGAGACGAAGGCGCCGAAGGCGGTGGTCTTGACGACCGTGCCCAGGAACCGCTCGCCCACCTTGGGCAGCTGGGGGTTGGCGATGGCGTTGATCATGTCGATCGCTGCCTGCGCGGACGGGCCGTCGGCCGCCCCCACGTACACGGTGCCGTCATCCTCGATGGAGATGTTGGCGCCGGTCTGCTCCGTGATGGAGTTGATCATCTTGCCCTTGGGGCCGATGACCTCGCCGATCTTGTCCGTGGGCACCTTGATGGCGGTGACCCGCGGGGCGAAGGGGCTCATCTCGTCGGGCTCGTCGATGGCCTCGGCCATCACCTCGAGGATGGTGATGCGCGCGTCGCGGGCCTGGGTCAGGGCCGCGGCGAGCACCTCCGAGGGGATGCCGTCGAGCTTGGTGTCCAGCTGCAGCGCCGTCACGAAGTCCTTGGTGCCGGCGACCTTGAAGTCCATGTCACCGAAGGCGTCCTCCGCACCGAGGATGTCGGTGATGGCGACGTACTCGGTCTTGCCGTCGACCTGGTCGGAGATCAGGCCCATGGCGATGCCGGCGACGGGCGCCTTCAGCGGCACACCGGCGTTGAGCAGCGACATGGTGGAGGCACACACCGAGCCCATGGAGGTGGAGCCGTTGGAGCTCAGCGCCTCGGAGACCTGCCGGATGGCGTAGGGGAACTCCTCCTGGCTGGGCAGCACGGGCATCAGGGCCCGCTCCGCCAGCGCGCCGTGGCCGATCTCGCGGCGCTTGGGCGAGCCCACGCGACCGGTCTCACCGGTGGAGTACGGCGGGAAGTTGTAGTGGTGCATGTAGCGCTTCTTGGTCTCCGGGCCCAGCGAGTCGATCTGCTGCGCCATCTTGACCATGTCCAGCGTGGTGACACCCAGGATCTGGGTCTCGCCGCGCTCGAACAGCGCCGAGCCGTGGGCGCGCGGGATGAGCGCGACCTCGGCCGAGAGGGAACGGATGTCGGTGAGGCCGCGACCGTCGATGCGCACCTTGTCGCGCAGCACCCGCTGGCGGACCAGCTTCTTGGTCAGCGCGCGGAACGCCGCACCGATCTCCTTCTCGCGACCGGCGAACTCGTCGCCGATGGAGGTGAGCACGCGGTCCTTGACCTCGTCCAGGCGGTCCTCGCGCTCGGACTTGCCGGCGATGGTGAGGGCCTTGCCCAGGTCGATCGACGCCGAGCCCTCGACCGCGGCGAACACGTCGTCGCCGTAGGCCGGGAAGATCGGGAACTCACCAGTGGGCTTGGCGGCCTTGCTGGCCAGCTCCTGCTGGGCGGTGCACAGCGCGGCGATGAACGGCTTGGCCGCCTCGAGGCCGGCGGCCACGATCGACTCGGTGGGCGCCTGCGCGCCGTCCGCGATCTTGGCGACCACGGTGTCGGTGGCCTCGGCCTCCACCATCATGATGGCGACGTCGGCGTCAGCGCCGGAGCCGGACACGATGCGGCCGGCGACCACCATGTTGAAGGTGGCGCGCTCGAGCTGCTCGACGGTCGGGAAGCCGATCCACTGGCCGTCGACCATGGCGACGCGCACGCCACCGACAGGGCCGGAGAAGGGCAGCCCGGCGATCTGGGTGGACGCGGACGCGGCGTTGATGGCCACCACGTCGTACAGGTCGTTGGGGTTCAGGCTCATCACGGTGATGACGACCTGGATCTCGTTGCGCAGCCCGGCCTTGAAGGTGGGGCGCAGCGGCCGGTCGATGAGCCGGCAGGTGAGCACGGCGTCGGTGGAGGGACGGCCCTCGCGACGGAAGAAGGAGCCGGGGATGCGGCCCGCGGCGTACATCCGCTCCTCCACGTCCACGGTCAGCGGGAAGAAGTCCAGGTGGTCCTTGGGGTGCTTGGAGGCGCTGGTCGCGGAGAGCAGCATCGTCTCCTCGTCCAGGTACGCCACCACGGCGCCGTTGGCCTGCTGGGCCAGGTGGCCGGTCTCGAACCGGATGGTGCGCTGGCCGTAGGTGCCGTTGTCGATGACCGCGGTGGCCTCGTACACGCCCTCGTCCTCGAAGCTCTGGTCGTTCTGGTTGGTCTCGCTCATGTAGCTACCTCTCGTCTTTTCCTCGTCTGCCTCCGCGTCGCGCCCGGTCCGTGGGCGGACCTGTCGCGGGACGGCGGCCTTCGATCGAAGCGCTCGGGCTCGTCCAGGTGTGCCTGGCGTCCGAGGGCCACTACCGAGGACCGACTCACGCGTGCTCCGGCGCGGCGGAGTGGGAGTGTTCCCTGGTGGAGCTGGTGGTTCTGGTGGAGCAGGTGGTGCGGTCCGGTGGGGTCACGCCGCGAGGCCTGACCCCACCGGGTTGCATCAGCGACGCAGACCGAGCCGCTCGATCAGCGAGCGGTAGCGCTCGATGTCGACCTTGGCGACGTACTTGAGCAGGCGACGACGACGCCCGACCAGCAGCAGCAGGCCGCGGCGGGAGTGGTGGTCGTGCTTGTGCATCTTCAGGTGCTCGGTGAGGTCGCGGATGCGCTTGGTCAGCAGCGCGACCTGGGCCTCGGGGGACCCGGTGTCGGACTCGTGCAGGCCGTACTCGCTGAGAATGGCCTTCTTGTCCTCGGTGCTCAACGCCACGTACTGATCTCCTCGTTCACTGACGTCCGTGCGGGACGATCGCCGGGCGGACCCGGCAGGGCAGAGCCCTGCGCGGTGCTGCCGGAGGCGACCGGGGCGGTCCTGAGTGACCGCCGTGACCAGTGCTGGCCGGGTGTCGCCGCCACGGACCGCAGCCACACCTTCTGCCCACACTAGCAGGGAGCAGATACCGCAGCCTGCGACAACAGCCTGGCCAGCACCGGAGACTCCGCCGCGACCAGGTGGGCACACCGGGCGAGCTCGTCGGACCCGCACAGCTCGCGCAACGCCTGCACCAGCGACGGCGTTCCCGCCGCGACGGCGGCGTGCACCGGCCCGCGCTCCCCCGCCGCCTGGGCCACCACCACTGCCGGCGCCGCGGTGGCCACCTCGTGCAGGGCCTGCCGGCGCCGGGCCTGCCCGGCGATGGTGAGCGCGGCCCGCTCCAGCAGCACCAGGCGGGCCAGCGCCACCGGGTTGGCCAGCTTCTGCCGGCGCCCGCTCATCACCTGGCTGAGCATGGGTGCGCTGACTCCGAGCACGGCGGCCAGCTGAGCCTGGGAGATGTCGAACTCCACCACCAGGCGGCGGGCACGCTCGCCGAACGGTTCGCCGTAGTACTCCCGCTGCTTGTCCAGGTTCCGGCGGACCGTCTCGGCCGTGCTCACCCCCGGTCGCCCTCCGGCGCAACCCCCAGCAGCTCCCGGGTGCGCTCGATGTCGTGGGCCATCGCGGCCGTCAGGTCGGTGACCTGGTCGAACTTCTCCATGCCGCGCAGCCGCGCCACGAAGTCCACTGCCACGTACTGGCCGTAGAGATCGGCGGTGGTGTCGAGCACGAAGGCCTCCACGGTGCGGGTGCGGCCGGAGAAGGTGGGGTTGGTGCCCACCGAGACCGCGGCCGGACAGCGCTCGCCGGGGGTCACGCTGCCCACCGTGGGCCCCTTGCCCAGCAGGGTGAACCACGCGGCGTAGACCCCGTCGGCAGGGATGGCGGAGTGCATCGGCGGGGCGATGTTGGCGGTGGGGTAGCCCAGGTCGCGACCCCGGCCGTCACCGCGCACCACCACACCCTCCAACCGGTGCGGACGGCCCAGCGCCTCGGCCGCGGCCTGCACGTCGCCGGCGTCCACGCAGGAGCGGATGTAGGTGGAGGAGAAGGTGACGTCGTGCTCCACCAGCAGGCCCACGCCGTCGGTGCTGAAGCCGAAGCGCTGCCCCAGCCGGTGCAGGGTCTCGATGTCGCCCTTGCCGCCGCGGCCGAAGGTGAAGTTCTGCCCCACCACCACGTCGGCGGCGTGCAGGCGCTCCACCAGTACCTCGTGCACGAAGCCCTCGGCGGACAGCCGGGACAGCTCGGCGGTGAAGGGCAGCACGCAGAACACGTCCGCGCCCAGCTCCTCGGCCAGGTCGGCCCGGCGGGCCAGGGTGCTCAGCTGCGCGGGGTGGCTGCCCGGACGGACCACCTCGGCGGGGTGCGGGTCGAAGGTGAGCAGCACGCACGGCACGTTGCGGGCGCGGGCGTGCTGCACCGCCGTGGAGATCAGCTGGGCGTGCCCGCGGTGCACCCCGTCGAAGACGCCGATGGTGACGACGCAGCGCCCCCACCCGGCCGGTACTCCGTCAAGTCCTCGCCACCTCTGCACACCATCACCCTAGTGGCAGACCTGGATCCGGATCAGTTGGTGCCAACCTGCTGCTGGGAGCGGTGCTGGGCGAGGTGCTCGGCGCGCAGCGTGGCCGGGCGCACCACCATCACCGTGCGGGCTCGGTTGCCCGTCTCCTCCAGCAGCGCCACCGCCAGCCCGTCCGGGCCGACCGCGGCGTGCACCCCCTCGATCCCCACCGGCTCCAGCCAGCGGCCCTGGCTGACCGACTCGGCCTGCTCGGCGGTGACCTCCCGCGACCCGAAGGCCGCCCGGATCGCCTCGTCCACGTCCAGGCTCACCCGGGGCGCCTCGGCCAGCTCCTCCAGGGTGCGGGCGTGCTCCAGGGTGAACGAGCCCACCCGGGTGCGCCGCAGCGCGGTGAGGTGGCCGCCCACCTCCAGGGTGGCGCCGAGGTCGCGGGCCAGCGCCCGCACGTAGGTGCCCGAGGAGCACTCCACGTCCACGTCCAGGTCGAGCACGGGGTCGCCCTCGGCGGTGGTGGTGCGGCGTCGGGCGTTGACGTGCAGCCGGGACACGACGACCGAGCGGGCGGCCAGGTCGACCTGCTCCCCCGCCCGCACCCGGGCGTGGGCGCGCTGGCCGTCGACCTTGATGGCGCTGACGGTGGCGGGCACCTGCTCGATGGCACCGGTGAGCCCGGCGATCACCTGGTCGACGGCGTCGTCGCTGAGCCCGCTGGGGTCGCCGACCGTCTGCACCTCGCCCTCGGCGTCGTCGGTGCTGCTGGACTGCCCGAGCCGGATGGTGGCGGTGTAGGCCTTGGTGGTGAGGCTGAGCAGGCCGAGCATCTTGGTGGCGCGCTCCACCCCCAGCACCAGCACGCCGGTGGCCATCGGGTCGAGGGTGCCGGCGTGGCCGATCTTGCGGGTGTTGAGCAGCTTGCGGCAGCGGGCCACCACGTCGTGGCTGGTCAGGCCCGCGGGCTTGTCCACCACGAGCAGGCCGGCGCCGGTCAGGCCGTCGTTGTCAGGGAGCTGGGACACTGCACCGATCCTGCCAGAGCCGCCGGTGCGCCCGGACCACCCGTTGGGCGCCGGGTGGACCCCGTCACTTCCGGGTGGACCCCGTCACGACCGGGTGGCGCCGGCCACCGCCCAGCGCCCCGACCGGGTGCGCACCACCACGGCGGCCAGGCGCAGCAGCATGAAGACGCTGAGCCCGGTCCAGATGCCGACCAGGCCCCAGTCCAGGGCCAGGGAGAGCCAGATCAGCGGCAGGAAGCCCAGCACCGCCGAGCCCAGGGTGGCGGTGCGCAGGAACCGTGCGTCCCCGGCACCCAGCAGCACGCCGTCCAGGGCGAAGACCACCCCGGCCACCGGCATCATCGCCACCAGGAACCACCACGCCTTGGGGATCTCGGCGAGCACGGCTGTGTCGGCGGTGAACACCCGCGGCAACAGCCCGCTGGCGGCGGCGAAGGCCAGGGCCAGCCCGACGCCCAGCACCGCCGACCAGCGGGTGATCCGCCAGGCCAGCGCCCGCGCCGAGGCGGTGCGCGAGGCACCCAGCGCTGCGCCCACCAGCGCCTGGGCGGCGATGGCGAGGGAGTCCAGCACCAGCGCCACGAAGTTCCACAGCTGCAGCACCACCTGGTGCGCGGCCACGCTGGCCGCGCCGAAACGGGCGGCCACCGCGGCGGCGGAGAGGAAGCAGAGCTGGAAGCCGAGGCTGCGCAGCAGCAGGTCGCGGCCCAGCACGAGCTGCGCCCACATCAGCGCCGGCTGGGGCCGCAGCCGCACCCCCGGCTGCGTGTGCGCCTCCCGGCGCAGGGCCTGCAGGAACAGCGCAGCGGCCAGCACCTGCGCCACCACGTTGGCCACCGCGGAACCGGTCAGGCCCATCCCCACCGGGTGCACCAGCACCGGGCAGAGCACCGCCGAGACGGCGTTGCCCACCACCACGTAGCGCAGCGGGCGCACGGTGTCCTGAACGCCCCGCATCCAGCCGTTGCCCGCCAGCGTCACCAGGATGAGCGGGGCGCCGAGCACGGCGATGCGCAGCCACTGCTCGGCCTCGGCAGCCACCTCGCCGCCGCCGGCCAGCACCCGGGTGATCGGGCCGGCGAACAGCTGCACCCCGAGCACCACCAGCACCCCGATGGCCATGGCCAGCCAGGTGGCCTGCGCGCCCTCGGTGACGGCGTCCGCCCGGCGGTGCGCACCGTGCAGCCGGGCCGCCCGGGCGGTGGTGCCGTAGGAGAGGAACGTGAGCTGGGTGCTGACCTGGGCCAGCACCACCGCTCCCACGGCCAGCGCACCCAGCGGCACCGCACCGAGGTGGCCGACGACGGCGGTGTCCACCAGCAGGTAGATCGGCTCGGCGGCCAGCACGCCCAGCGCGGGCAGCGCCAGCCGCGCAACCTGCCCGGCGGATCCCTCCTCGCGCGGGAGGGTGTCGGCGGCCTGCGGGGTGGGGCGGTCGTCCCGGTCTGCTGCGCGGCTCATCCGAGCACGGCCAGCAGCGCGGCGACGACCTCCTCGGCCGTGCCGACCGCGGAGTACCCGGCGGCCAGCCGGTGCCCGCCGCCGCCCAGCGCGGTGGCCGCCGCAGCGACGTCCACCTCACTCTTGGCGCGCAGGGACACCGTCCAGCCCAGCTCGCTGGTCTGCTTGAGCACCGCGGCCACCTCGGCCTCCGAGGCGGTGGCGACCAGGTCGATGATGCTCTCGGTCTCCTCCGACCGCAGTCCCCCGATGTCGGCCGAGGGGACCACCGCGTAGGCCAGGCCGCGCCCACCTGCGGCGGAGCGCTCCAGCACCGCCGAGCCCAGCACGCGGGAGAGCAGCTGCAGCCAGGCGAAGGGGTGGGTGTCCATCAGCGGGCGCACCACCTCCACCGGGTTGAGCCCCGTGGCGATGAGCCGGGACGCCAGCTCGTGGGTCTGCGGCCGGGCGCGCCGGAACGAGGAGGTGTCGGTGACCAGGCCGGCGTACAGGCAGTACGCCAGGTCGCGGTCGAGCTCCACGCCCCACGCGGCGAGCACGTCGGCCACCAGCACCGTGGTGGACTCCGCGAACGGGTCCACCAGGTTGGCGCTGCCGAAGTAGGTGTTGGACGCGTGGTGGTCGATCACCAGCGTCTGCTTGGCGGTGTCCACCCGGTCGCGCAGGTCGCCCAGGCGTCCGCTGCTGCCGCAGTCCACCACCACCAGCAGGCCGGGGGCGGGGTCCACCTCGGTGGGCGGCACCAGCAGGTCCTGGCCCGGCAGCGAGCGCAGCGACTCCGAGGGCACCGCCGGGTCGGCGAAGGACACCTGCACCCCGATGTCCGCGCGGCGCAGCGCGATGCCCAGGGCGAGCGCGCTGCCCAGCGCGTCGGCGTCCGGGTTCACGTGGCACAGCACGGTGACAGCCTCCGCCGTCCCCAGCAGGGTGGCGGCCTCGGACGCGCTGATCTCGGACGAGGCGGTCATCAGTCGGTGCCTGCACCACCGAGGCTGCTGCGGTCCACCACGTCCTCGTCGTCCTCGCGGACGCGCGGGACTCGGTAGGGATCGGGCTCGCCGGCCGGGACGGCCCGCGCTGCCGCGGCCGCCACCTCGGCGTCGCGGGCCCGGGTCTTGGCAAGCAGCTCCTCCATGTGGCGCGCGGTGTCGGGCACCGTGTCGGCCACGAAGGTCAGCGTCGGGGTGAACCGCACGCCGGTGCCGGCGCCCACCCGGGTGCGCAGTGCACCCTTGGCCTGCTCCAGCGCGATCGCGGCGCCCTGGTAGTCCGGCTCCTCGTCGACCTTGGCACCCATCACCGTGTAGAAGATCGTCGCGTCGTGCAGGTCCGCGGTCACCTTGGTGTCGGTGATGGTCACCAGGTCGAGCCGGGGGTCCTTCACCTCGTGCTCGATCGCCGTGGCGACGATCTGGGAGATCCGCTTCGCAAGCTTGCGCGCCCGCGCGGGGTCGGCCATGACGGCCACCGTCCTCATCAGTGTCGTGGATGAATGTTGTTCAGTATGGGTTCGTGCGCCTGCGGGGCCGACGCCGGCCCGGCACGAGAAGCGTTGTCCGCCAGTGCCACTGAGACCAGCGGTGGCTAGTCGTGCGGGCCGAGGACCCGGCGGTGCGCCGAGAGCAGGTCAAGCTCCGGCCGCCCGGCCACCATACGCTCGCAGGAGTCCAGCACCTGGTGCATGTGAGCAGCATCCGACGAGACGACGGCAACACCGATCACGCTGCGCCGGTACCGGTCCTGCAGTCCAGCCTCGGCCACCGACACCTCGAAGCGGCGCCGCAGCTCGGCCACCACGGGCCGGACCACGGAGCGCTTCTGCTTGAGCGAGGCGACGTCACCGAGGAGCACGTCCAGCTCGAGGACACCCACGTACACGTCGGCACCTCCGGCTGGTCGAGCCACAACCGCGCGGGTTGGGTGTGCTCGTGGCACACCCAACCCGCGCGTTGCGGACTAGTCGCGCGGCTTCTCGCGCATCTCGTAGGTCTCGATGATGTCGTCGACCTTGATGTCGGAGTACGACAGGGTCAGACCACACTCGAAGCCCTCGCGAACCTCCGTGACGTCTTCCTTCTCCCGCCGCAGCGAGGTGACGTTGACGTTCTCGGCGATGACGCGACCGTCCCGGATGAGCCGGGCCTTGGCGTTGCGCTTGACCTGGCCGGACTTGACCATGCAACCGGCGATCGTGCCGACCTTGGAGGAGCGGAACAGTGCCCGGATCTCCGCGCGGCCCAGCTCGACCTCTTCGTAGATCGGCTTGAGCATGCCCTTGAGCGCACTCTCGATCTCGTCGATGGCCTGGTAGATCACCGTGTAGTACCGGATGTCGACACCCTCGCGAGTGGCCAGCTCAGTGGCCTTGCCCTCCGCGCGGACGTTGAAGCCGATGATAATCGCGTTGGACGCGGCCGCCAGGTTGACGTTGGTCTCGGTGATGCCACCGACACCGCGGTCGATGACGCGCAGCTGCACCTCGTCGTCGATCTGGATGTTGTACAGCGCCTCCTCGAGGGCCTCCACCGTTCCGGAGTTGTCGCCCTTGAGGATGAGGTTGAGCTCGTTGGTCTCCTTGAGCGCCGCATCCAGGTCGTCCAGGCTGATCCGCTTGCGGGAGCGAGCCTGCAGCGCGTTGCGCTTGCGCGCGTTGCGACGGTCGGCGATCTGCCGCGCGATGCGGTCCTCGTCGACCTTCAGCAGGTTGTCGCCGGCACCGGGCACCGAGGTGAACCCGATGACCTGCACCGGGCGCGACGGGGTCGCCTCGAGGACGTCCTCGCCGTGCTCGTCGACCATCCGGCGCACCCGGCCGTAGGCGTCACCGGCGACGACGGAGTCACCGACGCGCAGCGTGCCTCGCTGGATGAGCACGGTGGCCACCGGGCCACGGCCGCGGTCGAGGTGGGCCTCGATGGCCACACCCTGGGCGTCCATGTCCGGGTTGGCCCGCAGGTCCAGCGCCGCGTCCGCGGTGAGCAGCACGGCCTCCAGCAGGGCGTCGATGTTCGTGCCCTGCTTTGCGGAGATGTCGACGAACATCGTGTCGCCGCCGTACTCCTCGGCCACCAGGTTGTACTCGGTGAGCTGCTGGCGGATCTTCTCGGGGTTGGCCCCCTCCTTGTCGATCTTGTTCACCGCCACCACGATCGGCACGTCCGCTGCCTGGGCGTGGTTGATGGCCTCCACCGTCTGCGGCATGACGCCGTCGTCGGCGGCAACCACCAGGATCGCCAGGTCGGTGGCCTTCGCACCACGGGCACGCATGGCGGTGAACGCCTCGTGACCGGGGGTGTCGATGAAGGTGACCAGTCGCTGGTTGCCCTCGAGCTCGGTGAGCACCTGGTAGGCACCGATGTGCTGGGTGATGCCACCGGCCTCGCCCTCGCGGACGTTCTCCTTGCGGATGGTGTCCAGCAGTCGGGTCTTTCCGTGGTCGACGTGACCCATGACGGTGACCACCGGCGGACGCACGACGAGGTCCTCCTCGCCGCCCTCGTCCTCGCCGTAGGTGAGGTCGAAGGCGTTGAGCAGCTCGCGGTCCTCGTCCTCCGGGCTGACCACCTGCACGACGTAGTTCATCTCGGAGCCGAGCAGCTCCAGGATCTCGTCGTTGACCGACTGGGTGGCCGTGACCATCTCACCGAGGTGGAACAGGGCCTGCACCAGCGCAGCGGGGTTCGCGTCGATCTTCTCGGCGAAGTCCGACAGCGAGGCACCGCGGGCGAGCCGGATGGTCTCGCCGTTGCCGTGCGGCAGCCGCACGCCGCCGACGGCGGGCGCCTGCATGCTCTCGTACTCGGCGCGCTTCGCCCGCTTCGACTTGCGACCGCGACGGACGGGACCGCCCGCGCGACCGAAGGCACCAGCCGCAGCACCCCGACCGCGGTTGCCGCCACCGGGACGACCCCGGAAGCCGGAGCCCGCGGGGGACCTGCCGGCGCACCGGTGCCACCACCGCGGTAGTTGCCGCCGCCACCGGGACCGCCGGTGCGAGCACCGCCGGGAGCACCCGGACGACCGGGACGACCACCAGGACCGGCAGCCGGACGGGCCGCACGCTGGGGCATCGCACCCGGGCTGGGACGCGGCGGCATGTTGCCAGGGCTGGGCCGGGGACCACCGGCGCCAGGAGCCGGACGCGGTCCACCAGGACCGGCGGCCGGACGCGGTGCACCCGGACGCGGAGCACCGGCACCGGGGGCAGGCGCTGCACCCGGACGCGGGGCAGCCGCAGGGCGCGGCGGCGTCGGGGCAGAGCTGAACGGGTTGTTGCCCACTCGCGGAGCCTTGGGCGCCGGAGCCTTGGGACCAGGCTTGGGTCCGGCCGGCGACGGGGCCGACGGAGCCTGGGCTGCGGGAGCCTGAGCCGCGGGGGCCTGGGGCTCCGGAGCTGCCGGTGCCTGCGGGGCAGGAGCCTGCGGCGCGGGAGCCGGAGCTGCCGCGGGGGCCTGCGGTGCGGGCGCACCGGGCTTGGCCGAGGTGGCCCGAGCCGCGGGTGCCTGCGGTGCCGGAGCCTGCGCGGCCGGGGCCTGCGGCTCCGGACGCTGGGCGGCGGGTGCCTGCGGGGCAGGAGCCTGCTGGGCCGGCGACGGCGCGGGAGCGCCCGGCCGGGGGCCGGACGGCTGCTGCGCTGCAGGCGCTTCGGGGGCGGACGGACGCGCGCCGGGACGGGGTCCCGGACGGGCTCCACCCGGCGTGGGCTGCGCGGCGGGGGCCGCGCTGCTGCCGTTCGCTCCGGGGAATGCCTCCCGCAGTCGACGGGCGACTGGCGCCTCGACCGTGGAAGACGCTGACTTCACGAACTCGCCCTGCTCCTTGAGCTTGGCGAGAACATCCTTGCTGGTGACACCGAGCTCTTTCGCTAGCTCGTGCACGCGGGCCTTACCTGCCACTGCTCTCCTTACTGGGAGGCCGGCGGCAAGATCCGCACGACCTCGGTTACAACCGACGGACGTTCATCACTGAGACTTCACGGGGTGCTCATGAGTTCTTGGCCTGTCTTCCTTGGTGGGCATGCTCTGTGGTGCTCACCGAACTGTCCGCCACGAGGGCGGCTGCTGCACTGACGTCGAGCGGACCAGGAACACGCAGTGCCCTGGGAAGTGCTCGCCGCCGCTCCGCAGCGTCCAGACACCGGCTGGTGGGGTGCAACCACGCACCCCGTCCGGTCATCCTGTGCTGCGGATCAGGGATCACGCACGAGCCTCGCGCAACTACCCTGAGCAGTTCGGCGGTCGACGCCCGGACCCGGCACCCCACACAGGTCCGTTGCGGCTGGTGTGCCGCGGCGGACCGAGTGGAACACAGGGCGTCAAGCTCGACCACGGACAAGTCTAGCGCTCCTGCCGGCCTTGCGACGAACCGTCCCGTTCACCCGGTCCCGCGGCGGCCGTCTCGTCGGTCGGCGCCGCGTCGCTGCGGATGTCGATTCGCCACCCGGTGAGCCGCGCGGCCAGCCGTGCGTTCTGCCCTTCCTTGCCGATCGCCAGGGACAGCTGGAAGTCCGGGACCACCACGCGCGCAGCGCGAGCCGCCTCGTCCACCACGGTGACGCTGACGACCTTGGACGGCGACAGGGCGTTGCCGACGAAGCGGGCGGGGTCGTCGTCGTAGTCGATGATGTCGATCTTCTCCCCCGCCAGCTCGCTCATGACGTTGCGCACGCGCTGCCCCATCGGACCGATGCAGGCGCCCTTGGCGTTGAGCCCCGCCACCTTGGTGCGCACCGCGATCTTGGACCGGTGCCCGGCCTCGCGGGCGACGGCCATGATCTCCACGGAGCCGTCCGCGATCTCGGGCACCTCCAGGGCGAAGAGCTTGCGCACCAGGTTCGGGTGGGTGCGGGAGAGGCTGATGACCGGCCCGCGCTGGCCGCGGGTGACGCCCACGACGTAGCACTTGACCCGCTCGCCGTGCTCGTAGCTCTCCCCGGGCACCTGCTCGGCCGGTGGCATCACGCCCTCCACGCCGGTGGCCTCGCTGCCGATGCGCACCACCACCATGCCGCGGGCGTTGGCCCGGGAGTCGCGCTGCACCACGCCGCCGACGATCTCGCCCTCGTGCGTGGCGAACTCGCCGAAGGTGTGCTCGTGCTCGGCGTCGCGCAGCCGCTGCAGGATCACCTGTCGCGCCGTGGTGGCGGCGATGCGGCCGAAGCCCTCCGGGGTGTCGTCCCACTCGGAGACGAGGTTGCCCTCGGAGTCGACCTCGCGGGCCATCACCCGGACCAGGCCGGTTCGCCGGTCGACGTCGATGCGGGCGTCCGGCTGGTGGCCGTCGACGTGCTTGTACGCGGTGAGCAGCGCGGACTGGATCGCCGAGATGACGGTCTCGATGGACACGCCCTTCTCCGACTCGATTGCGCGCAGGGCCGCGACGTCGATATTCACTTGTTCTCCTCGTTGTCCGCCACGGCGTTGTCCACCGTGCTCGATCCCCCCGCGTCACTGTCTTCGGTGTCTTCGGTGTCTTCGGTGTCGTGGTCTTCGGTGTCGTCGTCCTGGGTGTCGCCGGTCGCTTCCCCCAGCTCGACCGGCTCCCCGGGGACCGCACCGCGGGGCGCTCCGGTGATGGCCAGCTCGGCCGGGTCCGGCCGGGAGAACTCCACCTCGACCACGGCGGAGCGGACGTCGGCCAGCGCGACGGTGCGCACCTGTGGCTGCGGTCGAGCGGTCAGCACCAGCGTCACGGTGCCGTCGACGACCTCGCCCACCCGGCCGCTCACCTTCTCCTGCTCCAGGGTCACGGCGACTCGTCGGCCGCGGGCACGGCGCCAGTGCCGCTCCAGGGTGAGCGGGCGGTCCACGCCGGGTGTGGTGACCTCGAGGGTGTAGGAGGAGTCGGCCACGCCGGGCGTGGCGTCGAGCACCGCGGAGATGGCCCGGCTCAGCTCGGCGACCTCGTCGAGCTCCAGCCCGTCCTCGGAGTCCACGATGATGCGGACGACGCTGCGACGGCCCGCTGCGGAGACCGTGACACCTTCCAGGTCGCAGGCGAAGCCGGCGACGACGTCACCGATGAGCTCGGTGACCTTGTCTGGGGGCGGGACGGGCATGAGTGGGGCTCCCAGCTGGGTTGAGGCGTGCAGTTGTGGCAGGCGACTGGAGTGCGCCCGCGAATGCTCAGACTAGCGGCTCGCGGCTGGCAAGATGACCGTCGTGCCTCCCGTTACAAGCCCCGTCCTGCCGGTGCTCACCCGCCGCCGCTTCGCGCTCGGTGCCACTGCGGTGGCAATGACCCTGGCGGCCAGCGGGTGCGGGGTGCTGGGCGGTTCAGACAGCCCTGACCAGCAGGAACAGGACGTCGAGCCTCGGGTGGACCCGCTGATCGCCCTCGCCGCCGCAGCCCGTGCCGACGCCGCCGCCGCCACCCAGCTGGCCACCACCGTTCCCGAGCAGGCTGTGGTGCTCAGCACAGTGTCCGCCGACCGCACGGCGCACGCCGAGGCCATCGAGGCGGAGGTCACCCGCGCCGCGGGCCCCACCCCGGCCACCCCGCAGTCCGGGGCCACCAGCACCACCCAGCCGGCCACCACGTCCGCGGCCGGGTCGACGGCCCCGGCCACCCCGGGCCCGGCCACCGTGGCCGAGCTCAAGACCGAGCTGCAGGCCCACGAGCGCGCCGCCGCCGAGCTGGCGCGGACCGAGCCGGCCTACCGCGCCGGGCTGCTGGGCTCCGTCGCCGCCGCCTGCGCCAGCCACCAGGCGGTGCTGGCATGAGCACCCCCCGCACCCCCGACGCCGCCGAGCAGCAGCAGGCCCTGGCCGACGCCGTGGCCGCCGAGCACGCTGCCGTGTTCGCCTACGGCGTGGTGGACGCCCACGCGTCGCCGCAGCGCCAGGCCTGGGTCACCGCCGTCTCCGCCGCACACCGCGCCCGCCGCGACGCCACCAGCGAGGCGCTGCGGGCCACCGGCGCCACCCCGCCGCACGCCGCGGCCGGCTACACGCTGCCCGTCGCGGTCAACGACCCGATCACGGCCGCCGAGCTGGGCGTGCGGGTGGAGACCGAGACCGCGGTGGCCTGGCGGGCCGTGCTGGAGCGCTCCGCGCCCGACGCCAGCGCCACCGGCCTGCGGGCCACCGCCGCCGCGGCGCTCACCGACTGCGCGGTGCGCGCCGCCTACTGGCGTGCCGCGCTGACCACCAACCCCGTCACCACTGCCTTCCCGGGACAGCCATGAAGACCACCGTGCTCGAGGTGCGCACCGGCTCCGCCGAGACCGTCGCCGACCTGACCGCCGACTGCGCCCGCTTCCTCGCCGACTGCGACGCTGACGAGGGCCTGCTCAACGTGTGGGTGCCGCACGCCACCGCCGGGGTGGCGGTGCTGGAGACCGGCGCGGGCAGCGAGACCGACCTGCTGGCGATCCTGCGCGAGCTGCTGCCCGCCGACGACCGCTGGCGCCACCGGCACGGCTCCCCCGGCCACGGCCGCGACCACGTGCTGCCCGCGCTCGTCGCCCCGCACGCCACCATCCCGGTGCTCGGCGGCGAGCTGGCGCTGGGCACCTGGCAGTCGGTGTGCCTGGTGGACACCAACGGCGACAACACCACCCGCCAGGTCCGGCTCAGCTACCTGCGCGGCTGAGCCGGACCTCCGGGGAGCTACCGCCCGCTGAGCAGCTCCAGTGCCTCGGCGGCGGGGACCTCGCGGCTGGTGCCGGCGAAGCGGTCGCGCAGCTCCACCATCCCGTCCTTCCAGCCGCGGCCGACCACGCAGATCACCGGCACGCCCAGCAGCTCGGCGTCGGCGAACTTGACGCCGGGAGACGCCTTGCGGTCGTCCAGGAACACCCGCACCCCGCGGGCGTCGAGGTCAGCGGCCAGCTGCTCCGCCCCCGCCGTGGCGTCGGCGTCCTTGCCAGCGATCACCAGGTGCACGTCGGCCGGGGCCACCTCGGCGGGCCAGCGCAGGCCGCGCTCGTCGTGGCACTGCTCGGCGATGACGGCGACCAGGCGAGACACGCCCACGCCGTAGGAACCCATGGTGGGCCGGACCTTCTTGCCGTCCTGGCCCAGCACGTCCACGGTGAACGCGTCGGTGTACTTGCGGCCGAGCTGGAAGATGTGGCCGATCTCGATGCCCCGGGCGGCCACCAGCGGCCCGCCGCCGTCGGGCGAGGGGTCGCCGTCGCGGACCTCGGCGGCCTCGATGGTGCCGTCGGGGGTGAAGTCGCGCCCGCAGACCAGGTCCACCACGTGCTTGCCCGCCTCGTCGGCGCCGGTGATCCAGGCGGTGCCGGTGACCACGCGGGGGTCCACCAGGTAGCGCACGCCGTTCGCGGCCAGCGCGCGCGGGCCGATGTAGCCCCGGACCAGGAACGGGTTCTTGGCGAAGTCGGACTCGGTGAGCAGCACCACCTCGGCCGGCTCCAGCGCCGCCTCCAGCCGCTTGGTGTCCACCTCGCGGTCGCCGGGGATGCCGACGCCCACCAGCTCCCACTCACCGCCCGGGAGCTTGGTCTTGACCAGGATGTTCTTCAGCGTGTCGGCCGCGGTGACGGTGCGGCCCAGGTCAGCACCGTTGGCCCACGTCACCAGGGCGTCGATGGTGGCGGTGTCCGGGGTGTCCAGCACCCGGGCCTCGGGCAGGCCCTCCAGCGACCGGGCGGGCGGGGCCATCGTGGTGACGGCCTCCACGTTGGCCGCGTAGCCGGACTCCAGGCAGCGGACGAAGGTGTCCTCGCCGTTCGCGCTCTCGGCCAGGAACTCCTCCGACGCCGAGCCACCCATGGCTCCGGACATGGCCGAGACGATGACGTACTTGAGGCCGAGGCGCTCGAACATCCGTTGGTAGGCGCCGCGGTGGGCGGCGTAGGACTTGGCCAGGCCCTCGTCGTCGAGGTCGAAGGAGTAGGAGTCCTTCATGATGAACTCGCGGCCGCGCAGGATGCCCGCGCGCGGGCGCTCCTCGTCGCGGTACTTGGTCTGCACCTGGTAGAGGGTGACCGGGAAGTCCTTGTAGGAGTTCAGCTCACCCTTCACGGTGAGCGCGAACATCTCCTCGTGGGTGGGGCCCAGCAGGTAGTCGTTGTTCTTGCGGTCCTTGAGCCGGAACAGCGCCGGGCCGTACTCGGTCCACCGGTTGGTGGTCTCGTAGGCCTGGCGGGGCAGCAGCGCCGGCAGGCTGATCTCCTGCGCGCCGATGGCGTCCATCTCCTCGCGCACCACCCGCTCCACCTCGCGGAGCACCCGCAGGCCCAGCGGCAGCCAGGAGTAGACGCCGGGAGCGATGCGGCGCACGTAGCCGGCGCGCACCAGCAGCTTGTGGCTGGGCACCTCGGCGTCAGCGGGGTCGTCGCGCAGGGTGCGCAGGAACAGGGAGGACAGGCGGGTGATCACGGGTGGTCAGCGTAGTCGCCGACGCGCGGGCCTCCCGCCGTCCTGCGGAGTGGCGTTCCCCTTCGTAGAGTTGGCGAATAGGGTCCTACAGGTCCATCACCGTCACCACAGGAGGATTCAGTGCTGATCCGTCGTCTTGCTCGACCCATGCTCGCCGCCTCGTTCATCTCGGGGGGCATCAACACGCTGCGCAACCCGAGCGCGCGGGTCGAGCAGGCCACCCCCCTCATCACCAAGGCTGAGGAGGCCCTGCCCGACGACGTCACCGCCAACGTGCCGACCGACCCCGACACCCTGGTGAAGATCAACGCCGGCGTGCACGTGCTGGGCGGGCTGCTGCTCGCCACCGGCAAGGCACCCCGCCTCGCCTCCACCGTGCTCGCGGCCTCGCTCATCCCCACCACGGTCGCCGGCCACCCCTTCTGGGAGGCCACCGACCCGAAGAAGAAGGCTGCTGACCAGCAGCAGTTCATCAAGAACGTGGGCCTGCTGGGCGGGCTGATGCTCGCCGCCGTGGACACCGAGGGCAAGCCTTCGCTGGGCTGGCGCGGACGCAAGGCCGCCAAGGCTGCCAGCGCCGCCGTCTCCACCGCGGTCCCCTTCGCCGCCGCCGGCGCCTCCGGCAAGGGCGAGTCCCTGGCCGGGGCCGCCAGCAAGGCCGCCGAGCGTGGCCAGGAGCTGGCCCACCGCGTCGCCGAGAGCGACACCACCAAGCGCCTGTCGGCCTCCAGCGAGCAGCTGGCCCAGGCTGCCCGGGTGCGTGCCGCCGAGCTGGCCCGCCTGGCCGCCGAGCGCGGCGGTGAGCTGGCCCAGGTCGCCAGCGACCGCGGACCGGTGCTGGCCGAGCAGGCCAAGGCCCGCAGCGCGGTCCTCGCCGCCGTGGCCGGCGAGCGTGGCTCCGAGTGGGCCGACCTGGCCCGGGCCCGTGGCGCCGAGCTCGCCACCGTCGCCAGCCTGCGTGGTGCCGAGCTGGCCGAGCAGGCCCGCGAGCGCGGCGCCGAGCTGGCCAAGGAGAGCGCGAAGCAGCGTCGCAAGGCGGAGCGTCGCTGGCTCTGACCTGACGATCACCGACGGCCCGGCAGGTTCCTGCCGGGCCGTCGGCGTCTGTCCGGGGTCGGTCGGGGCGCCCGGTCCCGCCGTGACCGGCGGCGATACGGTAGGTCAGTGCTCGTGCTGCTTCCGCCGTCGGAGACCAAGGCTCACGGCGGCGACGGACTCCCGCTGGACCTCGCCACCCTCGGCTTCGCCGAGCTGACCGAGCTGCGCCGCAGCTTGCTGGACGCGCTCACCAAGCTGGCCACCGACCCCCCGGTGATGATGGCCGCGCTCGGCCTGGGCCCCAAGCAGGCCGACGAGGCCGAGCACAACGCCCGCCTGTGGGAGGCGCCCACCACCGCGGCGCTGGACCGCTACACCGGTGTCCTCTACGACGCCCTCGACGCCGGCTCGTTCACCGCCGCCCAGCGCGACCGGGCGCTGTCCCGCCTGGCCGTGGGCTCCGCCCTCTTCGGCCTGCTCCGCGCCGGTGACCGCATCCCCCGCTACCGGCTCTCCGCCGGCTCCACGCTGCCCGAGGTGGGCACCCTGCGCGCCCGGTGGCGCCCGGTGCTGGTGCCCGCGCTGGAGGCCGTGGACGGGCTGGTGGTGGACCTGCGCTCCGGCGCCTACGCCGCGCTCGGTCCGGCGCCGGGTGCGGTCACCGCCACGGTGCTCACCGAGCAGCCCGACGGCAGCCGCAAGGTGGTCAGCCACTTCAACAAGTCCCACAAGGGCCTGCTGGCCCGCGCGCTCGCCCTGACCCGTGCCGAGCCGGCCGACGTGCGCGGCGTGGCCGCCGTCGCGCGCCGCGCCGGGCTGCGGGTGGAGGTCAGCGGTCCCACCGAGCTCGTCCTGCTCACCTGACGCTTCCTCGCCTTCCGGGCACGCCCACCGGCGCCCCCGGCTCCACCCCCCCAGACAGGAGACCCCTGCTGTGCCTGCCCGCCCGTCCCGGCCCTGGACCCGCTACGTCGCCATCGGTGACTCCTTCACCGAGGGCATGAGCGACGCCCACCCCGACCAGCCCGACTACTACGTGGGCTGGGCCGACCGCCTGGCCGGGCACCTGGCCGCCATCGCCGAGAACGGCAGCGCCAGCTCCGGCGGCCCCGCGCACGCGAACACCCCGGCCGCAGGGCTGTCCTACGCCAACCTGGCCATCCGCGGCCGGCTGCTGGCGGACATCGCCGGCCGCCAGACCGACGAGGCGATCGCGCTGGCCCCGGACCTGGTGAGCATCAGCGGGGGCGGCAACGACATCATGCGTCCGCGTGCCGACGTCGAGGCGCTGGCCGCCGAGCTCGACGACGCCGTGGGCCGGCTGCGCGCCGCGGGGGCCGACGTGCTGATCGCCACTCCCGCCGACCCCCGGGGCGCGCCCGTGGTGCGTCACACCCGCGGCCGGGTGGCCACCTACACCGCGCACATCTGGACCATCGCCCGCAAGCACGACGCCTACGTGCTCAACCAGTGGGGGCTCGCCCCGCTGCAGGACTGGCGGATGTGGGCCGACGACCGCATCCACATGACCAGCGAAGGTCACCGGCGCGTGGCGCTCGAGGCGCTCAGCACGCTGGGCTGCTCCCCCACCGAGACCGGGTGGGCCGACCCGCTGCCGGTGCAGCCGACGCCCAGCCGCCGCGAGAACGCCAGGGAGACGGCGCGATGGGCCCGCGAGCACCTCGCACCCTGGGTGCAGCGGCGCATGCGGGGGGAGTCCTCCGGCGACCTGCTCGGTGCCAAGCGCCCAGAACTGCGGCCGATCGGCCCTCTCACCTGCGGCTAGTATCACCGCGTCACAACGGCGTGACCACCACGCCAGCAGCGATCGCAGCGGCGGCCACTTCCCATCTCCCTGGAGACACCTTTGACCACGGCGCAGACCTCGCCACGTCCGGCGCAGACGAGCTTCATGGACCGCTACTTCAAGATCACCGAACGAGGGTCCACGGTCGGCCGTGAGGTGCGGGGCGGCATCGTCACCTTCGTGACCATGGCCTACATCGTGGTGCTCAACCCGCTGATCCTCGGCAGCTTCTCCGCCGACTCCCCCAGCGCGCACCGCGACGTGGTGGGCAACATCCTCCCGGTCGCCCAGGTCGCCGCCGTCACCGCGCTGGTGGCGGGCGTGATGACGATCTTGTTCGGCGTCATCGCCAACTACCCGTTCGCCATCGCCACCGGCCTCGGCATCAACACCCTGCTGGCGGTCACCATCGCCCCGCAGGTGACCTGGCCCGAGGCCATGGGCCTGGTGGTCATCGACGGCATCATCATCCTGGTGCTCGCGCTCACCGGCTTGCGCACCCGGGTGTTCAACGCGGTGCCCAGCGCGCTCAAGGCGTCCATCGCCGTCGGGATCGGCCTGTTCATCGCCTTCATCGGCCTGGTCGACGCCGGCTTCGTCCGCCGGCTGCCCGACGCCGCCAACACCACGGTGCCGGTCGGGCTGGGCATCGAGGGTTCCATCGGGTCCTGGCCCACGTTCGTGTTCGTCTTCGGCGTGCTGCTCATGGGCGTGCTGGTGGTGCGCAAGGTCCGCGCGGGCCTGCTCATCGGCATCGTCGTCACCACCGTGCTCGCCGCCATCCTGCAGGCGATCTTCGACGTGGGCCCGTCCAACGGCGTGGACCCCAAGGGCTGGAACCTCAGCGTCCCGATCCTGCCGGACGTCTTCGCCAGCCTGCCCGACCTCAGCCTGGTCGGTGAGGTCAGCTTCGGCGCCTTCGCCCGCATCGGTGCGCTCTCGGCCAGCCTGCTCGTGTTCACCCTGGTGCTGGCCAACTTCTTCGACGCCATGGGCACCATGACCGGTCTGGCCAAGGAGGCCGACCTGGCCGACAAGGACGGCAACCTCCCCGGTGTCGGCAAGGCACTGGTGGTCGAGGGCGTGGGTGCCATCGCCGGCGGTGTCGGCTCGGCCTCGTCCAACACCGTCTTCGTCGAGTCGGCCTCCGGCATCGCCGAGGGCGCCCGCACCGGCCTGGCCAACGTGGTCACCGGCGTGCTCTTCCTGGCGGCCATGTTCCTCACGCCGCTGTACTCGGTGATCCCCATCGAGGCCGCCGCTCCCGCGCTGGTGGTGGTGGGCGCGCTGATGATCGCCCAGATCAAGGAGATCGACTTCAGCGACCTCTCCATCGCGCTGCCGGCCTTCCTCACCATCGTGGTCATGCCGTTCACCTACTCCATCGCCAACGGCATCGGCGTCGGCTTCATCACCTGGGTGGTGCTGCGGGTCGCCCGCGGCCGCCGCAAGGAGATCAACCCCCTGCTGTGGGTGGTGGCGCTGCTGTTCGTCGCCTACTTCGCCGTCGGGCCGATCGAGGACCTCATCGGCTGACACCCCTCGGACGCACAGACGCCCTGTCGCCCATCCTCACGGATGGCGGCAGGGCGTCTGGCGTTGCTGGGTCCGGACGGCTCAGCGGCGGGCGGCTGCTCCGCGGGGAACCACCGTGGGGGCCTGCACGGAGCGGGAGGCGCTGGCCGGTGCGGGGTCGGGCAGCAGCGCCTGGGAGACCCGGCGGGCGGCGTCGGCCAGCAGCGGGACCACGCGGTCGAGCTGGGCGCTGCCCGACTCGGCGCACAGGCTGATGGCGGCAACCGGTCCCTCGTGCGTGCGCACGGCGGCGGCCACGCTCGGGCACTCCGCGGTGAACTCCCCGCGGTCCAGGGAGATGCCGCCACGGGCCCGGATCCGGTTGAGCTCGCGGTGCAGGCTCATCAGGTCCCACTTGCCCGGCTGTGGTGGACGGGTGATGCGCTCACCGACGAGGTCGTCGACGCGCTCGGGCTCCAGCCAGGCCAGCATGGCGCGACCGCCGGTGGTCTTGTAGATCGCCGAGCGCTGGCCGACCTTGGAGGGCAGCACGCTGGCGTAGCGGCCGCCCACCTTGTCCAGGTACATCTCCATGGAGCCGTCCAGCACCGCCAGGTGCACCACCATGCCGGTGCGCAGGTGCAGGCTGTGCAGCACGTCCGCCGCTGCCTTGCGGATCTCGCCGTGCGCGCCGTCCTGGCCGCCCAGGCCCAGTGCCCGCCGGCCCAGGCTGTAGCCCATGGACGTGTGCTCCAGCCAGCTCAGCTGGACGAGCTGGTCGAGGATCCGGTGCGCGGTGGAGCGCGGCAGATGGGTGCGACACGCGATCTGCTCGAGGTTCAGCCGGGTGAAGCGGCTGTCGAACGCATCGACGATGAGCGTCATCCGCTCCACCATCGAGGGCGGGAGCGCTGGGCGGGCCGCTGCCTGAACCTGTGGGTTCGTGACCGCTGTCATCGTGCCTCCGTCTGACTCATTACGGCCCCCACCTGCAGGAACGCCGAAGAACTGAACTCAATTATGAAAACTGTAGCAGTGGGGCGCATCACAACCAAGCGAGTGCTTGTTAGTCCGTGTCGCGACGAGGCTCCCAGACAGCGGGACACCGGCGAGTTGCGGGTCGCAGACTGGTCTAGAACCGCGCGCGCACGGGTCCGCGCAGAGCCGTCCGAACGGTCGCCAAGGGGCTCTCAGCAGGCCCTTAGGGACGCACCAGCCCGACCGCGCGAGGGCGGCACCCGGAGCACGCCCGGTGACACCGACGATCTCGGCCATCGAGACGGCACCCTGTGTGATGTGCGTCGCACTCATCGCCCGCCGCGGGCGAGCTCGCGGCCCCCTGGCGACCTCGGGCGGGAACCCGGGACCGCCTCCGACACCGCCCCCGGCCGGGCAATGGTCACCGCGTTGCCGCACGTCGGAGCGCTCGATCCGGGTCCCGCTGACGGTGAGTTCGAGTGATCTCACTCACTGAGACGCCCCGCGGTATGACCTGGGTCTCGTCCTAGGTTCCTCAGGACCCGGGCCCCTGTCTGGGCAGATCCTGCAAGTAGGCGCACCAGATCCTGCCGCGAGCGCGGACAGGGTGAAGGAGAAACAGTGAGATACAAGAGAGCTGCGCAGACGGCGGCAGCGCTGGTCGCGATCGCGTTGGTGGTCCCGGCCTGTTCGTCCGACCGGACCGAGACTGCGGTGGGCGCCGACAGCGGTTCCAGCACCTCCTCGTCCAGCGAGAGCGCCAGCACCGCGTCGTCGCAGAAGTTCGGCACGCTGGACTCCCCCTGCGGCAAGGGCGACGCCAAGGGCGCCACCGACCAGGGCGTCACCGACAAGTCGATCACCATCGGCTACGGCGACGACCGCGGCGCCACCGCGAGCCCCGGCCTGTCCAAGGAGATGGGCGACGCCGTCAAGGCGATGATCGCGTGGTGCAACGAGCAGGGCGGGATCAACGGCCGCGAGATCAAGGGCAACCAGTACGACGCCGCGATCACCAAGGTGAACTCGGTGATGCAGGACTCGTGCAAGAGCGACTTCATGCTGGTCGGCCAGGGCTTCGCCGGCGACGCCGGTGGCGAGGCCACCCGCGTCGCTTGCAACCTCGTCACCGTGCCCGGGTACGTGACCAGCGCGGACGCCCTCAACGCCCCGATGATGTACGAGGCGTTCCCGACGCCGGCGGACTACTTCAACAACTCCCAGTTCCACCACCTCGCCACCCTGAGTCCCGACGCCAAGACGGGCACCGAGGTCATCTCCACCACGCTGCCCGCGGTCACCTCGACCAACCTCAAGGCCGTCGAGGGCGCCAAGGAGGCGGGCTTCACGCTGAAGAACTGCGGCATCACCACCAACTTCTCCGGTGAGCCCAACTTCGTGCCCTTCGCCGAGAAGTACAAGTCGTGCGGCATGACCTCGGCCTTCTACACCGGCTCGGGCACCCCGGCCATCTTCAACCTGCTGCAGGCCATCAACCAGGTGGGCACCCAGCCCACCTACGTGCTGGGCACGCCGTTCTACGCCGACTCCGTTGCTCAGTGGAACGCCGCCACCAAGATTCCGAACATGCACGTGGACATCGCCTTCCAGCCCTTCGAGAACGCGTCGAAGGTGCCCGCGGTGCAGAAGTACCTGGACATCGTGACCCCGACCGGCGGCAAGACCGCCCTGCTGGGCATGCAGGCCACCTCGTCGTTCCTGCTCTGGGCCACCGCGGCCAAGGAGTGCGGCAGCGACCTCACCCGCCAGTGCATGGTGAACGAGCTGTCCAAGGTGCACCAGTGGACCGGTGGCGGCATGCACGCCACCACCGACCCGGGCGCCAACAAGCCGGCGAACTGCTCCATGACCCTCAAGCTCGAGGACGGCAAGTTCAACCAGGTCCTGCCCAAGACGCAGGGCGAGTTCGACTGCGACGGCAAGTACCTGGTCAAGGTCTCCGAGTCGGCCTGGGGCACCCAGCTGAACGAGGACAGGATCGTCACCAAGTACCTGACACCGAACACCATCAAGCCGCAGAGCTGATCACGACAGCGCTGATCTGAGGCGAGCTGGCCGGACCCCCAGGTCCGGCGGAGGGGCGGTACCGCGCGAGCGGTGCCGCCCCTCTGCGTTGCCAGAAGCAGTGACTCTGCGCGCCGCCACGCCACTGTCTGTCATGTCGTTCGCTTGCCACACCTTCCTCCTGACGGCGACGTCCATCCCACTCAACGGGAAGGCTTCCGGCGTGATGTTCGTCGCACCCTAGGTTCCGTTCAACGCCTGGGGCACCTCGGGCACAGGGTGAGGAGAGAGCTTGTGAGACTGAGGAAAGTCGTCCAGACGGCAGCGGCGCTGACCGCGATTGCCCTGGTGGTCCCGGCCTGTTCGTCCAGCCGGTCGGACACTGGCAGCGACCCCGGCGCCGGCGCCCCCACCACCGCGGTCACCGCGGCCTCCGAGAAGTTCGGCACGCTGGAATCCCCCTGCGGCCAGGGCGACGCCAAGGGCTCCACCGACCAGGGCGTCACCGACCAGTCGATCACGATCGGCTACGGCGACGACCGTGGCTACGCGATCAACCCCGGCCTCAACGCCGAGATGGGCGACGCGGTCAAGGCCATGATCGCCTGGTGCAACAAGCAGGGCGGGATCAACGGCCGCGAGATCAAGGGCAACCAGTACGACGCCTCCATCACCAAGGTCAACTCGGTGATGCAGCAAGCCTGCAAGAGCGACTTCATGCTGGTCGGCCAGGGCTTCGCCGGTGACGCCGGCGGGGAGGCCACCCGGGTGGGCTGCAACCTCGCGACCGTCCCCGGGTTCGTGGTCAGCCCGGACGCCCTCAACGGCCCGATGATGTACGAGGCGTTCCCGACGCCGGTGGACTACTTCAGCAACTCCCAGTTCCAGCACCTGATCGAGCTGGACCCGGAGGCCAAGGCCGGCACCGAGATCATGGCGACCACGCTGCCCGCGGTCATCTCCACCAACGTCAAGGCCACCGAGGGCGCCAAGGCCGCCGGCATCGTCCCCAAGAACTGCGGCGTGACCACCAACTACGCCGGCGAGCCCAACTTCGTGCCGTTCGCCGAGAAGTACAAGTCCTGCGGGATGAAGACGGTGTTCTACACCGGCGCCGGCACCCCGGCCATCTACAACCTGCTGCAGGCCATCGACCAGGTCGGCGTCCAGCCCAACTACATGCTGGGCACCACCTTCTACACCGACGCCGTCGCCAAGTGGAACGCCACCACCAAGATCCCCAAGCTGAACATCGACATGGCCTTCCAGCCCTTCGAGAACGCCGACAAGGTGCCGGCGGTGCAGAAGTACCTCGACGTGGTCAACGGCGCGGGCGCCAAGCCGGCTCTGCTGGGCATGCAGGCCACCTCCTCGTTCCTGCTGTGGGCCACCGCGGCCAAGGAGTGCGGCAGCGACCTCACCCGCCAGTGCATGGTGAACAAGCTGTCCACGGTGAACGAGTGGACCGGTGGCGGGCTGCACGCCAAGACCGACCCCGGCAAGAACATGCCGACCGACTGCTCGCTCACGGTCAAGCTCGAGGACGGCAAGTTCAGCCAGATCCTGCCCAAGGAGCGCGCCGAGTTCGACTGCGACAGCAAGTACCTGGTCAAGATCTCGGAGTCCGCCTGGGGCACCCAGCTGAACGCGGACCGGATCAGCACCAAGTACCTGACGCCGAACGTGATCCTGCCGCAGAGCTGACTCAGGCCCGAGCGGCGGCAGGACCAGCCCACGAGGGGTGGCACTCGATTCGACGAGTGCCACCCCTCGTGGCCGATCAGGACGTGACCACGGTGCTCCCACTCACTGAGACTGGGTGCAGGAGTGACCTAGGTCGCACCATAGCGTTCTGCCCGTCCAGCGCTCAGCAGGCCGCGCGAACGGCCCAGCGCTGCCCCGAGCAGGTCTTTCGGAGCTCTCTCCCCACGATCCAGTGCCGACCACCGGTGCTCACAACTTGAACACCAGTGGCACCGCAGTCCGCGCCACTCCAGCCAGCCCACTTGCCGAAGGTGTGTAGATGAACGCTTTTGTGACCTTCACGATCCTGGGACTCGTGCTCGGTGCCGTGTACGCGATTGCCGCGTCCGGCCTCGTGCTCACCTACAACACCTCGGGGATCTTCAACTTCGCCCACGGTGCCCAGGCCATGCTCGGTGCGTTCTGCTACTGGCAGCTGCGCTCCGGCTGGGGGCTGCCCACCCCGGTGGCTCTGCTCATCACCCTCGGCGTCATCGGCCCGCTGATGGGCTGGGGCCTCTACCTCTTCATCATGAAGGGCCTGCGCAACACCGCCGAGGTCACCAAGATCGTGGTGACGGTGTCCATCCTGCTGGGTGCGATCTACCTGTCCCACTGGTTCTGGGACCCCAAGGACTCCCGCAGCTCGGAGAAGTTCTTCGGCAACAGCAGCCAGATCGACCTCTTCGGGTCGGTCATCAGCACCCACGACCTGATCGCCCTCGTGGTCGCCGTGCTCATCGCAATCGGCCTGCGCATCATGTTCACCCGCACCCGCATGGGCGTGTCCATGCGGGGCGCGGTGGACGACCCGGACCTGCTGCGCCTCAACGGCCACAACCCCGAGCGCATCGCCGCCACCTCCTGGGCCATGGGCTCCGTGCTCGCCGTGCTGGCCGGCATCCTCATCACTCCCATCAGCGGCGGGTCGCTGGAGGCCAACGCGCTGACGCTGCTCGTCATCGACGCCTTCGCCGCCGCGATGTTCGGCAAGCTCAAGAGCATCCCCCGCACCTTCGTCGGCGCCATCGTGCTGGGCCTGGCGAGCACCTACGTGCTGGCCTACTTCCCCTCCACCTGGACGTGGACCAGCAACTTCCGTATCTCGCTGCCGATGATCGTGCTGTTCATGGTCCTCATCGTGCTGCCGCACGACCGGCTCTCCGGCGCTGCGGTGCGCACCCGGGAGCGGGCCAACGTGCCCACCGTCCGCTCGGCCATCGCCTGGGGCGCGTTCCTCGTCGTCGCGGTGTTCCTGATCAAGCTGCTCATGGTCGACTCCGCGGTCACCCTGCTCACCACCGGCATGACGTTCGCGATCATCGCCCTCTCGCTCACCGTGCTCACCGGCTACGCCGGGCAGATGAACCTCGCGGCGATCTCCTTCGGCGCGGTGGCCACCGTGGTGGTCTTCCACTTCGGCACCACCACGTTCGGCTACGAGAGCCGCACCACCCTGGTGGGCGTGCTGCTCGGCATGGCCGCCGCGGCGGTGGTCGGCGGCATCGTCGCCCTGCCCGCACTGCGACTGCGGGGGCTCTACCTGGCGCTGGCCACGCTGGCCTTCGGTGTCTTCCTGTCCAACATGGTCCTCAACGACATCTCCCAGCACGAGCTCTTCGGCAAGAAGTTCTCGCTGTTCACCGACGGCAACCTGCTGATCCCGCCGGTCAAGGTCGGCCCGCTGGACCTCAAGGACGGTGACACCTTCCTGATGACGACCACGGCGCTGTTCGCGCTGATCGGCATCGGCCTGGTGGCGCTGCGCAACAGCGGCTACGGACGACGGCTCGCCGCCATGAAGGACAGCGAGGCGGCCTCGGCCACCCTGGGCCAGAGCCTGGTCCGGCTGAAGCTGAGCGTCTTCGTCATCTCCGCCGCCATCGCCGGCCTGGGCGGCATCCTGATGTCCAGCGCCATCGGCTCGGTCCAGTCGGACAGCTTCTCGGTGCTGGTCAGCCTCTCGCTGCTGATGCTCACCGTGGCGGCAGGCATCGGCTACGTCACCGGCGCCCTGTTCGGCGGCATCATGTCCGGCGTCGGCTTCACGATGGTCATCTCCACGTTCAACGACCTGGCGATGGACCACGAGAACCTGTCCTCGGTGTACACCACGCTCGGCCACATCGCCGCCGTCAGCCCGGCCCTCATCGGTCTCGGTGTCGGCGCCAACCCCAGCGGCACGGTGCACCAGGTGACCGAGGGCTACCGCGCCCTGCGCAACGCCAAGCCGGTGCTCATCGGTGGCGCGGTCATCGAGGTCATCCTCTACCTGCTGGCCTACACCGACACCATCGACAAGTGGTGGTTCGGCATCCTGACCATCACCCTGGTCTTCCTGCTGCCGGTGTTCGGCCAGATGCTGATGCCCGAGGCGGTGCTCGGCAAGGAGGAGATCGCCCGCCGGAAGGTCACGCCGCCCGAGCTCATCGGGGTGGACGTGCCGTTCTCCGAGCGCGACCGCCACGCGCTGGACCAGAAGCTCGGCCTGCCCGCGTTCGTCGGCGCGGTCCCCACCGGCCTCGCCGCCTCCCCCGCCGCCGGCCACCACGGCACCGACCAGAACAAGGAGCTGAGCACCAATGCCTCTGCTTGAGAGCCGCGACATCACGGTCCGCTTCGGCGGCCTGGTCGCCGTCAACAACGTGAGCATCAGCATCGAGCCCGCCACCATCACCGGGCTGATCGGCCCCAACGGTGCTGGCAAGACGACGCTGTTCAACACCATCACCGGGCTGCAGCGCCCGTCCGCCGGCAAGATCCTGCTCGACGGCGAGGACATCACCAAGATGCGTCCGCCCAAGCGCGCGCACCGTGGCCTGGCCCGCACCTTCCAGCGGCTGGAGCTGTTCATGTCGCTGTCGGTGCGGGACAACATCCGCGTCGCCGGGGACATCCACAACGCCAACGGCCGCAGCAAGCGGATCGACGTCAACGCCGAGACCGACCGGGTGCTCGAGCTGTGCGGGCTGGGCGACATCGCCACCCAGGACGTCTCCGACATCCCCACCGGCCGTGCCCGCGTGGTCGAGCTGGCCCGGGCGCTGATGACCGAGCCCCGCGTGCTGCTGCTGGACGAGCCGGCGTCGGGCCAGACCGAGCACGAGACCGACCAGTTCGCCGACCTGCTGGTCCAGCTGGCCGCCGGCGGCCTGGCCATCTGCCTGGTGGAGCACGACCTGCCACTGGTGATGCGGGTGTGCTCGATGATCCACGTCCTGGACTTCGGCTCGCTGCTCGCCTCGGGCACGCCCGAGCAGGTGCGCCAGGACCCCGCAGTGATCGCCGCCTACATCGGCACGGAGGACGTCGCATGACCGACACGCTCACCGCTCCCGGCAGCGGGCCGGCCCACCCCGCCGTCGAGCCGATCCTGGAGCTCGCCGACGTTCGCGCCGGCTACGGCGCCATCGAGGTGCTGCACGGCGTGA